>CAYMGD010000013.1:0-52542 GCA_964389905.1 uncultured Coprobacillus sp. | reverse complement strand
ACAATCATCTCATTAATTATTTGTTTAGCCATACCCGATTATGCGTAAGAACCACGAATATATCTAGGTCTTCTTATTTAGGTCATTCTATTTTCATACAAACTTAGTAGTTACAATTTTATCATATGGGACTTTTTCTTTAAGCTCTCCTGCTTCAATCATTATTTCCATTAAATTATCCAAAGAATCTTCACTTAAATATGGTGTTTCGGGCCACGCCTTAATTGTTTTATGTCTTTCTGTAACAATAGTTAAATCGGTAACAGTTTCCGTTTCAAAATACTTCTGGATTAAAGTTGCAACTTCACTTGCTTGATGACTGTTTACCCAGGCTAAACCTTTAGTAATAGCTCGAGTGAAGGCATCGATTTTTTCTTCGTTTTTTTCCATATAATTCTTTAAGCAGCTAAAAGCAGTATACGGAATATCACCAGCAAATGCTCCGACACTTGCAAGGATATATCCTTTTCCTTCATTTACAATAGCTGTTGCAGTTGGTTCAAATAGTGTCGTATAATCACCTTCACCTGAAGAAAAGGCTCCAGCCATTGCCGCAAATTGAATATCTGTTCGTACTAAAACTCCTCCATCTTTGAGTACTGATTCATCATTTTGACCAACTGTAAGGCCTGCTTTTTTTAGTACGTATTCCAAAGTCATTTCTGGGACTCCACCTTTACGCCCTCCTAAAATTGACTTTCCAGCAAGTTTTTCTAAAGTAAAGTCTTCATCTTCTTCTCTTCCGATGATAAAACTACCATCTGTTCGAGTCAATTGGGCAAAATTAATCGCATAGTTTTCTTGTCCACCTTGATACACATAAATGCTAGCTTCTGGTCCCATCAAGCCAACCTGTGCATCGCCTGATAACAGGGCTGCCATAACTTTATCTGCTCCATTACCATTAACAAGTTCTATCTCATAACCTTCTTCCTCAAAATACCCTAACTCTATTGCCGCATATAAAGGTGAATAGAATACACTATGTGCAACTTCACATACGGTTATTTTCTTATTATCCTTTTGACACGCAAACAAAGTTACTGATATTAGAAGCATAATTAATAGTATTAACATCTTCGTTTTTTTCATTTTCTTACCTCTTTTCATACTTATTATATGAAAAGAAGATTTAAATGTGATATCAATTTAAATATTCTTTTATTTTGTTTTCAATGTCTATTTTTTCATAAACTAAACGATATATATTTTTACGAGTATTATCTAAAATCATAAACGACTTTTCAATTGTATGTAAATACTCATATTGTTTTAATGAATATGTATCATAATGTAAGCAAAAATATAATAAATTATAATATATGATTTTCTTTATTTTATTATCTTTCTTACTAAAATAGTTGATTATTTCTTCATCACTTTTCGAAGATAATTTAAATTTTCGTTTACAATTAATTTTCACTCTTAAGATTTCACTTATTCGGTTTTTATCACCTTCCTTAAGCTCATCAACACATAAAACTCTTTGAAAAAGATTAACTAAAAGTATTTTTTCATATTCACTAAAATTATCAAAAGACATATTTTCTCCTTTCATAGTTACTTTATTATATTCTTTTAATTATAATTTTGTTATCAAAAAAGTTACTATAAATTAAATCTATAGTAACTCAAAACAGGAAGAATATGTTAAATTCCAAAGGATATAACATAGGAAATTTATGTTTACACAACAATATGTTATGGACTCAATAATAAATCTTAATTTAAGGAGAATTCAATAATGTGCTATTTTGAGTTTACCAAATATAATATTAGGATAAAGGGGTTAGTAAATTTTCGAAGGTATACAATATATTTATAGCATATTTATTAAACTTGTAAGCATTTAGGACATAGGTTTAAGCACACCATTCTTTTCTCCTTACACTAATACTACAATTAAGATTTTGTTTTTATTGGAAATATTTTTATTTTTTTTCAATTGTTTCTGTTTCATAAATGTATACTCTTTTTTCATTATCTTTTTTCATCATTATTTGGTAACGATTATTGTAAATAATTGAGTATATATCATCAATATTTGTTATTATATATGGGAATCTTTGCTCACCAATTATACATTCATAATTACACACAAGCTGATTTTGTGAGGCATCATCGCCATCATAATCAAATCTTAAAATGTGTGATATTTCATAATCTTCATTATCAATGGCATATCTTATTTCATATTTATTATCAAAATATTCTTTCTCAACAGTTATTAAACTATTGTCTTTATAATATTCTAAATTCATTTCATATTTTTTTGCTTTTTCTTTGATTTCTAATTTTGCATCATAATATTCTTTATTGATAAATAACAACACATCAATTTCGCATTTCTTTACATTACGAATATCTTTATTTAGATAAATTGCATCATCATTTGTTAAGAATATGTAATTGTAAGTTTCACTGTCATATACAAATTCTTCTTGGTAAAACTCTGATTTTATTCCATAGGAATTAGTAAAAAAACCATCAATTGCATAATGAACTTCATCGTAATTGTCTATTGCCTCAGTTACATTATTATTGCTTTCGTATGTAATTTGATTACTAGCAACTTTATCAAATAGACTGGTACATCGTAGTTCCATAGAAAGTGTTGACATAATTGATGAATCATTTAAAGTATTTGAAGTAGTCCTAATAGGATCAATGTATGTTGTCGGGGGATTATAAATTAATAAAAAGGAAAAAATAGCAACTACAAATGTTAAAGCACTTGATAGTGAAATGATAAGTTTCTTGTGTTTTCTTTTTCCATTCTTAGTTTCTAGTTTCGTTAATATTTCTGATGATTTTGTTTGAATAACATATTCATCAAATTCTTTCTTAATTCTATTTTCTAAATCATCCATTAATTTTGCTCCTTACTTTTCGTATTGCGTTATTATAAGTCCATGTTATTGTACCTAATGGCTTTTTAAGCATTTGACTTATTTCTTTGTGAGTTAATCCCTCAATCACATGTAAAACAACTACTTGAAATTCAACATCATTTAATTCTTTTTTCATAAGTTCTAATATTGAATTATAATCACTATTATTAAGTACTTCTGTTTCGTATTCATCAGCTTTTTCATAATCTAATCTTTCTTCACGTTTCTTCTTTTTCAACTCATTTATGCTTTTGTTTTGGGCTATTTTAAACAAATAGCTCATTACTGTCTTTTCTCTGACACTTTTTATGTGCTTTAGAAAGGATAAATAAGTATCTTGCAATAAATCTTCAGAAAGATCAAAATCTTTAGTAATACTATAAATAAAATGAAAAATGATTTTTTTGGTCTTTTCATAGAATTCATCAAAATATTCCATTTCATTATTCTTTAAATGTATTACCAAATTAGTTATTTCTGCTTCAACAAGTTTAATTTGATTATCTTTCATGACTAATACTATATTGTACTCCCTTCATATATAATACAAACTAACTAGTAGTTTTATTGGATTTTTATTTGTTTTTTGAAAATTTGTTCTTATGTTATATATAAAAAGCTATTAAACATTTAGAATAATAGCTTTGAGAAAATTGTATTATATTTTTTCAACTTTAATAATATTTGTATTACCACTTGTTCCGTTAGTAGTACCACCTGTTATTACGATATCATCACCTTTTTTGAGGTTGAAATTTTCTTTTGCTACTCTTTTAGCTGTATAGAATAGTACTTCTACTGATGGATATACTTCGCATAAGACTGGTGTAACACCCCAAGATAGTGATAATCTACGTAATGTTTTTTCGTTTACTGTTAAACCGATAATATCTACAGGTGAACGGAATCTTGATACCATTCTTGCTGTCATTCCTGATAATGAACAAACAACAATTGCTTTAGCATGTAAATCAATTGACATCCCACAAATAGCATGAGAAATCGCATCAACTGTATTTTTGATTTTGAATTCAGATATATGAAATCTTTTTTCATAATCAATACTTTTTTCTGTTTGTAAAGCAATTCTTGCCATTGTTTCCACCGCTAAAACAGGATATTTTCCAGCAGCAGTTTCGCCAGATAACATTATAGCACTTGTTCCATCATAAACAGCATTGGCAACATCTGATATTTCGGCTCTAGTTGGTCTAGCATTATAAATCATTGATTCAAGCATTTCGGTTGCTGTAATGGATCTTTTACCAAGCAAACGGCACTTAGTAATGATTTGTTTTTGTATTTCAGGTAATTCTTCAAATGGAATTTCTACTCCCATATCACCTCTACCAATCATTATTCCATCACACGCTTCACATATTTCTTCAATATTATCGACACCTGAACGATTCTCTATTTTAGCTATTAAACTAATTTCATCTGCATTGTGTTCTTTTAAAAAAGCATGCATATCAAGTAGATCTTGTTTACGCGATACAAATGAACAAGCAATAAAATCAACATCATTAGCAATACCAAATAAAATGTCATCTTTATCAGTTTCACTTAAGTATACTTGTTTTAAAACTTTATTAGGAAAACTCATGCTCTTCTTATCACTTAAAGTTCCACCAATAACAACTTTACAAATTAGATTATTCTCATCTTTTTCGATAACTTCAAACTTCATTAATCCATTATTTAATAAAATAATATCATTTACGTTAAGTTCTTGTGCTAAAGATTTATAAGAAACAGATACTTTATTCTCATCGCCTAAGCAGTCATCAACTGTAAAAGTGAATATATCTCCTTCTTTTAACACTACCTTACCTTCTTTAAAAGTTCCAATTCGATATTCTGGTCCTTTTGTATCTAACATAATTGCAATTGGTAATTTTAAATCTTCACGTACTTTTTTTATTAATTCTATTCTCTTTAAATGTTCTTCGTGAGAGCCATGAGAAAAGTTTAGTCGTGCAACATTCATTCCTGCTTTACACATTGCAACTAAAGTTTCATAAGATGAACTAGCTGGTCCGATAGTACATACAATTTTTGTTTTTCTCATAATATATTGTTCCTCCTATAAATATAAAAAACCACTACGCAAGTGGATTTTTATATCTTTATATGTAAAATAATTAAATATTACTATTAATAGCATAATAAAACCACTTTTTAGGTTTTATGACAGACTCCACCATAATGCTCCTAATAGTATAGCATATATATACTTTTTTATCAACACAGTAAACGTTTTTGAGTTTATCTTTTTTTTGTTAAATATTTTTCTAAAACATCTACCATCTTCCACATACCAAACGCCAAGCATGCCAGAACAAGTACTCCCATCATTACTAAATCCAAATTAAAGATTTGTCCTCCATACATTATTAAATAACCTAATCCTGCTCGAGAAACCAAAAACTCTCCAACAATTACCCCAATCCAGGCCATTCCTACATTTATTTTTACAATTGATATAATATTAACAAGGTTATAAGGTAAAACTAATTTAAAGAATATTTGGGTTTTCGTAGCCTTAAAACTTTTAAGCATTTTTATTTTTTCAGGATCAATATTACGAAAGTAGTTAAAAGCTGATATTATAGTTATTATCAAAAGGATTGATAATGCTACAACAACAATTCCTGTCACACCAGTTCCTGCCCAAATAATCATTATTGGGGCGAGAGCAGTTTTCGGTAAGGCATTTAAAATTGCCATAAATGGTTCTAATAAATCAGCTAGTTTTTTAGAATACCAAAGCAAAGAAGCAATTACTATTCCCACACCTGAACCAATCACAATACCTAAAACTACTTCTAACGTTGAAATACCAATATGTTTCCATAAAGTATTATTTTTTAAGTAGACAAATAAAATTTTAAATATCCGACTTGGAGAGCTGAAAAGAAAAGAATCTATTATTTTATAATATGCTAATATTTCCCATAAAAGCAAAAAGAAAAACAAAAGTAAAATTTGATATATAACAAGTAACCTTTTCTTCCTCTTCTCTTCTTTTATCACATTATTACAACTAATCATCAGCTAACTCCTTCCATATAGCATCAAAATACTCCTTGAATTCTCTTGCCTTGCGTGATTCATATGGTGTTCTTGGAGTAGATAAGGTTAGAGCTATTTTATGAATACTTTTAATTTGTGATGGCCTTGATGATAGTACAATAACTTTATCAGCTATCGAAATTGCTTCACTAATATCATGAGTAACAATAATAGCCGTTTTTTGTTCCCTTCTAATAATTTTATATATATCATCTATGACATTTAGTTTCGTTTGATAATCTAGTGCAGCGAATGGTTCATCTAATAGTAATATATCTGGGTTTACTGCTAGTGTTCGTATTAAAGCTACTCTTTGACGCATCCCACCTGATAATTCACTAGGATAGCGGTTCTTAAAATCCTCTAAACCATATGTTTTAAGCAATCTATCAACTTCACTTAATAGTTTTTCGTTTTTATGTTGTTTTTTTATTTCTAAGCCTAATATAATATTTTTGTAAACATTACGATAATTAAATAAATGGTCATGTTGGAACATATAACCAATTTCACCATTGACTTTAACCGAACCCATTGTAGGTTTTTCAAGATTTGATATTAGATTTAAAATTGTGCTTTTCCCACAACCACTTGGACCAGTTATTGCAACAATTTCCCCTTTTTCCACGCTAAAACTTATATCTTCTACTACCAAAAGTTCTTTCTCTTTATTGCAAAATGATTTATAAACATTTTCAAATTCAAGTATTGCCATTTCTTCACCTCTATTTCACTATCATTATATGATGATTTTTATATTAAGTATAGGCAATACATAGAACGTTGAATAATTTTGTATTATTGCTTTTCATAAAGAATTAATTTTTATATTCATCTAATACTTCTTATTGGCTATAAATTATAATGTGTGCAAAAATCTAGTGTCAATGCTTATAGCATTTTTATCACAAAGATTTATTATTTTATAAATAACGCACATAAGGCCACAATTCTTAGCTCTAAATTATGGCCTTATTTTCATTATATATTTTGTAATAAAGATAGTTACAAAGTCGATTTATTATATAAACAAATTAACATATTTATTCCTCAAAATTAATATGAATTATTATTGTTACATTAGGATTTATTATATATGTTCCAGTTAGTGTAGCAGTTCCTACTCCACTTGTTGTTAGATAGCCATAATCATCCATTGTAACTACTATATCATTTTCTTGGCAAGGAGTAGATACTAACCAGTTATAGTATTTTATCCATGGATATGGACAATTACTTTCATCAAGTATTAATTTATATTTACCATTAACAAAATTAGATAATTTAATTGTTTGAGTTGTTTCAATTACTTTTTCAGTATTTGATGTATCATAAATACCTCCTGCTAACTAGTTAATTCTAAATGTTTATTATATAATTTTTGAACACTTTCATAATTTAATTTTTTTTCTTTCATTACTTTTTCTATTGCCAAAGGATTTGATAGATCATAAAATTCACCTTCATTATACATCAAAATAGTAAAATCATGTTTATATGAAAAAGATAATCCATAAATATAAATATTCGTTATAACTTGATTTACAGGTTTGGGATTTGAAACATCAAATGCTTCTCCATGAATGAAGAAAAAAATTGAGTTTTCATATATACCATAACATTCTTTTGTAAATAACTCCCCATTATATTGTTCAAAAAAATCTTTTTTTGCTTTTGTAATCATTACATCTAAATCTTCTGGCATTTTCTTTACATATATAATCAAATCGTTATTTATACTTTCATCATTATATTCATTTTCCATATTCTCATCATAATATAATTCTACAGACTCATTATCGTTACTCAAAGGTATTATCTCTTTACTAATTGAAGTTCCTCTATCAATTTTAACTAAATAAGATTTACCATCAATAATGAAATCTATAATAATTTTATCTTCATTTGTACCACATCCAGCTAAACACATTATAAAAATTAAACTAATAAATACTAAAAATATCTTTTTCATTTATCTTCACCTTTTTCAAAATTTTTTCTTTACTAACTCCTAAAACCAAAATAAATTTACTCTTCCACAATAACATGAATAACAACAGTTACTATACTATTCAAATAATATGAACCTGTTAATGTAAAACTTCCTGGTTCTGATATTGTAAAATATCCCCAAGAATTGTATATAACACTAGGACTATTTTCCTGACAAGGAATGAATAGGTTCCAACTATAATCTTGGAATCTTGGGTATGGGCAATTAGCTTTTTCTAATGGTAACAAGAACGTCCCATTATTAGTTTGAGAATACTTAACTTTTATAGTACTTTCAATAGTAAGTGGGGTTGTTCCTAAATCATTTATGATTGTGAATTCTTTCACAAATACTTTTGATGGGTCATACTTATATACCCCCATTATCTTAACCATACCAATATCTTTTCCAAGAACTGTACCATAATCAGTTACTATTGCTTTCGACTCATCACTTGAATACCAGTAATATTCAAGTCGTGATGTTGATGGTGCAATCGATTCAAAATATATTAATCGAGTAAATCCCTTAGTAATAAATGTCTCTCTATAACTTTTAGTAGTTTGATTCATTTCAATTATGTTTATTTGGCTTCCACATAGTGTATCAAAATCAGAATCTGTTACAAGAACAGAACTTCCAGATTGTATAACAAGCCTATTAAATGTTACGTTAAAATTGCTTACATCATCTTTATTAAAGTACCCAATATAATACGTACCATCTGTTAACGAAAGAGTTGTAGAATATGAATCATTGTCATTATTTATCAACTCAATTATTCTAGTTGTAAGTGAATAGGTATTTGATGAGTTATTATAATTTATTTTTGTTAATATAAATAGTATGTCAGTAGCTTTACTACCAGAATAATTTACATTAACACTAAACTTACCTGCTTGCTTAATGTCAAGTTTTTTAAAATAGTCATCTTTTGTAGTTTCACTTAGAATAGTAATTGATTCACTTGTTGATTCTGATAAAGTAAACAAATCTAATTCTTGTGAATCAACAGAGGTAATATTTAATTTTTGTGATGTTAGACCATTTGATGTCATATTTACACCTAAATAGAAATAACCATCTCTAGGTAAATATACTATCATACTGTTTTTATTTGTCCCCGTCACTGCCTGATTTGAATATCCACTCAAAGTAAATTTATCCATAGGTGTTGTTTTTGAACTATCACTATAAATCTTTATTGTACCTGCTGGATACGTTATAGTTGTGCCATCATTTTTTGTACCTATTAGAGTAAACCCATAAAAACCAGCGCCTATTTTATTATTATAGTAATAATCATCAATTCCATTATAAGTATTAACTAAAATGTCATTTTGATTATAATTCAAATATGTTGTATTTCGAGATACTATTTTTGTGTTTATTATACCAACACTATCACTGTTTTCAAAGCCTACGCTTAAATAATACTTACTTCCAGTTGGCATATGATATATAAAATGATAGATAGTATCACATTCATTTAAATCAAATATAGGAACTAAGTCAAAATCTTCGTTATATAAACGTATATTTAAATTGTTGATTGAATTAATATAAATTTCATAATATTTAGTATAAGAAGAATTTAGTTCATATAACTCATATAATTCTAAGTCGCTAGAATTAGCACTAATGACAAAATTTTTGTTTATCATACTTTTGTAATTTGTTAACTCATAGGAATTATTTATATTAAACCATGAACATTTATCGCATTTTAAAATTCCATTTTCAATCAACTTATTGTGTTCTTCATTTTCATAATATCCGCAATTACATTTGATAATGTGATAATCATCACTTGCAGTTGTTTCAATATAATTATTGCATGTATGAGCAACTTTTGCCCCACTACAACTTCCCCCTATAGAGCTATTAATTAAAACATAGGACATAGCAATATAATCTTTTTTAACATTAATTTCTTTTTGTTTAATAACTAATCTATACATTCCATTATTATCAAACGAATAATCTAAAAATTCCACATTATTATCAGAGCCATCAACATACATTAAATCAAAAAATGTTCCATCATCATTTTTTCTTTGCAAATATAAGTCATAATTTGTAAAATTATTTGAATCAGTCCCACTTGCTAACCATGCAAGAGAAGCTCTAACTCGTTGGTTTTTTTTAGCGTAAAACTCTAATGTCTCATTCAACTCTTCTATAGGAGAGTTTACATTTCTAATTACAGACACATAATTATTTGCCGCTTCTCTCATCTTTTCGTAATTTAATAATCCCGAACCTATTTCGTTATGTAGTCCCGAATCATCATATATATTAATACCACTTCCGCCATTATAATTTGAAGACATGGGTGATGCAGATGAAGTAACTATAGATAAACACAATTCAGGATATGCAATTAGAAACGGAAATTCTTCCATCAATAAAGCTAAACAACCAACTACTTGAGGAGAAGCATAGCTTGTTCCAGTTCCTGAAAGTGCATTTGTTGTCGTGGTCCCTGGAGCCATTAAATTAGGTTTACTTGCTCCATAACCAGAGTATTCTGCGTAACATGAACTTGAGATTCTTGTATCAACAGTACTTCCACTATTTCCAACAGTTATATAATTATAGGCTGTTTTAGGACTTGTTATTCTTAAACTAGAGCTTGTGCTTTTATTCCCAGCTGATCCTACCATCGTTATAAAGGAGTTTTCACAATTTGGTCTACTTTTTTTGCTTCACTAGTGTAAGTACCACTACCAGTTGAAGTTTCATTTATACTTCCAAAACTCGTATTTATAACATTTACATTATTATTAATCATCCATTGTAAATATTTAGAAGCACCACCATAAGTACTTGTAGCAAAGATGTTACTGCCTCGCGCAATTCCATTATTTCCTGCTGCAATCATAGTAACATGATCAGTATGACTATTGACGCCAGAAACTCCGTCTTCAATAACAATGTTTCTATTAGAATAATCAGAAGGATAGGAACTAACTTGTGGAACAGCTGAAACCTCTACAATTCCAACATTTATTCCTCTTCCTATATAAGTACTTGAACTAATCATAGAATCAACATTAATTTTCGAGAATATACTTGCAATCTCATTTTCTGCCTCGACTAATTCAGAAATGTATATTTCATCTATATCATTATCTGAATTAAGAATATATTCTAAATTTGAAATATAATTTTCATTTATTGATATAGTTTCTATTATTGTATCTAATGTAAAACTGTATTCTCCTATAACTGTATCATCTAAATCTAAAATATATTGTAAGTCATTAGCAACTTCTAAATTATAATTATATATGAATTGCTTTACCGTATTTCTAATTTCTTTTATTTTTTCTTGGCTTACACTTAAAGAATCATTAATTTTAGGTCTATCCAGTTCTAAACTTTGAAAATTATTGGGTTCATTAATAAAAATTTTTATATGGGTATATGGATATTGCTCACTAATTAAATTAATACTATTGATTGATTCATCAAACAATTCATATGCACCTTCATATTGTATTTCTTTTATTAAATTGTTTCCGCTGAATGCTTTAACACTAATATTGGAAATCGTAAAAAAGATTGTAAACCATAAAAACAAAACTCCTATAATAATTTTCTTAATGCTTTTCATATTGTTTCCTTTCTTACTTATTTAATATTTGCAATGATTGAGTAAGAAACTACACATTCATATTTATCATATTTTTCTAATATTTCATTTTCAATCAAGAAAAAGTATGATTTAATAATTAGCCCTTCTTCTGCATAACCTTCTAATGTGGTATGTGTTATTATTTTGAAATTTAATATTATCTTGTTATTTGTTATTTCAGTAGTTAGCTCAAGTGTATCGGATGTTCCAAAACAACTTGCAAAATGAATTATATTATATTCTTCAAAACAATCCAATTCATCTATATAATGATAAATGCTTTCGTTGGATGCGAATCTGTCACCATTAAAATAGTTTTTCATCTCAATATTATTATGAAAAATATTAACATCAAATTTATTTTCGTTATCAAAATAATCAAATGCATTCAAATTATATTCAACATTAAAATCATTTATTTCTTCACAATTCATTTTTTCTTTTACCTCTATATAAATAATGGAATCTGCCTCAATTGGTTCTTGCCAATATTCGTTTTCAAATTTTTTATCATAATACAATCTAATTTTGCCAATTTTATTTTCTAAAGGAATAATATCTTTACTAATTATACTACCTTTATTAATTTGAACAATGGATGATGTTTCTCCTATTCTAAAATCAATACTCACTTTTTCATTTTTACACCCAACAAGCATAATTCCGAGTAACATCATACTTAACAACATATAAATTCTCTTCATTTTACCGTACATTTAATCGAGTAGACAATTTATTGTCTGCGTTTTCTCCTTTCTTAATTTTTTTCTATTAAAATTATTTCACAAATTTTTCATATATATGTGCTATATCATCTCTAGATAATATATTATTTAAGTACGCACTTGTTAATGTGTAGAATGAGCCATCATAAAAAACCTTTATTACATTATTATTAGGATAAATAAATCTATAATTCAAAATAACTTCTTCAGTTATTGCAGCAAAGTATTCTACGTAATCGTTAGACATTATTAAAACATACGCATTATTATATACTCCATAAAATTCGTTTATATAAACTTCATCAATAGATGCATTCTCATTGTATTTTAGAAGATAGTCACTTACATACTTAGATTTAATTTTTTTTGTAATATCTTCACAAATTTTAATATCAGTTTTTACATACATTTTTGAATCCTTATTTAAGACATTGCCATCATACTCATTTTTCATATTCTCATCATAATACAATTCTACTTCTTCTTTATCATTAATTAGAGGTATCATTTCTTTACTTATTACACATCCTTTTTCTATTTGCACAAGATGTGATTCACCATTGATAATAAAATTTATATTTACCATTTCTTGACTTTCATCACATCCACCTAAACACATTATAAACATTAAACTTATAAAAACAACAAATATCTTTTTCATTCTTCTTCACTCCTTTCAAAATTTATTACTTCTAAATACTCAAAGATAATCACCATATTAATTAAATAAGTTTTTTTCATTCATAACACCTCCTATTATTTTTATTATATGTTCTAAGTGTAAAAAACTCCCTTTTCTAAGAGAGTTCAATAAAATGTTTTTCAAGTTAAATTATTCATATTATAAGCTAATCATTGAAACTATCTTAGAGTATGAGTTTTCCCCACATTTTAATTATACCAAATATTGCTAGTTATGTCAACGCTTTCATTTTGTTCTGTTATCATTTAACAATTGTTATTTGTCATATTTTTATCGTAAATGGCAAACTAATAATTATTATAATAAAACATATTAGTATTATTTTTCTTACTGAATTCAAACTAATATAAAAAGACAACCATTTGGCTGTCTATATAGTAAATTTAATTTCATCTATTTTTTGATTATCTTTGTATATTTCAATAATAAACTTATAGTTATTAATTGCATCATCTTTTACTCTGCCATTAAGCATAATATTATCTGTCATAGAACATAATTTAAATGAATAACCTGCTCTTAAGTAAGGTATCATTTCATATTCACATTTAACAAGTGACATAAAATGTTCCCACATGTCATTCATTCTAATTGTTTGGGGGCAGTTCTTGCCACTGAAGTAATGATGTTGTTTTACATCGTCAAAAGTAAGATTGTTATTATATAATAGATTTGCTGTAAGTTTAGCTGTTCGTTGCCATGTTAAATAAATATCAGTACCTTCATTTATGCATGACTCAATGCCAATTGAATTATTATTACCACCACGATTGGCTATTTTTCCATATGAAGGGCTATAGTATGTTTCCCCAAGGTAATATTTGCCATCAATAAGTTTACATAAAATCCCTTGTTCGTTTATGTCTTCTGTTTTGGCTATTCTATCATAGATAACTTCACCATTGTGTTCTTTGTGAATACGAGGAGC
This sequence comes from uncultured Coprobacillus sp., assembly GCA_964389905.1. GTDB lineage: Bacteria > Bacillota_I > Bacilli_A > ML615J-28 > CAG-698 > CAG-698. Next base: position 38,587 of record CAYMGD010000013.1, on the reverse strand, counting down.
TAAAACTAGTGACTTCTTTCCATCAATAACATAGTATCCATCTTCGCTGATAGTAATGACTGGATAAGGATTACTTCCTTCGATATCTGTTACATATAATGTGTAATCTTTGGCTGTGCCATCACCAGCATGCCATGCCACCTCATTATCAGGAATATTGTGATAAATGCCATCATTTCCAGTTACGTATTGATAACTACACGCATATGGTCCTTGTTCCCATTTTTCAGCGTAAACTGTTTCACTCCAGAATTTTGCTGTATGTGTATCTAAAGCATCACCTGTATCATGAATTGTTACATAATATTTAGGTTTGATTTTTCCTTCACGATTTTCGTTTGTTAGAGGAGCAATGTTTTCTATTACTTGCAAGTCCTCAAATAGATATTTACTAACACTTGTTATAATTTTGTGATCATATTCTTTTTGCCAACCATATACATGAATATTTTTAGAAATAATATTTTTATTAATGCTTTTCTTTATTTGATTTAGTACTTCATTTGCCATATTTTTTCTCCTTACCAACGATTAACAACTTTCTCAGCAAAGCCATAGAGATCAGTTATAATGAATTCTTTGTCTTCGAACTTCAATACTCCACTAAACTTTCCAAATACTTGATCTTGAATTGATTTAATAATCAAAGCATTAGTATGATCTTTACGATCAAGAATTGGTTCAAATTTCAAATCAACAATGCCATCTCCTGATGATATTTTCCAAGGTGAAAGAAAGTCTTCTTTGCCATTCTTTTTAGGAATATGGAAAGTAATTGCATCAATTTTGTATGCTTTACCATCATAAAACAGCATATTTTCAGTTGCCATGTCTGTTTTACCAAAACCATATCCTAAATTAAAGCCAATCTTTTTACCTTTGTATAAACTAGACATACTAGACCAGTACCAAGTGTTACTATATGTCCAAACACCTCTTCCCCAGTCAAGAACTGCAAATGATTCTTCAGGGAAGAAAGTGTAAACTTTTCCGCCTAATGCTGCTTTTCCTTTAGCTCGCATGCAGTTGATTTTTTGATTATAGTAAAAGTAATGTTTCTTCTCAAAAGGTGTAGCGATAACCATTGATTCTTCTGGCTCGTCCGTAAGTTCTATTTCAAAGTTTAAATCCATTCCTTTATTGTATTTTAAAAATGTTCCTTTTAATATTCGATTATGTTCATTTTTTTCAAAAGAAATCTTTAGTTTTTTTGTTTTAAAATATATATTACCTTTAACTGATGAACTTGGAAATTTAGTTTTTCCTTTAGGCATAAAGGTCATAACACTTTTAGTAATATAGCTTTTAGTATTAAAATCCATTATTGAAACACTACCTAATCCCATATATGAATTATCGGCTATCGTAAAGGCAACACCATAATTATTATTACCTATATAATAATAATCCCATTCTTTAATTCTCATTTTACCAGCTTTTATTTCTTTACGGTTATATGTTTTTACTAACGACTTAGCATATCCAGCTTCGGATAAGTTCCCATATACATCTAGTAGTTTTCCTGGTTTTAATTCATTTTGTTTCATTCTATCCTCTTTTCTTTATCATAAAAATCTATGTCATTTAAACTCTCTCATTTAGAACTTTTCCTACTTGCAATATCTTTTTCCCCTGTCCATTAAGAAAATCCTTAACTAACATTTTATTCTTTGAAGGAATTTTAATTTCGGTAATAGATATAACCGTTCCACAGGCACAAGCCACATCAAATGAATCTTTATTAATACTTATTATTGTTCCAACTTTGTCTTGATGATGTTTTTCGCTTACTTTGCTATCGTAAACTTTTATATTTAAATTATCTAAAACAAAGTATCCACCAGGATTAGAATTTAATCCTCTTATTTGATTAAATACTTCTTTTGCCTTTTTATCAAAAGTCACTAATTCATCATCTTTATTCAAATTATAAGCAAAAGTTGCTTCATCATCATTTTGTTTAACGGGTTTCACTTCGTTTTTTTCAATTTTATCTATAACATTATTAATCATATCACTTCCCAAAATACTTAGTTTTTCAAACATTGTATCTTGGTTATCAGTATCCAAAATAGGCGTTTCTTGCATATCAATAATATCACCTGCATCCATTTTTTTAGCCATATACATTATTGTTATTCCTGTTTTTGATTCTCCATTTATAATAGCTCTTTGAATAGGTGCTCCACCACGATACTTTGGAAGAAGTGATCCATGTACATTTATAGACTTATACTTAGGATGATTTAAAACTTCTTCTCCTATTAGCTGTCCATAAGCTGCTGTTACAATTAAGTCAATATCTAGTTCTATGATTTTCTGATAATCAGTTCTAATTTTTTCAGGTTGAAAAAGAGGTAAGTTATTTTTCAAAGCATACTCTTTAACTTCTGAATACATAAATTTTTTCTTTTTAGGATTATAAACATCTGGTTGGGTAACTACTAATACAACGTTATGTTTTTCCCTTATTTTATCTAATATTGGCACCGAAAAAGCTGGTGTCCCCATAAAAACTATATTCATATTATTATTTTTTTCTTATAATGAGCGTGGATATCTTTCATAACTTATTACAACGGAAGTGTTTTTAAATTTATTTTTCACTTCATCAATTATTGTAAATAGTTTTTCATAATCCTTACTCTTTATAATTAGTTGAACTCCTTTTTTCAATTTTACGTAAGTTGGTCCTAAAACCATATTTTGTGTTTTAGTGATACTGCTATATACTTTTTTAAAGTAATTAGCACAATAATATATATCTTTATAATCACCTGTAATAATTATTTTATTGATTTCCGAAAATGGTGGATAATTAAACATTTCACGTGCTTTTATTTCTGCATTATAAAAGCCATTAAAATCACCATTTATCGCATATTCAATAGAATAATGTTCTAAATTATATCCTTGGATAATTACATTTGCTTTATTTAAAGCATTATAAATTAAAGAAAAGACATAATAACTTGCTTTGAAATCACTATAATTTAATATGCTATCAACAGATACTAAACCTATCATATCAAGATTTGCAAAACGTGCTAATCCAATAACATTAGTTGTCCCAATAATTATGTTAGCTTCACCAGATTCAATCCTCACAACCGCATTTTGATAATCTTCAAATTCACGCATATTGTTACTATCTAAAAGCAAAATATTAGATAGTGGAAATAAAAGTTCTAGTTTCTCTTTAACAAGTTCTAAACCCATACCAAAGGTAGAATAATTATCACAACCACATTTACATTCTAAGCTTTCAAGCACTTTCCCACAATACCTGCACTTATACTCATTTTTCTCCTTGTAATAAGTTAATGGTATATTACACTTCTCACAAGTGGCAACTTTCCCGCATTTTCGGCATTTTAAGCTCTGACTATATCCTTTATTATTAAGAATAAGCATCACTTGTTTGTTTTTTTGTAAAGCGTTATTTATGGCTTCTTCCATTTCATAGGAAATAACTTGTCTATTATTTATAGTTTCATTATACATATTAACTTTTTTAGCCTTGTATTTTAAAGGTTTAACATATCTTAATAAATTATAATCAGCTAAATAGTAGTGATAATAATTTTCAATAGTTGGTGGAAAAGATGTTAGAACAATTTTAGCATCGTGATAAACCGCTCTTGCTTTTAGAACCTCAATAGCATTATATTTTGGTGTCATCTCACATAAATAATTATAATTGCTTTCATCATAAACAATAATAGTACCAATATCATCAAGTGGTGTGAAAATTCCTGCTTTAGTACAAACACAGACTTGTGCTTCACCATTTTTCGCTTTCATATAATTTTCATAATATTCGTTATTAGGCATATCACTAGAAAAGTTAATAACTTCATATCCTTCTAAATTACGGCGCAAATAATAGAAGATATTATAATAAGCTATTAATGTTGGAGCTACCACCAATGTTTTTTTGTTTTTTTGGATATTATCAATGCAAATATCAAGATAAAAATCTAAAGTAAACTTTTCATCATTGGAATATAATAAGAAAGGTTTGTTGCTCATCTCATTATATTTTTGTTTTATAATATTTCCATCAAAGTCAAATTCTTTGTTTTTCAAAAGTACTTTTTCTTGTTTTTGTACATTTGTTACAGGATATTCAATTATACCTAAAATTTCTTCTTTTTGTAAGGCTTTAACTATATAGTTACTACATCCGACAAATTCCTTAAGCTCATCTATTGTCGCTTCTTGTCTTTTTATTAAGTAATCTATTATTTTTTTACGAGTTCCTGTATATTTTTCATATATATTGGAAGTTGCTTTATTAACAAAATATTTCTTTATTTTTTTTGTTTTCCCATAAGAATAAATATCAAAATCTAAACTGATATTTCCCTTTTCAATTTCTTTCTTTATTCGTGGATATTCTTTTATTATTTCATTTGTAAGAGTTATTTTTTTCTTCTCATTAAATAAAGTTACTATATGAGGATCTATTTCATTATAATTCTTTATTGATATAAATTTACGATATTTGCTTTTAAGAAAAGGAGGTATCATTGCTGATAAAACAGCACATAGAGAGCATTTAATTTCATGAGCAATTTGTTTTCCCAGTATCACTTGTTCAGCTGAAAGTTCGGCGTTATAATCTAAAACTTGAATAATTGGTCTAAGATTCCCCTTAAAATCAGTTTTTTCTTTGATGTCTATTACATATCCTAAGACTTTTCGAACCCCAAATTCAACTAAAACACGTGAACCAACTTTTACATAATCTAATAATTCATCAGGGATTATATAATCGTATTCATCGCTTAAGAAGCTTGCTTGTATATCAATAGTAACTCTTGAAATCATAAATACACTCCTATATAAATACATAATATAATAATACCATAAATTGTAAAAAAAATAAATAAAAAATATGAAACAAAAAGCAAAAATATTGTTACTAAAAAAGTGTATCAGTTTTAACCAATACACATTTCTTCAAAATAAATTTTTTATAAATTTTCGATATTAGATCTATCTTCAACTCTTATTTTACCTTCAACAACTTCTTCTAAAGCAATACCAATTTCCTTTTTGCTGCGGGGATGTTCAACTAAAGGTTGAAAGTTCTCCTTATCAAATTTGATATCTTTAGCTCTTTTAGCTGCGGCAACGATTAATTTGTACTTCGAATGAGTGATTGTTGTCAATTTATCAATAGAAGGATATCTCATTCCATCATTTTCATTTGTATTCATTTTTAAACCTCCAATAGTTTTTTATATTTATGTATTGTTCTTTCTGTCTTAGCGTGTTCTGCTCTAATTATCGCCATAATACGATCAGAAGCATTTTCCACTGTATCATTAATAACAATATAGTCATATTTATAAGCCAAGTTAATTTCTTTTTTTGCTTTTTCAATTCTTTGTTTAATTACTTCTTCGCTTTCAGTTCCTCTTCCTTTAAGGCGTGAATATAGTGCGTCTAATGAAGGGGGAGCGATAAAAACAAAGATAGCATTTTTCACCTTTTCTCGAACTTGTAAAGCCCCTTGAACTTCAATTTCCAAAACAACTTCATTACCAAGTTCTATTTGCTTATTAACTTCATCAACAGGAGTTCCATAATAGTTACCAACAAACTCTGCATATTCTAAGAACTTATCTTCTTCAATTCTCTTTTCAAATTCTTCCCGCGAAACAAAGAAATAATCTTTACCATCAACTTCTCCTTCACGAGGTTTACGAGTTGTCATAGAAATAGAATAAACTAAATTATGGTCTTCTCGTTCGAATAGCGATTTTCGTACTGTGCCCTTTCCAACACCAGATGGTCCCGAAAGAACAATTAATAATCCTTTGTCATCAAGTTTCATATATTATTCCTTAACCTTTTAGTAATTATAGCATATTTCTTAAAAAAAATAAATACTTTTAAATAAAATATGTTATAATTTATATATAAGGAGGGATAATAATGCTAGATGGTGTTTTTATTCATAATTTAACAAGTGAATTAAAAGAAATAAAAAATCAGAGGATAAACAAGTTAGGAACAATTACGGCTTCAGAAATATATTTAACCCTTTCCTCAAAGAAAAATCTTTTAATAAGTGTTAATAGCAACGCTCTTAATGTTAGACTTTCCACGATGAGCTTTGTTAATAGCACACAAAAAAACAACTTTCAAACGACATTAAAAAAATACCTTGAATCTTCTATTATAAATGATATATATCAATATGAAAATGATCGTATTATAATTATTGACATAACACACTTTGATGAACTTGGTTATGAAATAAAACTAAAACTTATTATTGAATTATTTGGAAGAAATAGTAATCTAATTCTGACTAGTTCTGATAATGTTATTATCGATTGTTACAAAAGATGCCTTGAAGACATTAATTCTGAGTCTGATAGTAGAAATATCTTTCCAAAAGCTATATACTGTTTTCCAAAAGATCAAAAGATTAATCCTTTTAAAGAAAACAAAGGTATTTCTTTTAATATATATCAAGGTATTTCAAATTTATTATTTGAGGAAATAAAAGAGAAAAATGACTTAAACATAATAAATAAGTCCCTTAAACCTGTTTTGATAAAAGCCCATAAAACTTTCTTCTATTGTTTTGATTTAGAATACCTAGAAGGTGAAAGAATTTATTTTAATACTCTTTCAGAACTATTGGAATATTATTATCTAAATATAAAAAAAGATAAATCAGATAATAATGAGCAATTGTTCCTTACAAATTATATAAACAAAGAGATATCAAAAGTTAATAATAAAATAGCAAAACAAAAACAAGAATTAGAAAAGGCTATCGAAGATTTAAAATATGAAAAAATAGGAAATTTGTTTTTATCAAATATTTATTTGTGTAAAAAAGGTGACAATAAAATAATTGTTCAAGACTATTATTCAAACAATGAAAACATAACGATAAATTTAAATCCTCTTCTAACACCTAACCAAAACGCCGAAAACTTTTTTAAGAAATATCAAAAAGCTAAAAGAGCAACTACACTAATTAAGGAACAGATTGACAAATCAATAAATGAACTTGATTATTACAACTGTTTAATAAACCAATTAAGCATTTCTAAAATCAATGATATAATGGAAATCTATGATGAACTTAATATCAAGTCAACAAATCAAAAAAGACCTAAAAAAGCAAAACCAAACATAACAACATATATTACTTTAAATAATGATTATATTTTTGTTGGAAAAAATAACATCCAAAATAATTATCTTACAAATCACTTTGCACGCAAAGATGATTACTTCTTCCACGTTCAAAACATACCTGGTAGTCATGTTATTTTAAGAACTAAGAATTTAACTAGTGAATTAATATATTTAACTGGATGTATTGCTTCTTATTATTCATCTTATCGAACAAGTACAAATGTGTGTGTTGATTATACTTTAATCAAAAATGTTAAAAAGATTCCCGCTCAAAAAGGTTCTTTTGTAACATACAAAAACCAAAAAAGTGTTTTTGGAAAACCAGATTTAGAGTTTATTAATAAATCCACAAGATGTACAAATTGATGAATATTATTCATAATTAAACAAAAATTAAAATTTGTAGTTTAAAAACTATTGAATTATTGATATAATTATTTATGAATTTTATCAAAAAGGAGTAAACAATGGATAAGAATAAAACTGATATTAGAGTTAATCGAACAAAAGATGCACTAAAAAAAGCTTTCATTGACTTAATTAAAGTTGTATCTATTGAAAAATTAACTATAAATGAAATTTGTTCTTCAGCAAACATAAATCGTATTACTTTCTATAATCATTATCATGATAAATATGATTTATTTAATAACATTATGTTTGAGGAAAACGAAGCTATACGGAATAGAATTGCTGAAGAGAGTAAACAATATGATGTGAAAAATGATCCATATATATACGTAACAATGTATATTAAGCATTATATTGATTTGTGTTTTGAAAAAAAGGATTTCTTCCGAGCAATATTTGCTTTTCAAGATAATTCTATTTTAAGATATATGTTAAAGAGTTGTTTGGAAGAATCTATTAAAAACCTTATTACTCAGTGTCACTTAGAACACAAAATAGGAGTTCCAATTGACTTGTACGTATCTTTTATTACTGGTGGTATATATGAATTTATTAATTATTGTATTTCATCAAGTACTAGATTTTCCAAAGAAGAATTAGTTGATTACATTTCAATAATCATCGGAAATTCCCTTGGAAGAAGCAAAATACTTTAGTCAGATTCAATTAATTCATATATAATCATTGCACTGTAACAATATATCTGTTCTTTATAATCATACATTATAGCTAATTGATACTTTATATCAATTACTTTAATTCCATCGTTATTAATGAATTCATTAATAGCGTCTTCTAAATCTTCTTCATGATTTTCATCAAACATCTTAACAAACATATAAAAACACCTCTATATTATTTTAAATCTATAGAGGTGATTTTTTTGTCTTTTTATGTATAGAATACTAAGTTACTTTATTTATACATAAAGTTTAATTTTATTAAAACTTTTTTAAATCCAGTGTACACTGGAACTATCATTTAATAGTGCCTTTTCATAATATGTGTATACAGTGTCAGGAATTTTACATACTGTTTCAAAGCTAACAAAACCTTCATCATAGGCTTCTTTTAAAGTATATACTTTACCATCTTTATATGCATAAATTCTTTCACATTTTGAATTACTATATACTAACACTCTATCGTCTATTCTTTCATAATAAACATGGGCAGAAAATGTTGCAGTAACAAGGATTGGATCATATCCATAGAAAAGCACAACATCATCATATGTTCCACAATATGTTACATCATTATGTGCATGGAATCCTTCTATGTTTTTTCCTTTTTCTTCAAGATATGTATATAATTTGCTAGAAAGTTCATTTTTCATTTCATCATTAATATCATCAATATAATTTGGATTGTTTGGTAATTCACTTTCTTTATATTTAGGCCATGATATACTTTCTATTTCTTCAGAAGTTAATATTTCAACAACAGGACTAGAATATACCCAACGCATATAACGTTCATATGAATGTAACCATTTTTCACTTCCAAATGATTTGTCAGGAGACCATAAAATAAGTAAACCAGCATATTCTTTATAATATTCAAAATAAACATCACCAATTTCTTGATAAGTAAAGCCATTAAAGTAGTGGTTCCAGACCAAATATGGCAATAAATAAGGAACATATACTATATACCATTTATCTCTTAAAACATTAAGTATTTCAGCGTTTTCCAAATCATAGCATTCATATGAACCGAAATCACATTGTTCAACGAATTGTGCTCTTAGTTCTTCACTAAATTCTAACACGTTTTTTGTATATATAGGCTTAAATACAGTTTCTTTCGTTACTTTTGTTGGATCTTCTTCCCAACCATCAAATTTGTATATACCTATATCCCTCATATTTGGAATTTCAGCACTTTCACCATATTTAACTATTTGTTTACTAATTATTTCATTATCAATGTTTAAAAATGATACTTCATATTCCTTTTTCTCATAAATAGCACTTATTATTGTATTTTCTGTTATATTAGAAAACTCTTTATCCCATCCTTTAAAGATATATCCTTCTTCTTCATATTCTTTTGGCTCTACAGCTTTTTCTCCTGGTTTAATTTTTTGCGTTCCAAGTTCTTTTCCTTCCAAACCTAAGAATACTACTTCATATGATATTTCTTCGTAGATAGCATTTATTGTAGTGTCTTCTTTAATATTTGTTAACTCTTTATCCCAACCAATAAAGTTATAACCTTCTATTTGTTTTGGTTTAGGAGATGATACTGTTTCTCCCTTTTTTATTTTTTGTTCATCAATTATTTCATCATTAACCTTAAATGTTACCATTATTTTATCAATTATTTTCACTTTTTGTTTAATTTCTTTGTCTTTATATGATATTGTTATTTCGTGGCTTCCAATTTTTGTTAATTTTTCAATATCACTTTCTGATACCATTGTATTAGTTAATGATAATGTTTCTTCTTCGCCATTGTTATATTTTACTGCCAGTTTAATATCATTAATGTTAAATTCATCTACATAATACTCTTCATTACATTTTATTTCAATATCTTCTATATTTATTTCAGCGTTTTCATTACAGCCAAATAAACAAATAGTAAATAAAACTAATAAAGCATAAATAATTTTTTTCATTTTTACTCCTTTCTAATTCATAGGAAGAATTGTGAATACAACTCTTATCCGTACATTATTATTATTCTTATGCCAACCTTCAACAACCGCATTTGTTTCAGTTTGAACTTCTTCTGCTGTAACCATTCCATTTTCATTTATAGTTACACCACTGCTTGCAACCCATATAAAATCTTTCATACTTGGATATACATTATCGCTAGCAAAACATAACGCTCTAGAATAACCACTATGAATAGTAAATAGTCCTGATTGTTGATTTAATACTGTAACTTCTGTTCCATTTTGCGATGCATCTGGTCTTGTATCTGTAGTCATTTCTAAATAGTATCGTTCTCCTGAGTAATCAGGATTAACGTTCATTGTGAATACTCCAACTTTTCGTGGATCGTCTTTTAAAAATGCATATATTAACACTTCGCCACGTGATACACCCATAACTGTTCCATATTTTGTGACAGTTGCTTTGCTTTCATCGCTTGAATACCAATCATAATCTAATCTTGATAATGATGGTGAACTATAATCGAAATAAAGTAATCTTGTAAAACCAGGTACTATATCATTTCCTCGATCACTACCTCCATATAAGTTAACATATGTTCCGCATGGAGTGTTTGTTCCAGGATCTGATATAATTATAGGTGTAAACGATATTTCAGCATTATTTCCACAATATTTACATATGCCAGTATTACCTTCTATACCAAATATATGATTACATTCTTTATAATACCCACATGGACAATACGTCTTATGAATCTTGTAATTATAATTTATGTTGTAACTATCGGAATGTTTATGTGAAATATTAAAGCTTATAGACATTGCATTAGTATACATATATTCTGTTATACTACCATCACTTCTTTCAACTGTCAAATCTTCTCTCGAAGTATTAACAGAACCAGAATGATATCCGTAATTGATATAGACTTTGTCATTTGTATATTCATATGCGATTGCCGCATGTGATATACTTCTATCTATTGAATCTAATCCTACTAAAGCTATGTCGTAATTATTAATTTGATTTATTACATAACTTTCAGGATTATTTAAATTTGATAAGTTTTGACTTATAATATTATAATCAGTATCTCTTGTTAGAGAACATACATCTTCTAAGTAGCATTCTAATATTTCTATTCTTCTTTCAGTATTTATTGAAATATTGCTTTCTGTTACAGTAATATTATTTTCTCTCAAATATTCTATTTGATAACTAATTAGTTTTGCATGTAATGATTTTTCTTTTAAACTTTCAATATGTTCTACATATGTTGCAATATCGGAATTATATAAATCTTTATCATTTAATGAACCTGGTGAAATGCTTTTATTACTAGTTTTAACTTCATATTGTTCTGGAACAATATCATCATTTAAGAATGAATCATAGTACAATAAAAGCATTTCTAGTGAAACATATGAGCAACTACCACTAAAATTATGACCAAAATTTTCTTTTAGATTTGCAAAATATTCTTCTTTTGATATATAGGCTATCACATCAGCTTTTGTAATTGTTGGACACAAAATAGATATCAAAAATAGTAATATAATGATATAAGCTTTTTTCATAATTTCTACTTCTAAATATATTCTAGTCCAACTTTTCCATTATAATATGTTCCAACATAATCAAGTTGATTTAAAGAAGCGCTAAGTGTTCCACTATCTATTGTTCCTGTTGTATAACAATTTATAATATTATCTTCTCCAGACCAGTTTTCACCTATAACCTTTCCAATTCGTGGCTTGATTAATTGAGTTGTTGTAGCACTTACATATTTTATCTTACCTGTTGGAGTGCATCCTGAACTATATACTTTTCCCTTATTTAGTCCAATAATTCCCCCTACACCTTTATTATATGTGCCATACTGATCATAGTTGATATTTCCGTCAGCAAAAGAACATCCATATATACTGCCTTCTTCGTTATATCCAATTATGCCTCCAGTATATCCTCTAGCATTTATTGTTGACTCTTCTAGAACACAACCAAATACGCTGTATGAAGTAGTTGAACTATAACAATTATCACCAGCTATTCCTCCAGTATTATAGAATTGGCTATTTGTTGTAATTGTACTTTTATATACTGATATATATTCTAATATTTTAAAGTTACAACCAACAACTCCCCCAATACTGCCATTAACGCCGCCATTTGATGTAACATTCATTGTCAATCTACTTATTTTTAAATTATCAATTGTTCCAGAATTTTTACCAAACACTCCACCAACAACATTTCCCGATGGCAATTGTTTACTATAAGATATATTTATTAGATAATTTCCATTGCCATCATAATGGCCTTTAAAATCTAATTCATGTAAATCGTGTGAGGTGTTTTCAAAATCAATGTTTGCTGTTTGTTTAAAATATGTATCAGCAGTGTTATGATTTTTTATTGCTTCAAAGGAATGAATTGAATTAATTATATACGGGTTACTTAATGTTCCTGACCCTGATATAGGATTATATGCAACTGCGTCATATACATTTAAATAACCATTCGTATTACAATAATTTTCTAAATTACTTGTAGTTTCAACATTATTTAGTATAATATTCTTAATTTCAGATGCTCTCATCGAAGGATATAGTGAATAAAGTAGAGCAACAGTTCCTGTTACATATGGTGCTGCAAAAGATGTTCCCATATCACTGGAATATAGATTATTAGTAGATGTTGATGACACAATTCCTGGTGCAAATAAGTCAACTATAGTTGCTCCATAGCAACTACGTATTTGATTAGTTGCATCATCAAGTTTTTGTTTAGATTGATCTATAGCTCCAACAATTATCATATTATCACAATCATAGCACACTGGATAATTAGTAGGATTATTATCCAAATTAACTCCTTCATTCCCTGCGGATTCAATAAATAACCCATTAAAATTTGCTATTGCTTGTTTTTCTTGTTCAACATAAGTTCCATCAATTCTTCCGCCACTAAAATTCAATACTTTTATATTAATGCTCATCGCATACGAAATTGCAGCTATTAATCTTGATGACATAACAGTTGAATCAGCGTTATTATTCGTATTATATGCAAAAACTTTTAAAGATACCATCGTAACATTTTTACATACACCTTTCATAGTCCCATTTGCGCCTATTATTCCTGCAACCATTGTGCCATGCGTTTCACCAGATGATACTTGTAAAGATGAAACTGCTACTCCAAGTGTTCCATTCTCATTAGTTTGTGTAAAATCTCTTGATAAACTTACACTTAAATTAGGTGATAAATCATTGTGACTACCATCTATTCCTGTATCAAGTATACCTACTCTAACAGAACTAGAACCAGTTGTTATATTCCACGCAGATTCTATTTTACAAGTTTCAAGGTTATCACTATATAATGTGCTCAAAGTACTACTTGCATAAGTGCTTGAACTAGTATTTGACGAAAAAATTTCATTTTGTTCTACATAGTCAACACCAACATATCTAAATTCTTCTCTATCTTCTAGTTCTTCTATAACATTTAAAACATTCTCTTTGCTCTTATTTGTTAAATATAATGAAAATATTCTTCTATATTTGTTCGTATTTATTTCTTCTGTATTTGAAACTTCTTCACAATTATTAAGTTGCTTTCTTAATAATTCAGTCGATTCAGCGGTTAATTCAATAACTCTTGATATTCCTATATTTGCAATATTTTCAGTTACAAAATCATTAACTGAGTAGTTTTTTAACTTCAAAGACTCTTCGTTTGTTAAAATAACTGACACTGTTTCATCCGAAAAATTATCATTTATTGTAGCATTACAATAAACTTTATCAACATATTCAGATGCTTTTACAATATTATTAATACAAATAACTGAAAAAATAATAGTTAAAAATATTATTATTTTATTTGTTCTTTTCCTCATTTTTATATCTCCTTTCATATTTGAAAACTTTAATATCAATATAATTTTCATAAGACATATAAAACCATATTCTATATGTCTTGAACTATGGTAATAAAGATAATTCTCTCAAACAACAAATATTTTTTCATTTTTTATTACCTCCTTCTAGGATAACGTTTTCAGATAACCACAAAAAAACAAAAAACTCCCTTAAGACACCTCAAGAGAGCAAATATATCATATTCAGTCTTTAAGGTAATCCATATCTTAAAGATTCTTCATCTACATATATATTTTACTATATTTTTTTTTTTTGGCAAGATATTTTTTATATTTAGTTTAAATGTTTTTGGCACTCTTCTTTATAAAAGCATTTATCACATGATGGATTTTTAGCTTTACAAAAGTATCTACCAAAGAAAAGTAACTCTAAGTGTACTTTATGCCAAAGTTCTTGAGGAAATAAAACCATTAAATCCTCTTCTACTTGTTTGGGATCATTACTCTTGGTAAAACCTAAGCACTTAGAAACACGCAAAACGTGAGTATCAACAGCAATCCTAGGAATATTAAAGTATTCTGATAAAACAACATTAGCAGTTTTAGTTCCTATTCCTGGTAAAGCTATGAGTTTTTCAAAATCATTGGGCACTTCGCCATCATATTTTTCTATAAGTTCTGAGGCTAGTTTTATTATATTATTTGTTTTATTGCGATATAAACCAATAGGTTTTATGATTTCCATAACTTCTGTTTTTTCAGCTTTACTTAGTTCATATGGAGATGGATACCTTTCAAAAAGTATTTTAGTTACTTTATTAACACTGATATCTGTTGCTTGTGCTGATAAAATTGTTGCTATCAAAAGTTCATATGCATTTTTATATATCAGTTCACAGCGAGCATCAGGAAACATTTCGGTTATTTTATTAAATATTTCAAGAGCTTTATTTTTTTCCATATATCCTTTTTAGTATTTCTTGAGCTGTTTCAACATCGTCACTACTAATACTTTCTCTTGTTTTGGCGTATAAGTTTCTATCTACTAGTGAAACCGAAGGGTTTCGTGTTTTAAATGTTTTTTCAATTTCTTCTTTTATGATATCCATATCATATTGATATTCATATATCCATTTACGAATAAGTTCCATTTCAAAAGGTGATAATAACTTATTATTCTTCTTTTCTAATAACCTTAGAATTGTTTTAACTTTTTCTGATAAATTATCTTTATCGACTTTTTTTTCTTCGTTATCAATTGCATATGCTAATTCTTTAAAAGTATCTTCTAATGAAAACTCTTCTAAAAAACTCCCATTGTCTTCGTCTGAAATTTTTAATGTAATAAAACCTTTAGAAACAAGTCCAGCAATAATATTACTCAATTCATCTTTATCTAAACTCATTTTTTGGCATATTTCATTTATATTAAGATTATTGTTTTTAGTTTTGCTGTATTCATATAATCGTAATAATACTAAACATTCAGTTTCAGTAATATTTATTAAATAATATTTTTCTAATAGTAATTTTTTAAAATCAATTAGTTCTTCTTGTATTAGTTCGATATAACTTTTCATAGAAAATTCTCCTAATGAGCTAATTTTTCTAGTGCAATTTTTGCAGCAGACTGTTCAGCTTCTTTTTTACTTTTGCCTATTCCTTCACCTAATTTAGCATTTTCAAAAAATACTGCTACAACATAGGTTTTATTATGACTTGGTCCTTCTTCTTTTTCAGTAACATATGTCACACTTTTACGATTTTCAGCTTGTATTAGTTCTTGTAGTTTACTTTTATAATCAATTAGATAATCAGTTTTGTCCATTATTGAGGGGAAAACAATTATTTTAAGGATTTTTCTAACTTCTTCGATGCTTTTTGTATCCATATAAATAGCCCCTAGAAAGGCTTCAAATAAATCTCCTAAGATTGATACTTTAGTTCTTCCCCCTTGTTCTTCTTCACCGTGACCGAGTAGAACAAGTTTATCTAATCCCAAATCAATCGCATAAGCTTTATTGGCTTCAGCATTTACATAACTTGCTCTTTTTTTAGATAGAACCCCTTCTGGCATATCTGGATATAACTCGTACATAAATTCTCCAACTAAAAAGTCTAAAATAGCATCGCCAATAAATTCTAATCTTTCGTTGCAAGGAAGATTATGTTCATTAGCATATGTCTTATGCGTAAATGCTTGAAAATAAATATTAATATCATTATATTTTATATTATATTTTCTCGCAAATGTTTTAAATTGTGGAATAAAACTATTCATAGTTTTTAATCACCCCTTCTTAGTCTAACATTTCTTTTTTTGTAAAATAGTTGTCTTTTACAACTTCTAATAATTGTTCATATTCTCTATCATCAAATAATTTATTTGATGTCATAGTGCTTTCAGCAGCATTATTTGCTGAATCTAAAATATCTTTATCTAGTATCAAATCAGCCATTTTAAAGGCTACACTTCCTGTTTGTTTCTCTCCAAAGAAGTCTCCAGGTCCTCTATTAGCTAAGTCTTCTTCGGCCAAAATAAAGCCATCACTATTCTCGGCCACTAATTTCAATCTTTCGATAGCAGTTTGAGTTTGAGTATCACTGATTAGAAAACAGTATGCTTGGTTATCACTTCGTCTTACGCGCCCACGCATTTGGTGGAGTTGAGCAATACCAAATCTATCTGCATCCAGAATAACCATTGTCGTAGCATTAACCACATTTACACCAACTTCTATTACACTAGTGCTAACAAGGATTTGTATTTCGTTTTTAGAAAACTTTGACATTACATCTTCTTTTTCAGAAGGCTTTAGTTTGCTATGAATTAATCCTACTGCACATATGCCATCATAATATTTAACCATCTTTTCATATACATCGGTAGCATTTTTTAAAGAAAGCATCTCAGATTCTTCAATTGCAGGACAAATAATATATATTTGATGATTTAAATCCAATTCATTTTTGATATGTTCAAAAACCATTTTTCGTTCTGAATAATCTATATATTTGGTAATGACTTCCTTTTTGTTTCCAGGAAGAGTTTTAATTGTTGAAATGTCTGATTCACCTAAAACACTTATAGCTAGTGTTCGAGGAATAGGTGTAGCACTCATTTTTAAGTGATCTATCAAATATCCTTTGCCAACAATTGATACTCTTTGTTTTACGCCAAAACGGTGCTCTTCATCAGTAACAACTAAACCTAAATTATGGAAGATAACATCTTTTTGAAATAAAGAATGTGTTCCAATGATGATTTGGGTTTTACCACTTTCCAAATCTTGTAGTTTTTGTTTCTTTTCTTTGGCTGTTGTGCTTGACGACAAAACATCAATAGTAATTTCCTCTCCATTTAATGTAACACCCTTAAATAGTTTTATAAATGTTTCATAATGCTGCGAAACAAGTACTTCTGTTGGAACCATTATTGCCCCTTGAAAGCCAGCAGTTATAACAGCATATAAAGAGATTGCAGCAACAACAGTTTTACCACTTCCAACTTCTCCTTGAAGCAATCTATTCATCTTATATGGTGCTTTTATATCACATAAAATATCATTAACGGCTTTTTCTTGATCAATCGTTAATTTAAAAGGAATGTTTTTTATAAATTCATTTACCTTTTCTTGATTATAGTTAATAGACACTCCTTGAGGATAGTTTTTTCTCATATAAAGCATATATTTTATTTTAAGTTGATATATATATAATTCTTCAAATTTAATTCTTTTTATAGCAAGTTTAACTTCTTCCATATCTTCAGGATTATTTATATATTTCAAAGCTCTTTTTAAAGAAATTAAATCATTACTTTCTCTTATGTCACTAGGTAAAGTTTCAATGATGTAATCCGAGTAATCTTCATAAACCTTTCGCTTAAACTCTAATATCTTTTCATCAGATATCTTAGGAATATTAAAGATAGGATTTATAAAATCACTAAACTCATCAAAATGTATTTCTGAAGTAACAAAATCTCTGCCATTTTCTTTTAGTTTTCCTGTAAGCCTTACATATACTCCATAGTCTATCTTTTTTTGGAGAAAATGTCTATTAAAAATTGTCACCTTTATTTTTCTACCATCTACTTCTACATAAAAAGTCATTATAGTAAGCTTAGATTTAGGACTAATAACAGAAGCTTTTGTTTGAATAATTCCTGCTATTGTTACTAAAGTATTTGGTATCACATCTTTCATTTTTGTGATTGTATAATCAGCAAATTTTGTTGGATAGCTTAATAAAAGATCCTCAACAGTTTCGATATTCTCTTTTTTTAATACATTAACATATCTTGTTGGTATATATTTTATTTCACTTAATAGTATTCTTTCCATTAGCGTATACTTCCTTATTCTATCCCTGTATATTAAAAGGGCATAAGCCCTATCTATTCTAAAACAGTAATATAACTATAAACATCTTGACCGCCATCAATAATTTCAAGTTCAAGATCTTCAAAATTCTTCTCGACAAATTTCTTTATTGCCGTAATTTCTTTTGTTGGAACACCTTTACCATAAATAACAGTTAAAAGATCTCTTTCACCTGCATTACTTAAACGAACTAAATCTTTTAAAGCATCTAATCTACTTCTTCTAGAAGTAACTATTTGACCTTCAGATATTCCAATAAAATCTCCTTTGGAAATTTGAATGTTACCTATCTTTGTATTTCTAATTGAATATGTTACTTGACCACTAGACACTTGGGAAATAGTTTCTTTTAAAGAACTAATCAATTCATCGAGTTCTAAACTTAAATCCATCATAGTAAGTGCCGAATAGCCTTGTGATAAAGTTTTAGTTTCAATAACTGTGACTTTGCTATCAGTATATATTTTAGCTGCTTGATTTGCCGCAAGTATAATATTCTTATTATTAGGAAATACAATTATATTTTCTGCATTCAACGTATCAAATCCTCTAATAAAATCTTCTGTTGAAGGATTCATACTTTGTCCACCAGAAACAATAAAATCAGTTCCTAAAGCAGTAAACAAATTACATAAACCTTCTCCTGTTCCAACTGATACAATTGCATATTTCTTGCGAATTTCAGGTTTTACAGGTTTAGTTATATGTTCTTCTCCACAAGGGCACTCGCCTTGAGGAACGTGAGATATTTCAGTAATCTGATTATGTTGAATAGTCATATTTTCAATCTTTAATTTAAGATACTCCCCATATTCCTGACCGATGTTTAATACATCACCAGGTTTAAGTGTATGAATATGAACTTTTACAATATCTTCATCTTTAACAATAACAATAGAATTTCCTATTGGATTAATTCTATCAAAAATAACTTTTTCATCAAATTCTTCAACATTAATGTCTTGATTTAACTTTAAGATAAATTCCGTACAATAACCAAATTCATCCTCTTTATGTTCACCAGCAAAACCAACAGCAGAATTCTCATTATTAGTTGGTTTAACTACTGCAAGTGGCTCACCTTCTAAATACTTATACATTCCTTCAACAATAAACATATAACCAGCAGCACCACTATCAACAACTCCAGCTTCCTTTAAAACAGGTAGTAAATCTGGTGTCCTATTTATAGATTCTTTAACTTCCATTAGATATTCTTTAAAGAACTCATTAATTGACATTTTTGAGTTTGCAATAGCCATCATCTTACTGCTTGCGTCTTTAGCAACAGTAAGAATAGTTCCTTCAACAGGAGTTTTTACAGCCTTATAAGCTTGTTCAACGCCTCTTTGAAAGGCTCTAGCTAATCTAATAGAATCTACTTCAATTTTACCTTCAAAGCCAATACTCAAGCCACGGAATAATTGAGATAGGATAACTCCAGAGTTTCCACGAGCACCCATTAACATGCCTCTAGATATTTTCTTAGACATTTCATAAATATTAGGTTCAGTAACATTAAATACTTCGTTAACTCCACCTTCTATTGTCATTTTCATATTTGTGCCTGTATCTCCATCTGGGACAGGAAATACATTTAGAGAATCAACATATTGATAATTTGCACGCAAATTCTCACAACCATTAAATATAAGGTTTTTAAGTAATTCTCCATCAATTTTTTTAATTTGCATAAAAATGCCTCCAATATATTTCTTTTATATTAGTATACTTCGTAATAACCTAATACTATTATGAGTATTCTAAATGAATAATCATAAAGCATAGTAATTATAGCATATTTGCATTCGTTTTTCAAGGTTTAATTGCCTGTAAAAGCAGGTTTAAAAAAGAAAAAATGTAAATTTTTATTTACATTTACATTAAAGTATGATATAATATATAAGGTTTTGAAAAGGAGGTGTTGGTATGCCACGTAAATGTTATGTAACAGGCCTTGGCACTGTTAGTGGTAACAATCGTCCTCACTCATTAAAAGCATCAAGAAGAACTTGGAAGGCTAACCTTCAAAAAGTTAGAATCGTTGATGAAAATGGAAAAACAAAACGTGTTTATGTTTCAACACGTGCTTTGAGATCTGCTGCTAAAACTGGTTCTATAACTAGAGCATAGTTAATTCAGTAAGTGAGGATCAAAAAGAAAAAGGCGATTAAGCCTTTTTTTCTTTTTTTACTATCCCTCGAAAGAATTGAACTATCGAAGAAATAAACTTTGGTAGTTTAATTACATAAAACTTCATTGTAATCCTCCACTTATTAAATAATATGTAAAGAATATACAAAAAATGCATATATTTAGAATATTAAGTTCAAATAAAATATTAGCAGTCCTTAGATCCAAATCGAATCAGTAGATTCAAATCGAATCAAAGGATTCGATACAAATCACTTTTTTATTGACTTTAATAATTCCTTTATCAATTATCTCATTCGATAAACATAAATTATCAAATCTTGATAGTATATGCTTATCTAATTCATATTTGAAACCTTTTAAAGTTATTTCAGTATTATCATAAACGTTAAAGAAAGAAATGTATTTATAACTTGATTTAGTTATTTCTTTAGTATCTTTGATTAAATATATTCTATTGTACTCATCAATAATTGTAATATTTAGATTATTATAAATAAGAAGGAGTCTTATATTTGCAAGTGAATGGTCAGCTCTTTTACCAGTAGCATTATAAATTAGAATTTCTTCACTATTATAGTTTTGGAAAACCATCTTTAAAACATATTCTAAATCACTTTTATCTTTGATAGGATTTAGAATTATTTTTTTTACCTTGACTTGTATGTTACTTTTATGGGCTGAATCGTTGTCGCCCACAAAAATATCTGGCATAATATTTCTTTTTTCTAAAGATTTTATTCCCCCATCAACGGCTATATAAAAATCATCTTTTTGAGCTTTAAAGCAATTAACAAATGATTCATTTCCTGCTCCAACTATAATATATCTCATTTAATCGCCTGCAATTCTGCTACCACCTGATGTGGATTTTCAGCTTTAAAAACATATGTTCCAGCTACAACAATATCAACATTCACTTTAGCACATTGTTCAGCTGTTTCTTTATTGATGCCACCATCTACTTCTATTAAATACTTAAGACCCTTTTCTTTACGATACATATCTAAATAAGCAATTTTATCAAGTGCCATAGGCATAAACTTTTGTCCGCCAAAACCTGGTTCGACACTCATCACAAGTACCATATCAACATATTCCAGATAAGGAATCAATTCTTTAACATCAGTTTTAGGTTTAATTGATATACCTACTTTTTTACCTAATGATTTAATTTTCTTTATCACTTCAAATGAATCATCTTTGCTTTCCAAATGAAATGTAATTATATCAGCACCACTTTTTGAAAAGCTTTCCGCATATAATAAAGGATTATCTATCATTAAATGAACATCAAATATTTGTTCAGTATAAGGCCTTAGATTTTTATAAGCAATTGTTCCAAAAGATATATTAGGAACGAAGTGCCCATCCATAACATCTATATGCAGATATTCGGCGTTATTTATTTTTTTAATTTCTTCAAGTAAAAAATTAAAATTTGCTGATAAAATTGATGGTGAAACAATCATAACATTTCCTCCGATAATTTAATATTTTTTATTTTTTATTTCACTTACAAATTGTAAATAGTTATCATATCGTGACTTAAGGATTTCTCCTTTTAAAACTAATTCTTTTACTTTACATTGTGGTTCGTTTATGTGATAGCATGGAGAATACTTGCATGAGCTACTATTTTCAAAGAACTCAACAAAAGTTTGACTGAGAGAAAGAACTGATAACTCGTTTAAAGAAAGCGAGCCAAACCCTGGTGAATCAGCCAAAAACCCTTTTCCAACAGGAAATAATTCAATATGTCTTGTTGTATGTTTTCCTCTTCCTAAAGCCATAGATATATCATTAGTTTTAATAGTAAGAGAATCATCAATTCTATTTAAAATTGTACTTTTGCCAACACCACTTTGCCCTGTTAGAACACAAACTGACGTACCAATAACATCTTCTATTCTATTCTTTAAGGACATTTCATCTGTTGTTATTACTAAATAACCTATTTTCTCATAATAATATTTTATTTTATTAAACTCTTGTTTTTGCTTTTCATCTTCTAACAAATCGATTTTAGTGAAGATTAAAATAGGTTTTATATCATTATATTCTAATAAACAGATTAATTTATCCAAAAGATTTAAATTTAGTTCAGGTTGAACAACACTTGTAACAATTATTCCTTTTTCAACGTTAGCAATTACAGGTCTTTCTAAATCATTGATTCTTTTATCAACACTATATATAATTTTATTATTTTCATCATACGTTACCCAATCACCAACTTTTACATTGGAATCTTTGTGTCTGAAAACACCTCTTGGTTTACATATAATTTGTTTTCCTGAATCAAAGACAGTATATTCGCCACTTATTGATTTTATTACTAACCCTTTATTCATTGTTTTTCTTTTCTTTCATCACTTTTATTCTTAACTGCCCACATGCAGCATCAATGTCACTCCCATGTTCCTTTCGCATAATAGCATTTATTCCTTTGCTGTTGAGGTATTCGAAAAAGGCATTACGCTTTTCCGTTTTTGAACGCACAAACTTGTGTTCAGTGCTATTATATGGTATTAAATTAACATAAGCATTTAGCCCTTTAATCAATTGTTCAAGTTCTTTTGCGTGTTTTATTTCATCATTGATACCATCTAACAATATGTATTCAAATGTAACTCTTCTATTAGTTTTTGAATAGTATTCTTTAACAGCGTTAATTAGTTCTTCTAAATTGTAACGTCTATTAATTGGCATATATTGACTTCTCAATTCATCATTAGGAAAATGCAAAGAAATTGCTAAATTAACTTGTAAAGGAAAATTGCTAAACTCCATTATTTTAGGAACAATTCCACACGTTGAGAGTGTTATATGTCTTGCACCTATTTCTAAACCTTTAGCATCGTTTATTATCTTAATAAACTCTAAAACATTATCATAATTATCAAATGGTTCACCAATTCCCATAACAACAACGTGTGTAACTTTTTCATTTCTTTCTGAAAGAAAATTATCAATTGTTAGGACTTGCAAAACCATTTCAGAAATTTCTAGATTTCTGATTTTCTTAACAATTCCACTAGCACAAAAAGCACATCCCATATTACAACCAACTTGACTAGTAACACAAACGCTATAACCGTATGGATGGCGCATCAATACTGTTTCAATCAAAGAATCATCTTTTAGTTTAAACAAAAACTTTATTGTTCCATCTTCACTTTCCGCTTTTCTTTCAAGTGAAATTCTATCAAAATAAAAATCTTCACTTAACATTTGTTTAACATCTTTATTGATATTATTAATTTCGATAAAAGATTTATTCTTTTGACGATATAATGCTTCAAAAACTTGGGTAGCTCGATACTTAGCAAGATTTTTAGTCAAAAAATACTCTTCAAGAGTTTCTCTTGACATACTATAAATAGATTTAGTCATATTATAATCTCCTCATCTTGCAAATATAAAAGCCATCGCTATTATATTCATATGGTAATATTTGTTTTTCATAAATGATTTTGAAATTTGGATTATTCTTTAAAAATTCTTCAATCATTTTTTCATTTTCATCTTTGTTTATAGTACAAGTTGAATATACGTAATAGCCACCTTTTTTCACCAAGTTTTTGGTTGTCTCAAGAATTTCCTTTTGCAAGTTCAATATTTCATTTATTGAATCAATATTAATGCGATACTTCAAATCAATTTTATGTGAAATAACTCCTAAACCACTACATGGAACATCAGCTATAACATAATCAAAAGATTCTTCTCGCACTAAATTCTTTACTTCTCGTGCATCAATTTGTTCGCAGATAGCATTTGTTACGCCTAATCTCTTAAACATTTCCTTCATTAGTTTTATCTTAGAAGAATAAACATCACAAGAGTAAATTTTACCAGTATTCTTAAGGATCGCCGAAAGATGAGCACTTTTTCCTCCTGGAGCACTGCACAAATCTATTATAACTGCATTTTTAGGGGGATTTGCCACCTCCGCAACCATTTGGCTCGAAATGTCTTGAATTACTATTTCTCCATTTTTAAACATTTCCGTTTCGAAGACTGGTTTTTTTATTATTAGTCCATTCTTTACAACATCAATATCCTGGAAAGGAATTTGTAATTCATTTAATTGATTAATAACCTTTTCTTTATTCGTTTTTAATGTATTAATACGAATAGCATCATATTTCATTTTATTATTTTCATTTAGTATTTTTTCAACTTCTTCTGCATAATAATCTTTCATAAAAAAGGCAACAAGCCATTCGGGATGAGAATACTTTACAGCTAAATACTTCATATCATTCCCTTTAGCCTTTAACTCTTCAATATCATTAAGAGGATTGCGAATGAAATTCCTCAAAACACCATTTACAAATGAAGCTAATTTTTCATCTTTCAAACGAGCTATTTTGACACTTTCATCAAGTATTGCATAATTAGGAATATCTAAATATACTATTTGATAAATAGCCATACAAAGAAGGTTCATAATATAATGTTTTGGTCTTTTCTTTTTAAGAAAAGGTTCTAAATAGTATTCTATAGTTATTAAGTTTTGTAAAGTTCCATAAACTAAATTTGTAAATAGATTTCTATCTTCATTTGATAATTCAAACTTTGATAAGTATTCATTTACAATGATATTAGAATATGCACCTTTATCTAATATTTTATCTAATGCTTCAATTGCTAATTTTCTTACATTCATTTTAATTCATTTATCTTCCTTATAAATATTTCTAATTCTTCATCATAAAGTCCTAAAGTGAGTAAGTCAGCATGAGATTTATCACCATAATAATGGAAATCATTTCCTGCTGTGATAAAAAGATTATGTTTTGAGGCAAGTTTTCTAAACTTTTCCTCGTCGCCTATGAAATTCAAGGGATAAATTGCTTCTATACCATCAAATCCGCATTTTATCAATTCTTCCACATCATTGTTTTTAAGTAAAACGGGATGTGCAAGAACTGCTAGCCCTCCGCACTTGTGCACTACTTCTACTGCTTCTTCTGGGGTAATTTTAGTACTAGGATAGTAAGCTTTACAATCTTTACCAATTATATTTTGAAATAACTCTTCCATTGTATAGTTATATCCCTGCTTAATTATTTCTCTTGCAATGCTTCCTCGAGTTATGGTATTTATCTTTAATAAATTTTCTGTTTTTAAATCAATATTAAAATATTCTTTTAATCTATCTTTTATAATCAGCATTCTTTTAATTCGGTTATCTGATATTTCCTTTAGTTTTCTTTTTAGTAAATCTAAGTTATCGGCATTCTTGAAGTATCCCAGAACGTGAACACTTTCCTCGTTTTTATCAGAAGATATTTCAACACCAACTATTGCTTTAAGACCATAAAGCTCAGCTTTTTGAAACGCTTCTATGCTTCCATCTATATAATCATGATCAGTAATAGCAAAATAGTTAAGATTCCCTTGAAGTTTTTCTAGTATTTCTTGAACAGTCAATAAACCATCTGAATTGGTTGTGTGAATATGAAATTCTCCTCGCATTTATAACTCCTTAGCAATTAGAATAATAGCAAAACGAACTTCTATTTGTTTGTATAGATCTTTAAACTCTTTTGAAAGTTCAACTTTACCTTTTATTTTACTAAATACATATCTGAATTTTGTCATTAAATCTATCCATTCATAGTATGTAAATGATATTATAGCATCATTCTTTATGAAATAATGATAATCTAAAACTATACCTTTTTGATTTATTTTTAATAATTCATTAATGGCTTCTGAGATTTCTTGTCCACTATTGTATACATAATAATCACTAGCTTCATGTATTGATTTAAATTTCATTATTTCGCCATCAATTAAAGTTATTGTTTCTTCTATTTCTTTGTTACTTTTGTCTTGTATTATAAAATAACTTGGCATTTTAAATTCTTTGTAATGTTTTTTCTTAAATTCTGAAATATCTTTTGTTAAGCCTTCAATAAAATCTGATAAATAGATTACCCTGCCATACATTTCATCAATTTCATTTTCCGTAAGAATATCTTTTCTAAAAAGCATTGTAATGTACTTTTCCATTATTGAATAATCACCTTTAAGTTTATTAATATGTTTTTCAATAGTAAAGACATCTTTATTATAATATTCATCTCTTATTGCAACATATTTATACATTTTAAGAAATAGATAATCTCTTATTATTTTATCAATTCCTAACTTTAAAGTTTTAAAATATGTTAATAGTTTTTCAAACTGTTCTTTAGGTGAATCATTTTTATTCAATCTATATTCTGGTTTTATCGTACTCGTTTTTTCAAAATATAACTTTTCCTTAGGGAATTTAGCACTTGTTTTTTTGGGGTAAACATAATCCCCAATAATAATTGTTTCTTCTTTTTTTGACATATTTTTCACCATTTCTCTTTTTATAGATTATACACTAAAAAGGCAAAAAAAGAAATAACAAAATATAAAAAAGTAAACTTTATTTCGATAAGCAAATTATGTCTTAATACATAAAAAACTAAAGCAAGTATTACTGCCTTAGTTTTTGTATTTTTACTTAATATAATATAAATCATTAACTAGTGTGTTTTGATTACTAGTTGTTACTGTAACTTTTGCACCCGAATAATCCGTATTGTTATAAGCTAAAACGCAATAGTTTTGTCTGCTTTTGGTTACTTTTATTGTGGCAATGACTTCATCGTTAATTGTTACATTTACGTATGAAGATGTATTTGTCGAGATAGTTGAAGATTGAGAAGTATTTCCTGATGAAGCTGTTGGTCTTTGATTCATTCCACTACAACCTATCGCTAGCAACAATCCTCCAGAAAATGTAAATGATTTATCAAAGTCTAGAACTCCATTTCCTCCATTTTCAGGTCCTGTTGCTAAGACAACTCCGCCTTTCATAGTAATAGTACCATTTGAATCTATACCATCACCATCAGCATCTACATATATTACTCCATCATTAATAATTAAACTTGATTTAGAATTTATACCATCGTCTGAAGATTTAATTTGCGTTGTTCCGCCATTAAAAGTAATAATTTCACCTTCAACACCTTCATATGATTTAGTAATAACAATATTACCACCAGCGATAACCACATTTCCGTCACCATGGATACCATCATCATCACAATAAATTGTAATATTTCCACCATTTATTGTAATGTCTCCTTTTCCATAAGCAAGTGTTTCTAATTGGTTATCATTGTTTG
Source organism: uncultured Coprobacillus sp. (assembly GCA_964389905.1). Lineage (GTDB taxonomy): Bacteria > Bacillota_I > Bacilli_A > ML615J-28 > CAG-698 > CAG-698. The sequence goes on along the minus strand of CAYMGD010000013.1, from coordinate 10,770 downwards.
CATGTATTCCATCATCATGTGATTTAATTGTTATGTCACCAGCATTGATGACAATCTCATTATCAGCTTTTATTCCCTTACATGAATATTCTGCCTTATCAGTGTTTCCTTCATCACCAGGGCCAAAACCTCCACCAGGGCCGAATCCTCCACCAGGACCAAATCCACCATGGCCTCCACTTGATGACGATTGATAATTTGTCCAAGAACCACTTAAAGTAGTATTAGGAACTATTTGAGTTATATAAAAGACATCTTGAGAAGTAGGGATTGTTTGAACATCACTGCATATGTAATAATCATCACTTCCTTGAATTTGATTTGTATTATATACATATACTTTTACTTTTTTAGAGTTTTCTGGAACATCAAACTTATAATATGTCATATTGGAAATAGTTGTCTTTTTCCCATTAACCATTGTTTCTTTATTATCATTATCATAAAACTTAAGCGAAATATTGTAAGAATTTCTCATTAGTTTTGATGATAAACGTACATAAATGGTATCTTCAGATTTTGTTGTAACTTCTTCTGAATATTCTGAATATTTTTCCGTGTAAATGTTTATTGTTCCACCATTAATAATTACATCATAAGCAGCATCAATTGCATCGCAAGCAGCATATAAATCAAGGATTCCATCATTAATTGTTATTATTCCTCTTTGATTTCCTTTACTGGAAATATCAGAATCATTAGTTTTTAAAGCATCTCCTTTTGAGGAAATAGCTGTTATTTTTCCTGAATCAATTGTTAGGGAATCTTTTCCTTTAATAGCATTATTAACAGCTTTGACATCTAAAGTTAAATTCTTAATTTTTAAGTCTTTTTTAGATGCTACACCATTGTTATAATTTGTTTCAATTTTAAGCAAACCTTTACCTTTAAGTTTCAAATCAATATCTGATTGCAAAGCAGCACCACTCGCATCATCATTATATTCTCTCTTATCATAAATATAATTTTCAGTTTTAGATTTAGCCGAGATTTCGACTTCATCTCCACTTTCAATATATATTGGATTTGTTTGAGAAGATGAAATACTTACACCTTGAAGATTAATCACAGCTGTATCAGAATCACCAAGAGTAACAACTATTGAACCTTCTGATAAAGTTCCTGTAATGGCATACTCACCAGCTAATATAATCTTAATTGTTGAACCATCAATTATAACGCCACCGTTATTGTTTGAAACAACAGATCCTTTATCAGATAAAGTTATCAAAATTTCACTTGTTTCATCATAATCAGTTACTTTTTCTAAAACTTCTTGATATATATCATCACATATACTGCATTTATATTCTAAATATCCTTCTTCAGTTTTAGTTGGAGCTTTTGTGCTTTCTAATTCATAGTCATGTCCTAAAGCTGGTATTTCTGTTTGTTCAGATAATATTTTTCCACAAACAGAGCACTTTTTACCTTCTGTTAGTCCAGATGTTGTACATGTTGCTTCAACTCCTGATATGATTTCTTCTTTATGGGAAAGCATAGCAATTTCTTCAGATTTAATGATTACTCCACATTTAGTGCATATAACTTGCTTTAAACCATTTTCTGTACATGTTGCTTCTTTAATTATTTTCCAATCACTTTCTATATGACCATCAGTACAGCTACCATTATTTTCAGTAGTATAAGTATCACTACATCTTGAACACTTATATACTAAAATGGTATCAGTGCTTGAAGATGTATCTAAAACATAACTATGTCCTAATGCTTTTACAGTAGTAGGTTCTTCTAGTATTGTATTACAAACAGCACATTTTGTTCCACCTTCTTGTCCATTTTCAGCACAAGTTGGTAAAACACTTTCTATATTAATAATAGTATGTTCTAACACTTCAATTACTGCTGTTTCAATTACTTCTGAACATTTTTGACATTTTTTTACTTTCAAACCACTTTCAGTGCAAGTTGCAGAAGTTACAATTTCCCAATCTCCTGCTTTGTGCTCTTTACATTCTTTATCGCAACTTATAAAAGTTATTAGTAATAAACATAATAAAGCACAGGAACAAATTTTCTTAAAAGAAATAGATTTCATTATATATCCTCCTCGTATAGTTTTAATAATTATATAATTATTAATTTAAATATAATTAAAATTATAATTATTTTTTTCTCTTTTGATTATAAAACATTGAATATGTCTCTATTTTAAAACTTCCTATATGGGAATCTTTCATATTCAGTTTTTAACTCTTTTATAAATTCTTTTATTTCTTCTTTTGAGTACTCTAAAGAAAAATTCAAATGGTGAATTTGATGATTTAAATCAAAAACATAATGTACTTTAATATAATTTATTTTTCCTAAAATAACCGAAATACTAAAACATGGTTCTATTTTATCCATATTTATAATAGATTCATTACCTAATTCAAAAGATTTTTCAAGATTAGTTATAAAATCAAACATTTCAAAGCTAGTAAATTCACTTTTCTCTTCAATTATCCTTTCTTCTTGATAACAAAAATTAAACTTTATCACAAGAAAATTAGCATCATATGTTTCTTTAGCATTCTCAAATTCATATCTAATTGGGGTAAAAGAAAAATTATATTTGTTTTGTTTTAATATCATTAGTTACATCACCATATATACATTATATCACTTTTTTTAGTAAAATAAAAATGGATTATATCTTTTATTTTAATATAATCCATAGTTTGTAATATTATTTTATAAATCCAATGTTGTAAAATGATTTAAGGCCATCATAGCGAGCCATATCACCTAATTCATCTTCTATCCTTAGAAGTTGATTATATTTAGCGACACGATCAGTTCTACTCATTGAACCAGTTTTTATTTGACCAGCATTTAAGGCTACTGCTATATCAGCAATTGTTGTGTCTTCTGTTTCTCCTGAGCGATGGGAAACTACTGCTGTATAACCTGCTTTTTGGGCCATTTGAATAGCATCAAATGTTTCTGTCAATGTTCCTATTTGATTAACTTTGATAAGAATTGCATTAGCTACGCCGCTTTCAATACCTTTTTTAAGTCTTTGAGTATTTGTTACAAATAGGTCATCACCTACTAATTGAACTTTCTTTCCTAAACGCTCTGTAAGTAAAGCCCAGCCTTCCCAATCGTTTTCATCCAAGCCATCTTCGATTGATATTATTGGATATTTATTGCAAAGATCTTCGTAGAAAGAAATAAGTTCTTCGGCCGTCAATCTTTTACCTTCGCTCTTTAGTTCGTACTTATTTGTTTTTGAATCATAGAATTCACTTGAGGCAACATCACACGCTAGAGCAATATCTTCTCCTGGTTTGTAACCTGCTTTTTTGATGGCTTCAATTATTACTTTAAATGCTTCTTCGTTACTAGATAGTTTTGGTGCATAACCACCTTCGTCACCAACAGCTGTATTGCAGCCTTTAGCTTTTAAAACATTTTTTAATGTATGGAATACTTCAGAACCCATTCTAATAGCCTCTTTAAATGTTTTAGCACCAACAGGCATAATCATAAATTCTTGAATATCAATACACCAATCTGCATGAGCACCACCATTTAAAATATTCATCATTGGTGTAGGTAATACTTTAGCATTAAAGCCACCTAAATAATTGTAAAGTGATAAACCACACAAATCAGCAGCAGCTTTAGCACATGCAAGCGACACACCTAAAATTGCATTGGCTCCAAATTTTGATTTATTAGGTGTTCCGTCACATTCAATCATATGTTCATCAATACCGATTTGATCGAATACATTCATTCCAATTAGTTCAGGAGCAATTACTTCATTAACATTGCTTACCGCTTGTAATACTCCTTTGCCTAAATAACGTTTTTTATCTCCATCACGTAATTCTACTGCCTCATGTTCACCAGTAGATGCACCACTAGGAACAATTGCTCTTCCAAATCCTCCACTTTCTGTATACACTTCAACTTCAACAGTTGGATTTCCTCGTGAATCAATGACTTCACGAGCATATATTTCACTAATAATTGGCATATAAATTTCCTTTCTATTTTTTATACTCTATATTTTTATTTTTTTATTAATGTTCTTCCTGTCATCTCTACAGGTTTAGCTAAGCCCATTAAATCAAGCATTGTTGGAACAACATCGCCTAAATTTCCACCTGCTCTTAAGTTCAATCCTTTTTTACATATAATGCAAGGAACTGGATTTGTTGAGTGTGCAGAGAATGGGATACCATCTTCATCAATCATTTTATCAGCATTTCCATGGTCAGCAATTATTACTAATTCACCATCTATTTTCTTAACTTCTTGATAAATTCTACCCATACACTCATCAACTGCTTCAACTGCTTTTACAGTTGCATCAAAGACAGTTGTATGACCAACCATATCACAGTTAGCAAAGTTTAGAATTATTACATCATAATTTTCCGTTTTAATAGCTTCACAAACTTTGTCACATACTTCATATGCACTCATTTCTGGTTTTAAATCATATGTGGCAACTTTAGGTGAATGAACAAGAATACGATCTGCACCTTCTAGTTCTTTATCAACACCGCCATCAAAGAAATATGTAACATGTGCATATTTTTCTGTCTCCGCAATTCTTAATTGCTTTAAGCCTAATTTTGATAAGTATTCACCAAATGTATTGTTAAGTTCTTGAACAGGGAAAACAATATCCCCTTTGACATCTTCACTATAAAGCATCATACAAGCATAATCTAAATCATTAAAAACTTTACCATTTTCAATGCCTGTTTTTTCAAGATTTGTTAAGGCAGTAGATATTTGAATAGCTCTATCAGGACGGAAATTAGCAAATATTACACTATCACCATCGTTTATATTACTATCAGTATTTGCAATATAAGGGACAACAAATTCATCATATACACCTTCAGCATATGATTCATCTATGCCTTTTAAATAATCTTTTAAAGGTGCTTTATTATATACAAGAGCATCATAAGCAAGTTGCTCACGATTCCAATTTTTATCTCTATCCATAGCATAATAACGGCCACTGATGACACCAATCTTAGAGTGTCCAACTTCATTAATTCTATTTTGTAGTTTTTCTAAATACTCTTTTGCTGATTGAGGTGGAACATCACGTCCATCTAAAAAGGCATGGACAACAACTTCTTTAATTCCCTTTTGGACAGCTTTTTCAAGCAAATATAAAATATGATCAATATGAGAATGAACTCCACCATCACTCAATAAACCCATAATATGAAGTTTTGAATTATTTTTTAAAGCATGCTCAATTGCTTTTTGAATTGCTGGTTTTTCGATTAATTCATTATTTCTCACCGCAATATTAACTCTTGTTAAAGATTGATAAACAATTCTTCCTGCTCCGATGTTCATATGGCCTACTTCACTATTGCCCATTTGACCCATAGGAAGTCCAACATCCTCACCACTAGCTCCAAGCAAAGTATACGGATATTCCTTTGATAAATAGTTCAGATTTGGTTTTTTTGCAGCAAGTATTGCGTTACCTTCAACTCTTGATGTAATACCATAACCATCAAGAATAGCTAACATATATAGTTTGCGTTTCATATTATTTTTAGTCCTCCAATAGATATTTATATATTAATTATAACTTATTTTAATGTTTTTTTCAATGACAATTTTTCTTATGTTAATAATTATTATCTTGTTCTTCATTCATCTCTTTATTATCAAGAAAATGCATAACCCTGTCACACACAATACTTGATATAACAATATAAGGAATCATAGTAATAAGCATTGTCAAAAGCCTCATTGGCCAAGTTGATAAAATAACTGTTGTTGTAAAAGTACTATCTTTGATCAACAATGAATCCATAAAAAAGGCAAATGTATTAATGAGATTAGCACATATGGATGATATAACAACCGTTAATACAAATCCTAAACGCTTTTTATTTCTAAACATTTTAAAGGTTAATCCACTAACCAAACCCCACACAATAGGAGCTAAAGCATAGAAAGGTGAAGCTAATGATATCCCCCATTCACTAGTTAACTGAATAACAGTTCCTGTGATAATTCCTGTAATTGCCCCTATTAAAGGGCCATGAATTACACCTACAACAATTAAAGGCAAAGCATAAAAGGTTATTTTAATCTCTTTTGCTAGTTTAATTGTTCCAACTTTATCTAAAACAATAGACATAGCAGCCATAATAGCTACAACACAAATTAAATAAATCTTTTTATTCTTCATATTAGACCTCCCAAGAATAATCTTGTTTGATCCGCAAATATGCGGATATGAAAGTAAACCGCCACAATAAGTGTTCGTCTTTTCCTTATCCGTATAGAAAAGCACTTAACGCTTACCTCCACTAGTCTAAAATTATAGAATTAATTTGTTAATTTGTCAATATAGATTTACTTTTTTACGTTAAAAATTGTATTTAATGCATTCTTTTCTAGGCGTGAAACCTGAGCTTGAGAGATGCCAATCTCTTCTGCGATTTCCATTTGAGTCTTTCCTTCGTAGTATCTTTGATTAATAATATTCTTTTCACGATTTGTAAGTTTCTTCATTCCATCCCTTATAGTAAGTTCTAATATTATTTTGTCTTCGTTATTTGAATCATCTTTAATCTGATCAATTAAAAATATCTCATCAGAGCCATTTGAATATATAGGAGTATATATAGAGATCGGTTCTTGTATTGCTTCTAATGCGACAATTACATCAACTTCTTCTACTTGTAGATAATTACTAATCTCCTTCATTGATGGCTCTTTTTGATGTTGGCTTAAATATTCCTCTTTATACCTTAAAGCCTTATAGGCAATATCTTTTAAAGACCTTGATATTCTTATAGGTGAATTATCCCTCAAATATCTTCTTATTTCCCCAATAATCATCGGAACAGCATACGTTGAAAAACGTACTCCATGACTTACATCAAAATTATCAATGGCTTTCATCAAACCTAAACATCCTACTTGAAATAAATCATCTAAATTTTCACCACGATTAGTAAATTTTTTGATTACGCTTAAGACTAATAATAAATTACCATATACTAATTCATCTCTAGCACCATCATCACCCTTATGGCTTAATTCTAATAATTCCATTGTCCTTTCATTTGATAATGCTTTTAACTCTGATGTATTTACACCCGTTATTTCAACTCGATTACGCATTTATACCCACCTCCAATTATATTGTGAGGCAAAGTAAAAATTTATATTCTTTTTTTGAATTATTCTTTTATGATACCTTAACTTTTCCTTTTATCTCTTGACGAATCTTATCAATTATTTTCTTTTCCAAACGAGAAATGTAAGATTGTGATATTCCTAGTAAATCAGCAACTTCTTTTTGAGTTAAGGGCTCCGTATCAAATAAGCCATAACGCATTACTATTATTTCTCGTTCGCGAGGTCTTAATTTATTAATTGCCCGATGCAAATTATTTATTTCTTCTTTCTTAGTCATTTCATCGATAGCCAATTCATCATTACTAGTCAATATATCTGCTAAAATCATTTCATTACCTTCGCTATCAACAGATAATACTTCATCAAGCGATACTTCTTGTCTTACCCGATAAGTTTTTCGTAAAAACATTAATATTTCATTTTCAATACACCTTGAAGCATATGTAGCTAGTTTTATATTCTTGTCAATTTTAAAGGTTTGAACGCCTTTGATTAAACCCATCGAACCAATGCTAATTAAATCTTCAATGTTAATCTTAGTTGATTCAAACTTCTTTGCAATATAAACAACTAGTCGTAAATTATGAATTATTAAAGTATTACGAGCTTCTAAATCTCCTTCTGCACATAACATTAGGAGTCTTTTTTCTTCTTCCTCTTCCAAAGGTGGCGGTAAAATATTACTGCTATTGATGTAATAACATTTCTTACCCTTGAAATTAAATAATCTTCTAATTAATTCAAACATTTTTATCCTCCTCATACTTGTATGTTATTTTATGATACTAGCATACTATTCAGTAAACAATCTTCATCGCTCTCTACAAAACATATTATTACTTTTTTGCTTCTTATACATTTATTTACTCTTATTAAAAATCTATCTACATAATAGCCAATTAAAATCTTTTCTCCACAAACACTCTCCACAATAATATTTTCTTTTGGTATTAAATTATGGAACTCCTTTTGATATTTTTGATTGAGATAACAAATAGGTATTCCTTTATAAGTTGACTTATTACCTGTATCTAGAAAACCTTCTATGACTAAAGTTTTATGATTATGTTTTATTATAACTTCATATTTGCAACTTCTTATGAAAAGATAATAATTTTTATTGCTCTCAATTGCCACTAAAATGAGTAAAATGAATAATGATAACAATAGTAAATACCATTTACTTATTGCAAAAGTATTTAAAATTCCAACAAACGAATAATTAATAATATAGAAAGAGATAGTTTTTATTATTTTCTCTTTTATATTTATTGTCTTAGGTGATAATGTATAAATAATAACTCCTCCAAAAAATTTAAAGATTTTTTTAAGTATGTAATTATATATTGCAAGAGGAATGAATAGAGAAGATATTAATGAAGAAATAATAATTCTTATAAGAGAGACATGAGATGTATATACTTTTTCGATAGAATACATTATTATTAGATTTATTATGAAATCAAAAAGCATTATAATATCTAAATATATAATCATATCATCACCATATTTATTATACTTTTTTTCAATATTCATATTTTGTCTAAATAAAGTTTATAAAAATTTCTCTTATTTGTTTAATCTAAAATGTTTCAAATTAATATAAAAACTATTATTTTTATTTATTATCGAATTAAAAAGAATGTAAAATAATTGTTTAAAGTAATTATATTGTCTTTTTTTATAATACATTTCCAAAATGTAAATTAAAATAAAAAAAAGACCATATTTTAAAATACGATCTTTTTATTTAAGGATTTTATAATCTTATTCTGATTTTACTGATGGACCAGCCCATTCTGCTCCTCCATCTAAAGTAGAGTTTGTTGTTATGATAACATTTGAAATATCTTCAGGCTCAAGTGCACAACTAGCATATGTATCAACTACAACATTTTTATATTGAATAACATGCATATTTAAGAACATAATCTTCATATCATCATTCAATCCAGCAAAATTATTAAATCCAAATATCGGCTGCATGTCATCATTATTCCCTGCATTGGCAAACGGTAAAATCGATAAATTTCCATTGGCAAATTGTAAATTATTACTAACAAAAATATAACCAATTGACGTATCTTCATTATAATTTTCGCCAAGAATAATCATATTCTTTTCATTCAAATCAAAATATAGTTCATCAATTGTATAAAGGTATCCATTTTGTCTACAGCCAAACATATCAACAAATTGTTCAACAGTTAATACTAGATCTTCAGTCAATCTAAAGTAATAAGGTTTAAGATTTTTTTCATCATTTGTAACATACGATTTATTCTCGTATTTGCTGATTTCAATTATCGTTACGCCATCAGGAATAATTTTGTAATTTGTACATTTATTACAAAAACCATTATCGTTATAGTTGTGTCTAGCAGAAACTACTTCTTGTTTAACTAAAACTTCATTACATACTGAGCAGTGTTTACCTTCTGTTTTACCAGCCTCTGTACATGTTGCTGCTATTGCGCCATCAATAACTTCTGTATGTCCTAAAGCAGGAAGAACTTTTTCTCCCTTGATTGTAGTTCCGCACTCCAAACATTTCTTATCAGCTTCTATACCATCTTCAGTACATGTTGCCGCTTTTCCTGTGTTTTCTACTACTACTAAATCTTTATCTTGATGCCATGTTGCGGCAATAACTTCTTGTTTTACCAAAATTTCATTACATACTGAACAGTGACTTCCTTCTGTTTTACCAGTCTCTGTACATGTTGCAGGGATTTTCGCATCAATAACTTCTGTATGGCCTTTTGCTGGTATTTCAGTTTGAGCAGTTAAAACTTCATTACATACTGAGCAGTGTTTTCCTTCTGTTTTACCAGCCACTGTACATGTTGCTGCTACTGCTTCATCAGTAACTTCTGTATGGCCTAAAGCACCAATTTCAATTTGAGCAGTTAAAACTTCATCACATACTGAGCAGTGTTTTCCTTCTGTTAAACCTGCTGTTGTACATGTTGCAGCTATTGCTGAAATCACTTCTTCTGTATGACCTTTAGCTGCAATTCCAGTTTGTTCAACTAAAACTGTTTCACAGATTGCACATTTCTTACCATCTGTTAGCCCTGCTTCTGTACATGTTGCTGCTTTTCCAGAAACAGTAACTTCTTTATGGCCTAAAGCATCAATTTCAGTTTGAGCAGTTAAAACTGTTTCACATCTTGAGCATTTTATTCCACTAGTTAAACCTTTTTCTGTACATGTTGCATCTTTTCCTTCAAGAACAGTTTCGCTATGTCCTAAAGCAGATATTTCTACTTGTGAAACTAAAGTATCACCACATGTAGAACATTTAACGCCATCAGTTAAACCTTTTTCTGTACATGTTGCTGCTTTTCCAGCAACGGTTTCTTTTTTATGTCCTAAAGCTGGAGTTGATTCCATTTTTATATCATTACATACTTTACATACAGAAAGTTTTATACCAGGAGTTGTACAAGTTGCAGCTGTAGTTGTAACATTATAGTCATGATCTGTACATTCAGATACTTTAGTTTCAATTTCAATTTTTGATAATTCTTTTTCACACAAACTACATTCCACAAGAATATATTTTACATTTCCTTCATTTACTTCTTGAGGAGTTCCTGCTACACAAATATGATT
>CAYMGD010000012.1:0-52558 GCA_964389905.1 uncultured Coprobacillus sp. | reverse complement strand
ACAATCATCTCATTAATTATTTGTTTAGCCATACCCGATTATGCGTAAGAACCACAAAGGAAAATTAAATCTTTTTTTATTCTAAATATCCTATTTTGCTTAATGTTCTCACAACAAGCGGAATTAGTATTAATTGTATGATTATACCTGACCAAGCAACTATAAAAGCACCAGAAATAAATGCTTTAAAAGTAAAAACATTTGTTTTGTCGATTGTTCCAATAATAAATCTAATTAATCCCCAAGAAAACCTTCCTAAAAGTTGACTTGATATTAATGATATATAGATGACTAATATTTCATTAATATTTATTTTTTTTAGTTTGTTATATAGTAAACCACTTATTAGTCCATACATTCCTAGTTCAACACTCATTGAAATTGCTGAAGGATATATTGATGGCATCCCAAACAACAAAGAACGAATGAGTGGGCAAAGGATTCCAACTAAAAGTCCATATTTACCTCCACAAACGAATCCACATATTAGAACAGGTATATGCATTGGACATAAAATACCTCCCAATTGCATACCAGTTATAAAAGGTAAAACTAATCCTAAAGCTAAGAATATTCCTGATAATGTTATATTACGGATAATTTTATGCTCCATTTTTTCTCCTTTACCTGTATTTATTCTACTTTTGCTTTGCTATCGGTAATAGGACAAAATACATCGTGAAGTTTGATATCAGCAATTAACAAATCTCTCATAATAATACCTGTATTAGTTACACTATCATTTTGAGGAAATGACCCTCCATAATATACATAATCTATTACAGCTACTTTATATTCTTCATTTTCTTTAATATCATTAATTTTTAAGCCTTCTTTTAATCCATAAAAGATACTTCCGTTTCCTAGAAATTGTCTTAAGTATGTTCCTTTGACTGTTACCATCATTATGTAATTATCAAATGGATTTATCAAATACATGTTTTCAATTGTTATACTACTACCACTTATAATATTTCCATTTGAACGCAGGCCACCTGTATTACAGATAGCAACATCAGCTCCAGTACCCTTAACTAATACGTTACTAACCCATGGTATTAGATCGTATTGATTTTCGATTGTTTCACCAGCTATAGCATATGTTTCGTTTAGTATATCTTCATTTTCTTTTTTTGCTTTTTGGATTACTTCTTCTACGTCTTTTTCGTAGTTTTTATCTGCTTCATATACTTCATGAAGATTTACTAGAGTTGTTTTTACTTCTTTTGTTTCTAAATTTATTTTTAGAACTATGTCACCAACTGCCATACCATTAGAACCTGCTTGTACTACTGGCATTTTTGTCCCGTTCGAACGATTAATATATCCTGTTTGTTTAGTATGTGTATGACCATTGATTACCGCATCAACTAAATAATCTCCCTTATATTTAAGTTCTGCAAGATATCTATTGTTATTATATGCTTCGATTGAACTTGAGTTACCTCCGTGTATTCCCACAACAATCACATCACAACCATCTTCTTTTAACTTCCCGCCAATACTTAATACGTCTTCTTGAATGTTATTTTCAAAATAATAGTCTTTAGCTAAGCTATAAGAAATTGATGAATACACATCTCCAATGTAACCTATAATACCAACTTTAATTCCTTCTCTTTCGATGATTTGACTTTGGTATACTTTGCCATCTTCAACTGTTACAAGTTTTCCATCATTTGTATATATATTAGCATTAAGCAGTGGAAAGTTTGCTTCACCATTTTCTTTTTGACCATCAAAGTATTGAAGTATCTTTTCTAGTCCCCAATCAAATTCATGATTACCTATAGTCATAACATCAACTTTCATAGCATTCATTGCTTCAATCATAGCTTTTCCAAAAGTTATGTTAGATAGCGCTGTTCCTTGGAACATATCACCATTTGCTATTAGAATTGTATTATCTTTTGTATCTTCGTTTCTTATTTGATTGATTAAATATGCTAAATTACTTAAACCATTTTTACCATTTGCATCTTGTGTTAAATATCCATGAACATCATTTACTTCTAAAATATGCAAATCCATACAGTTTTCTGTATCTCCCATGTCAAAGCTTTCCTCTACGCTTTCCATTATAATGTTAAGCATTTTAGTTTCTTTATCAAATCCTAACGTATATCCTTTTACTTTAACATACATTTGATAGTAGCATTGTAATGTATCGATACTAAAAGTATTTGTTGTGAATGCTTTTATATCACAGTATTTATTATTTATAACATATGTGTCATTTTCGTATTCAACATATCCTTCAATTTCAATATAATCAGGTTGAATTTTTTCTTGTAACTTTTCTTGTACATATGTGCTATTTATTTTATTAATGGTATAACTATCAATATCTAATTCTTCTATTTTTTCAAGTTTTTCAACGTTTTGTATTTGCTTGATATTATCAACTGTTACAACGTTTCCTTTAATTTTATAGTACTCGCCACTTTCACTTGGTAAGTAAGTTCCCTTTTTATTTAAAACAATTATTCCCGTATTATCTTCTAAAACAATATAACTTCTATCGGAATATTTTGCTTTAGCGCTAATTGTTGCTTTTTCACTATTCTCATTTAATATTTCACTAATAGTTTTTTCTTTAGAAAAACTATCACATCCAATTGCTAGTAATAGAATTAATATTAATGTAAGTATTCTTTTTATTTTCATATGTTACTCCTTATAAATATTTTTTAGAATGTTTCAATGCTTATTATATTTACATATGTTTTTTATAAAGTTATATTGTATATTCTCGACATATTCTTTGTTATTTATTACTTTTATAACTTTTTCCAACAAATTGCTTCCAAAACAGGTTTTATACCCACAATTTTCGCCTCAGATTGATTTTTCTTATATTTGTAATGCTTAATTGCCATCAAATAAGAAAACAATATCAAGGCTATTCTTATCATAAGTTTAATAATAATTTCTACTTCGTTGATCTCATTATTAAACTTAATATATAGATTATATCACATATTTTTGATTATTGATTATTTTTTACAATAAGAGAATATTTTGATGTGATTTTTTCCTTTCCACTTTTTAGAAATAAATTTTTAGTTTTTTTTGTAAATATTTGTTGATTTTTATAAATATATATGATATATTACATTTACAAACATTTATTAATATTAAGTGCGAAAGGATAATGAATTATGCAACCTTCATTAGTAGTAGAATTTAGAACTCTTCTTTCAAAAGAAGAATATACTAGGCTTGTCGATAAATATAGCGATCAACCTATCGATATCCAAACAAATCACTACCTTGACACAGAGAGGTTCTCATTAAAAGCTACCGACGCTTCACTACGTGTAAGGGAAAGAGATACTCTTACTTTAACATACAAACGTAAAAAAGGATATAATATGCAAGATTTACGTGATACTATCTCAGGGGAAACTTTTGAGCAAATTAAAGAATCTGGTATTCTTCCCGAATGTGAAATAGCAGGTGAAGTTGCTTCTATCATTGGAAACCAAAAACTTGTGAACTTTATGAGTTTATCAACTGAACGTGTTTACTTTACATATGGAAAAGGAATGATCTTTATCGATAAAAGTACTTATTTAGGTGAAGAAGACTATGAACTAGAGTACGAAGCACGAAACTATAACGAAGGAAAAAAAGAATTTGTACAACTTCTTAATGATTTAAAGATCCGTTACAAAAAATCTGAAAAGAAAATTAAAAGAGCATATGATGCTCTTAAAAGGATAATGTAAAAAAGCCAATGAGGCTTTTTTATTTTGTTGATTCTCTCCAAATGATATCATAAGCTAAAAGTATCTTTTCAGCTTTCTTTGGTTTGAGAGTATCTTCTTTCATCAAATTTGTTAGATAGCTCATTGCTGTGTTACCTATTTCATAAATAGGAACTTCAACACATGTTAATTTAGGATTAGCAAGTTGTGCATATCTTGTATTTTGGAATCCTATTACTTGTAATTTGTCAGGTACTTTTATACCTTTCTTTGTTGCGATATTCATTAAAGAAATAGCCATTGAGTCACGTACAACTAAAGCAACTTCTGGTATTTCTCTTTCTAATAATTCACTAAAGAAGATTTCATTTTTCTTAATATCTCCGCTAGAGTAATAATATTTAGGAGTTAAGCCTGCATCTTCCATAGCTCTTGTATACCCTTTTTGTTTCATTTCATTTAAGGTATACTTATGTTCTGTTCCAATGAAAACAATATTTTTGTTTCCTTTTTTTATCATTCTTGTAGTTACATCATAAGCACATTCTTCGTAATCAACACAAACACTTCCGATTGTATCTTTCTTTGATAGTGCATTAACAAACACAACTGGTACTGGAGAATAATCAGTAAGTTGATATACTTCTTTTGTCATCTCATCATTCATAAATAGAATTCCATCAACACTTGATGCAATTATTTCTCCCCATAAGTCTTTTTCTAAGTCCATATCCTTATTGATAAAAAGTCTTATAGTGTAACCAAATTTCTTAGCCGCATCATCAATTCCTTGAATCATTTCTGCGACACTCGCACGAGATAGTTCAGGAATAACCACAGCAACAGTTGTTGATTTACGGCTAGCTAGACCACGTGCGTTAGCATTTGGTTTGTAACCTTTTTCTTTGATTATTCGCATAACCCTATTTTTTGTTTCTTCCTTCACTTTATCAGGATGGTTTAAAACTCTCGATACAGTTGCTAAACTTACACCCGCTGCCCCAGCAATATCATATATTTTTGTCTGTTCCATAATATTACTCCTTTCATGCATATATAATACCATAAAAAGAGTTTTTTTACAATAATTTTCTGAAAATTTTCATTTTTTGTCATTTTATTTGAATATATCTTTTATATCTCTATCAATTATCCCAGCTCCTAAGAAAACAATAACTTTGTTTTTCTGAGAACGCAAATACGATTTTATTTCTGGTGTATATGTTTTAAAGTTCTTAAATATATTTGCTACTTTCCTTTCTTTTATTGAATCATATTCTTCTCTTGCTCTATATGTAGGAGATGTATACACTTCATTTACTCCAGCAAAACAGTTTTCAAACTCTTTCGCAAAAGAAAGTGTTCTAGAATATGTATGAGGCTGGAAAATAATAATTATTTCCTTGTGATACTTTTCCTTTAAACTTTCAATTAATGCTTCTATTTCGGTTGGATGATGAGCATAATCATTAACTATTATATTACTCTTATATACTTTTTCTTCCATACGCCTTTTAGGCAGTTTATATTCATATAGTTTCTTTTGAATATCTACTTTTATACCCAGTTCATTTATCAAAACATAGGAAGCCAAAAAATTGTAAATGTTATGTAACCCAAATAACGGGACAAAGAATCTTTCTTCTTTATATCTACTTATTATATCAACAATATGCCCATTACAATATTTTTTTGTATTATATAATATATAATCATTATCTCCTGCTTTTCCATATGTTACCTTACACGAGTGTTTTATTCTAGAAATATTTTTATCGTCTCCATTACATATTATCATCTTACTTCTATTAACAACTTTTTCAAAAGCCTTTATATAGCTTTCTTCAGTTTTAAAATAATCTGGATGATCATAATCGATATTATTTATTATCAAATAATCATATGTATAATTTAAAAAATGTTCTTTATATTCACATGCTTCAAAAAGGAAATATTTATAATCCTTAACCCCTTTGCCTGTAGAATTGCCTATCAAATATACTACTTTCTCATCTTCTAACATTTTTGCACACAATGAAGTTGTTGTAGTCTTTCCGTGTGAGCCACAAACACCTATTTTTGCTCCTTCAAAGTACTTTTCTATAAACTCATAATAATAAAGCCATTGATATCCTTTCTCTATGATAGTTTTTAAATGTATATTATTTTCATCATAACTACTTGAAACAATATAAAAATAATCATCTTGTAATGAAGAAGAAAAATCATTATATTTTATCTTATTTTTATCTAAATTTTCTTGTGTAAAAAAGTACTCATCTTTATCGCTTCCTACTACTTCATTTCCTAAATCTTTTAATATTATGGCAAGAGAGCTCATCCCAGTTCCTTTTATTCCAACCAGCCAATATTTCATAAAAAAATCACCACTACATTATATGAATTATATTTCATATTATGTAATAGTGGTATTAATATTTAAAATTAAATATATTTTATTTTGTTTAATATTTTTGACAATAATATTTAATGAACTATTATATCCATTTAATTTTATAAACAAATTATACTTAGCATCATTTAATTGCCTTCCAATAACCAGTTTTATTTGACCCTACCCTAATTATTAATCCTTTTTTTATTAATAACGAAATTATTCTTTGAACGCTTTTTTCTGATTTATTTATTCTTATTGATAATTCTGATTTACTAATTTTATTATTATTTTTAATTAAATTGAAAATAATTTGTTCATTTTCACTTATTTTTTCATTTATATGGACATTTATTTGGACATTTGTCCTGATAAATTCAAAGAAAAAGCCATATGCTTCTTTTCTAAAACTCCATGAAATTCCAAATTCATTACACAATTCATTAACTCTTTGAAATCCAGTCCCAGATTTTTCAACATCCTTACTTCTAAACAAAATATCCAAAATCAATTTATTTCTTTTATACGATGGTAAATTTTTAGTTATAAAATCATATGGTGTTAAATCATCTGGAAAACAGCCAGGATTATAAATTTCTATTTTACCAGGATGAATACCTATTTCAATTTCAGGTAACGACTCATAATCTGAATGTGCAAAAGCATTAACAATAATTTCTCTTAATGCATTTTCTGGAATTTCTGGCAATTCTTCTCTTTTTCTAGCACCTATGATTGGTCTCCAATTTATATGATTTAAAACATAATTTAAAGCCTCGTTTAATAAATTATAAATATTTCCATTAATAAGCTTTAAATCTGTAAAAGTTACTTTATTATCAGTTGCATAAGTAGCAAGTTTTAAACCAATTTTAGCATTTTTTCCAAATAATGCATAACATCCATTTTTCACATTATCATTTATTATCAAATCTAAACTAGTTAACAATTTATTTTTATCGTAATAATTTATTGATGATCTACCACAACTCTTTGAGGAATTGAAGAAATCAACAATAGCATCATCATCTAAATCATCTACTGTATAATTTGTTAATTCTTCTTCCCATTTAGAAGAATAATCTTCATTTTTAATTAATCTTTTTAAATCATCATTTGTCATTTTTCGATTTTCAGTACCAATTCTTATTAAATATCTACCATTAGATGAATATGGTCTATTATGACCAGAAAAAGAAACTTTTATTACTTGTTTTCCATCTATATTCAATATTTCAATAGTTGGTGAAATTTTTGGTTCAATTAATTCATAAATTATTCTAGAAATATCCTTTTTAGTATTATCACTTATTTGTTGTCCCTTTACATATCCATTATCATCTATTCCAAAATATAAAGTACCTTTACAATGCTTATTTAACATTGCAACTATTGCTTCTGTAGCTTCTCTTTTTTCTCCTGTTGATAATTTAAATTCCAAAATTTCACTTTCTTCTCCAATTATCATAAGAATAATCCTCCATATTTATATACATTTATTATAACATTTTAAAGCTTATTTGTCCAGATATTTATACTTAAACATGTCCAGATATTTTGAATCAATTTTTTAAAAACTTCCTGCTAGACATCTCAACATTCCCGTCCCTTTTATTCCAACCAGCCAATATTTCATAAAATATTATTTTCTTTTGGCAAATGAAGAAATATTGCATTTTTATTGTGCTTTAATATCTTATGATATGCATAATTACATAAATAATTAGTTGGTTTATGATTAACTAAACAACTAACACCATTATCCATAAAATATTTACTTAATTTATCATAATTAATATTTGTTGCTAATAACACATTATCTAAATATGAATTAACTTCTATTCTAATACTTTTCTTAAGATTATTTCTTAATCCTAACATAATTATTAAATCATAACCTTCTATATTAATTTTATCTAGCTGTTTATCTATTTCATTATATGAATTATTAAACAATAAAATATCATTACTTATTTCATCAATTTTCTTGTTTACGATAACATTTGATGGGTTATTATAGCCTTTAAATCCCGTAAATAAAACCTTCATAATATTAATCCTTATTTTTTATCAACGTCATTTTCCATTTAATCATCGGATGTATTCTTATTTTTTCATCAATTAAAGGATTACCAAAAAGTTGTAAAGAAGGATTAGGAAAATTCTTTATAAAAGCAATTTCATTATCACTAATAGTATCTAGAAATTCATTTAATAATAAATTAATATTATCAACAGCAATTTTATTATCAAATTTTTCATTTAGTTTTAAAGTTGATGTTAGATATTGAGGAACTCTATTGCCTATAAATGAAATCATTCTTGTTTTACATTCATCAAACAGTAGTTTAATATCAATTTTGTCTTCGGATGACAAAAGTAAATAGAAAATAAAACATTTTCTAAATGAAGCAAATTCATCTTTATTTATTGTTTTGTTTTTTATCATATTATTAACATCATAAATATCTCTAATAGTTGTTCTATATACTAAAGCACTCATTTTTGATGCAAATAAATCAAACTTATTTAATGTTAAAACCTCTATACTGTTCATTAAAGGCAAAGTAATACTTCTTTTTTCATAATCAAACAAATGAATTCTATTCATATAGTTAATCTCTATTTTTATCATATCAATAGCATTAAACATATTAGAATAATTAAAAACAAATGAATCTAAAGCATGTGTTTTCTTTGTTTTATCTTTGCGATATTGCATATTAACTTGTTGCATATAGTTCAGTATTTTCTTTTCAATTATAGTTCTATCTACAAGCATTTGCTCTTTGTCAATAGAACCTACATAATCTAAATCAATATCAACACTTAATCTCAAGTAATCATAAAATGTTAAATTAATAGCAGTTCCACCTTTTAATGCTAGTTTACCTTTTAAATATTCATCTTCGTTAATGAATTCTAAAATATCAATCAGTCTTAAAACTCTTTCTAATGTTTGTTTTTGAACATTTAATTTTTCTGCAAGTATAACTATTTCTTTTTTTGTGTATGAAAACATTAGATTACCTCCATATCTTTATAAACAAATAAACGCCACTTTGCGTTAAATATTAACGCATCTTTTGCTTGCAAATTATAATATCCAACGGTATTTCCACTTTTTTCTTTACATTTATAAAAAAAATTATCATCAATTTCAAATGTATCTTTATATTTTTCTAAAACAAATCCTACCTTTTTATATAACATTTTATTGTTTAAACTTTCCAAATACATAAGTATTTTTGACTCATCAATGGTATTAATATTATTAATACATTCTAGTAACTCATAATATTCAAAGTTGGAACTATCATTTATACAATCTACAATTGCTCTTTCAATACTACTTATCTTAATTCCTGATAATTTATTTACTTGAATAAAGTTATTACTTTTATGATATTTATATATACACTCATCAAAAATATAATCACGTTTAAATGTATTAGTTGTAATATCAACAGTATTATAGACTTGATTACTAAATCCATAATATTCAAAAACACTATGATGAGAAATAAAATCATTTGTGTTATAGCCACAAGCAATTTCATATTTATTTGCGGCAGGTGTATTATTAACTAAATCATTAATTACATAATAATCCTTTTTTATTTTGCTAATATAGCCTTTATCAATATATGATTTTAAAATATAATTAGCATTATTAATGTTCCCACATATATTTACTACATTTTGTTTATTGAATAATTTTAACTTTGATAATTCCTTTATATATTTCACACTTATAACCTCAATATAGTTTTCATAAAACTTTTGACTCTATCATTATTATATCTCATATTTAAATTTTTATCAACTAAATTGTTTAATTTTTTTGCTAAAAATATAATTATATTTACACTTATTGCTTAAAATTTAATTTGTTAGACATCTCAACATTCCCGTTCCTTTTATTCCAACTAACCAGTATTTCATAAAAAATCACCACTACATTATATAATAGTGATTTTAATTTTGTTTAATAATTTTTAATTAATGTTAAAATATTTTATATTATTGCTCATCTACACTTCCAATATCCTTTAGTTCCACCTATTCTTTCTAATATGCCTTTATCTTTTAATCTACTAATAATTCGTTGAATACTTCTAGAACTTTTATTTATATTCTCGGCAATTTTTACTGCAGTAATTCTTGGGTTTTCTTTTATTATTGTTAAAACTAAATTTTCTTCTTCTGATAAAATAATATCATTTTTATTTACGACATTTTCTACGACATGATTTACGACATTTCTATTAAAAATAAACATAAATCCTTCTCTACTTATAACATAATTAGTACTTACATTATTTACTTTACACTCTTCATAAACTCTCTTAAATCCACTACTATATGATTCTACATCATCAGATAAAAATAGTGTTTTAAGAATCAAAGGGTTTCTAACCATTGAAGGAATATTATTATAAATAAAATCCTCAGGAGTTAATCCAATTGGAAATTCCCCAGGATTATATATTCTAAAACTTGATGGATGTATTGTAATTTCATGTTCGGTTATCGAATTATATCTAGCATGTGCAAAACTATTACAAATAATTTCTCTTAAAGCTTTAAGTGGAATCTCTGGAATCTCCACTCTTTTCATATTCTCAATATCTGCTTTCCACAACATATTTTTCTTTATATAATTATTTGCTTCATCAATTAAATCAATAATATTTCCATTTATTCTATTTATATCTAAAAAAGTAAGTTTCTCATCTGTTGCAAAAATTGCCATTTTTAACACAATCGGTTTTTTATTAGAAAACAAATAATATGCAGCATTTGTTAATTTATTGTTTTTTATTAATCCTAGTTTTATTAGGAATTTTTCAGGAATAAAATCTAAATCCTTTAGTCTTCCACAAGATATTGCTCTTTTATAAAATTTTTCAAGTGATTCTATATCTATATCATCTAGTTTATAATCAGTTGTTTCAGAATCCCAACTACCATTTTTATTATATTCAAATAATTGTCGTAATTCATGAGGAGGTAAAACTCGGTCTTCATCAGCTGTTCTAATATAATATACACCTTTAGAAGAATATGGGCGATCATTTCCTTTAAAAGTTACTTCAATTATTTCTTTTTCATCAACAACCTTTTTTTCTATAATAGGGACAATTTGAGGAACTATTGACTCATATATTTTCCTAGATATATCTCTTAGAGTTGATTCATTTACAATTTGACCTTTCACTTCTCCATTTGGTAATATACCAAAATATATTGTACCTCTCCCATGTTTATTTAACATAGCAGAAATTGAATTCATTGCTTCGTTTAGTTCGCCAGTGCTTTTTTTGAATTCTAATGTTTCATCTTCAATGCCAAAATTCATAATTTCTACCTCCAATTATAAATTGCCATATACATTATAACATAAAAACTCATTTACGTCAAATAAAATGTCGTAAATATTTTTGTCGCAAATTGTCGTTTAAAATCTATAGAACATCTCAGCATCCCCGTACCTTTATTACCACTAACCAACATAATCTAAATCAATATCAACACTTAATCTTAAATAATCATAAAATGTTAAATTAATAGCAGTTCCTCCTTTTAATGCTAGTTTACCTTTTAAATATTCGTCTTCGTTAATGAATTCTAAAATATCAATCAGTCTTAAAACTCTTTCTAATGTTTGTTTTTGAACATTTAATTTTTCTGCAAGTATAACTATTTCTTTTTTTGTGTATGAAAACATTAGATTACCTCCATATCTTTATAAACAAATAAACGCCACAGTTAAGCGGCTCTTTTATACGTGTATAATTTTGGTACGGAATTTAGGCTTTTATTCTAGATTAATTATTATTTTGTGTCATTTGTGTGAAGACGCTCAAAGAATAGTCAAATATTTACAAAAGTCCCTTGAAAAAGTTTTTAAATTCATTTAAAAGTCGCTTAAAAAGATTATATATAAGATACAGGATTATTTGTCTGTATGTTAGAAGATGAAGCTCAATACGATATTCTTCAAGGCAACTTATATTGTTACAAAGGAGCTATACTTGTAAACCATATTGCAGATATTTTTACAAAAATGGATTGAAAGTTTTTTTATTATCACAAAGAATTAGAACTTGAAATTATTTTTTTACAAGATATAAAGGTGGAACGATTTTAATTAAAGTTAAAAGAGCAGTAGGCAATACAAAAAGTACAAAAACTATTCTTGCCCATCTAGAAAATATCATATGGCTGGATATATAAAACTTGGTGATTATAATGGAATATTGGCAATTCCACTTTATCTAGGATTTTTATTAAAAGGCTTTTAATTTATATAAAACATATTAATTTTGCTAATTTAATGTTTATAGTTTTTCTATAGACTTTTTATATGTCCAAATACGAAAAATATCCTTATATAATTACACCTTTAGAAGAATATGGAAGACCATTGTCCTTATTCTATCTAAATAATATCACTAAAAAAATGTAATTAGTATATAAAAACTTGTATTCCTTAAATGTCGAATACAAGTTTATATTTACTTTTCAAAAAAAGCTGAAACAAATGTTCCAACTTTTTTATGTTATTTTTTAATACGTTCTTTAATACGAGCACCTTTAGCTGATAATGTACGAATGTAATTAAGTTTAGCACGACGTACTTTACCGCAGCGTACAACTTCAATTTTTGCAATAATTGGTGCATGTACTGGGAATGTTCTTTCAACACCTACGCCATAAGAAATCTTACGAACAGTAAATGTTTCACTAATTCCTCCACCACGTTTTTTGATTACTAAGCCTTCAAAGATTTGGATACGTTCACGGTCACCTTCTTTGATTTTTACATAAACTTTTACATTATCACCAGGACGAAATGCAGGACGTTCTTGTAAATACTCAGCAGTAATTTGTTTAATCAATTCTTGACTCATAATATGTACTCCTTTGTTTTTCTAATGTTCATTCCTATTTTATCCTTTTATAATAGTAGCGGAACATCTTGTATATTATACTACTATTTTATGTAAAAAGCAATAATTTTTTGATTTGTTTTTACAAAACAAGTGGCATAGCTAAAAGCTACACCACTAGTATTTTATTTAGTCTCTTGTTGTAATGTTTTTGTTCCAGGAACGATTGCATTTAATACTAACTCTTCTACTGTTTCACCTTTTGTAATTTTTACTGTGTATGAAACATTTGTAGTTGTTTCAGGTTGATTTACAATTCTTCCTGTGTTGTCGATGATTTCTGGGTTGTTGCTGATAAACTCAACTTTATAGTCACTATATTCTTTTGCAATGTCATATTCTGCATATACCATCTCTAAGAACATATCTACTAATCCATTTGTCATCATTGTGTTTGGACAAGTCTTATTAGCAAAGTTGTTATGGAAGGCAACTCTATCTGGTAATAAGTCATATTTTACAAGTAATTGAGCAACAAATTTTGCTAAGTATTGCCATGTTAGATATACATCACTACCAGTATTAACAGCACTTTCAATACCGATACCATTAATGTTTCCACCTCTGATACAAACTACATTGTTGTAACCTGATGAAATCCATGTTGTTGGAATCCAGTAGTTGCCATTATCGCCTTTTACAACTAAAATTCCTAACTCGTTTGTTCTTGTTTCAACTGTTCCATCTTCTTTTCTTGGAGATTCAACAGTAGTTTTTGTTCCATTTATTACAAAGTATCCATCTTCACTGATTGTTACTTCTGGACGGTATCCATCAAAGGCAACTCCTGTATCAGTTAAGACTGTTGTTTCAGCCCAATCAGTGTTATCACCTGCATGCCATGCATATATACCTTCTTCGATTTGTTGGTAAAGACCATCGTTACCAATTGTATAATGCCATGAACTTCCAGTGTTTGTTGCATTTGTGCACCAGTTTGAATTTGCTTTTGCTGTTGATGTTGGAGCTGCAGCACCTGTATCATGAACTACTATGAATTCTATTGATTTTTGTTCTCTTCCATCCCAGTTTTTAGCACTTGTTGAGAGCATATTCTTTTGAACTTCTGGAAGTTCTCCTGCAAAATATGCATTAACAGAGCCATAAACTTTATGAGCTACACTTGTATAATTTTTTTCATAACCGATATAGTTAATATTTCTATACATTACATTTTCATTATTAGCTTCTGCTAATCTTTGCATTAAAGCACTATAAGTTGTAATATCTGCTACAGTAATTCCTACTTTTGCTTCGATATTTGTATTTTCTACTTTAACACTTATTAATGCTTGTCCATCTTTGATTGCTGTTACTAAACCGTTAGCATCAACACTTGCAATTTCTGGAGTTAAACTTGTATATACGATGTTTCCTTCACAATTAATATATTTTGTGCTTAATTGTAAAGTTGCACCTGCTTTTATAATTGAACTACCTTCATAACGTACTTCAATTGACTTATAAGCTGTAACGATAAATTCTTTTTCTGTCATAACTTTATTATTCTTATTATAAATTGCTGTTATTTTTACTTTTCCTTCTTTTAAAGCTGTGATGTTTCCATTAGCATCAATTGTTGCTACAGATGAATCATCAACATTCCATGTAACTCCTGTGTTAGTTATATTGCTTGGTGTATATTCAATTTCTAATTGTTTTGTATCACCAACATATAATTTTGTATCTTTAATTTCTATAGCTGAAGCAGTTCCATCAAATGAAGGTAATTCTTCTAATGATTTAGCAGCTGGAGCATATGTTACTAGTTCACTAAATTTAGCACTATTTGGTTCAACTATTTCACCATTGTTATAATAGATACATGTTGTAGCATCTATTGCTGCTGGTGTTGTTGTTTTAGAATTTTTACTGTTATTGAAGAAATAATATCCAGTTGGTTCATCATAGAATGTGTTATATTTAGCACTCATATTGAATGCAGCTTGTACTCTTTGTAAATATATACCATTCTTAACAGCTTTGAACTTATTAAACATTATTTTAACACTTTGATATCCATCTGTATTATTTGGTTCTCCTACATAAATAGCATTTTCACCAATAGTATCAAATTCGTTATTTTGAATTTCTACGTTACCTGTTTTAGAGTCTTTTGGTAATGGTGACATCCAGTTAATATGAATTGCTGAACCTGAAATGTTTTTAAACTTGTTGCTATTAATTACATCATATTGACCACTTAAAGCTTTTGTTGTATCTGTTATATAGAAGGCTGTACCTGTAACATTTTCAAATACATTTTCCTCAAATACTAAATCATATACATTATCAAGCCATACTACTGCCTTTGAAGCATTTGTGCTTTCTGTTGTAAAGTAGTTGTTTGAAATGTTTACATTATGACTATATGATGATGCAGCTTCCGCAAATTCGATAAATCCATTTCCACTTGTATGATTAATACTTACATAGTTGTTTTTAAATTCAAAACCATTTAAGTTTGTATCAGTATTATCAGCTGTTCCAGCTTGACCCTTTTGGTTAACAATCTTAGCGCTTCCTTCAAACTTAATACCAGCGATTGATAGATTTGCTGTTTTTGAACCAAT
Organism: uncultured Coprobacillus sp.; assembly: GCA_964389905.1. Classification (GTDB taxonomy): domain Bacteria; phylum Bacillota_I; class Bacilli_A; order ML615J-28; family CAG-698; genus CAG-698. The sequence continues at coordinate 36,924 of CAYMGD010000012.1, read as the reverse complement.
TGTGATTTTACCAGTGAAAATAACTTCAGCATTTTTTTCTTCACTTGTTGGATTGATTTCACTATTTAATGTTTTAATTGTTAGATTATCTAATTTGATTTCTAAATCTTCATTGTATGTTCCAGGAAGAATATAAATTGTACTTCCTTTCTTAGCGGCATTTAAGGCTTCATTAATTGTAGCATATTTAGTCTTTAATACTTTATCGCTATCGCCAACTACTAATGTATTTTCATCACTTTCGTTGATATCTTTATATTTTAATACTTCTTTTAAAGCATCAATTGATTCAAAGATATTTTCATATGTTGCAATATTATCAAAATAACTATCTTCTACTGATGTACTGAAATAGTTATAATCAAAGTTTGTGCATTTTAATTTATAGCCTAAATTATCACATAATATATATGTACCCCAACCAATAAATTGATTGTAATTAGCATTAAATGATAATGTTTCTAAAGTATAATCATTTGCTTCAAATCCAATACAACCCCAGTTATCGTTTTTATCCCAGGCTTCAGTATAGATTTCTGAGTTATCAAAGACATTATATTTGATTTCAAATGTTGAAGTGCAAGCTGAGCCAGTATTACCTTTAATCCAAATAGCACTTCCTTTAATGTTATTGAACACATTGTTATTAAATACATAAGTACCACTACTATGAGTTCTAATCATAATACCACTTTGTTCTGTTCCATCAAATAAGCAGTTTGTAATTGTAATATTTCCAGATAATGTTGAATCAGTTCTAATTGGGTCAAAAGATCCTGAACCACCAAACTTACAGTTATCGATTGTTAAATTTTCTAAAGCTTTTGCTGTACGAATAGATCTAGCACAAACTGCATCGATAAATGATGAATTTGTTACTACTAAATTCTTTACAGCTCCAGCAAAGTAAACTGTAGCTTTAGATGAATCTGATTTGTTACCATCAAAGTTACAATTGTTAATTGTAATATTTTCATTTGAGCCAACGCCCCATACTTGTGAATTAACATCAAAGATAATTCCTTCTAATTTTACATTACTTATAGTTTCACCAATAGTAAATTTCTTTAAAACTTTGAATGTTTTTCCATCGCCGATAAAGCTAATGCCATTTTTAGCTAATGTATAATCTGAAGTTATTTCATAGTTTTCCACATAAATTTCTTTTGTGGCAACTTCAATTGCTGTATCTAGTGTTGCAAATGCTGTAGTACCAACAATGTATTCAACACCATTGTATGTAACTTTATCGCCATCTTTTGCTGTACTTAATTGACCATTTAAGTAAACTGTATCAGTTGCAAGAGGAGCAGCCTTAACCTCAATTTCAAATGTTTCAGAGCATTCACCTGCATCAACAGATGTTACAGTTATAACAGTTTTACCAATTGCTAATGCTTTTACTACGCCTTGTTCATTAACAGTTGCAACTTCTTCATTTGATGATGCAAATGTAACATCAGTTAAAACGTTTGTGCTTGGAATTAATGAATATGATAATCCTTGTTCTTTTCCAACAAACATTGTTGAAGCACCTTCAACTTTGATTTGTGAAACTAAATCTCTAATTTTAATTGTCATTGATTTTGATACTTCAGAACCATCTTGTGAATCTACAGTAATTGTTACTAGTCCTGATTTTTCAGCATAGTATTTACCGTTTTCTTCTTTTACTGCATCACTAGGATTGAAAGATACAGAATAATTGTTAGGAGCATTTTCTGGTTGTACTTCTACTTTAAATACAATTTCATCTCCAATATTTAAAGTTGTTTCATCGCATTTGATTGTTAAATCAGTAATTTTTTGATTAACTGTAAATGTGAATGAATCACTTAATTCACCTAATTTAGCTGTTACAGTAAATTCTCCTGTACCAAAAACAACTAATGTATTGCCATCCATTTCGATATCTGATGATGAAAGTTCCCACTCAACATCACTAGTTTGAGCAGAACCAGCTGGTAAAATTTCAACTTCTAGTTCAATTTCATCACCAAAAGATGCATTTTCAAATTTGTTTAGAATTTGGATTGATGTAGGTTTTGATAATAATTCTCCTGCTTCAAATGTTTCTTCACCCTTTTCGCCACAAACACATGATTTGTAATATTTAGCTTTACTTTCAGATGTTGCAGCACTTGCAAGATATTTATCATCTACTATTTCTTGGTCAAATACGTGCTCGCCTAATTCTCCTGCTTCGAATGTTTCTTCACTCTTCTCACCACAATTACATGATTTGTAATATTTAGCTTTTGCTTGGCATGTTGCAGCACTTGCAAGATATTTTTCATCAACTACTTCTTCGTAAGTATGCTCATGTTCTTCTTGAGCAGTTACTTTGAATGTAATTGTTACTTTTTTACTATTATCTTCTTTAAGGCTTGCTGTTACAGTTACTTCTCCTGCAGCTATAGCCTTTGCTTTGTTAGCATTTATTTCTATAATGCCTTCTTTATCAAAAGAATATTCGATTTCACTTGTACCTGTGATAGTTGGATTTAATTCAACTTCTTCACCAACTTCAAGTTCATAACTTGTCTTAGCAAATGTAAGATTAAATTCTTCACCACATCCAATGAAAACTATTAAGGCAAAAACAAATGTTAACACTAACATCATTTTCTTTAAACTTGATTTCATTTTTTGCTTTTCCTTTCTGTAATCAATTTTTATGCTTCATAATTATACATCTTTTGTTCAATTTTTTCAACGATTTTTAATATCCTTTTTCTGTTATATGAGTATATTATGATATTATCATATAGTGTTATATTATGATTATGTCATATGTATGTGTTTAGTGTTCACTAGTGAACACTAAAACCGCGAAAATTTATATTCCACTCTTCCTCGTTTTATGGTAAACTTCTTACCATATTGGAGGTTTATAAAATTTATGAGAAAGGTTATTTTAAGAATGAATGAACAATCTAAATACGATGTAATTAAAAGAGTCGCCAACAATGAAATATCTTGTCAACGCGCTTCTGTTTGTTTGAACCTTAGTTTAAGATCTATCTACAGATTAGTTAAAGTTTACAAAACTAAAGGTAAGGAAGGATTCGTACATGGTAACCGTGATAGGAAACCTGTAACTACTATTTCTGATGAAATTAAAAATAAAATTATTAAACTTTACAATGAAAAATATTTCGATTGTAATTATAAGTTTTTTATGGAACTTCTTTTGAAAAACGAAAACATTAAAATCTCTTATTTTGCTTTGTATAACATCTTAACTGATAATAAATATTTATCACCTAAAGCTAGAAGAAATACCGTTAAGGAATATAACAAAAATCTTAAAGCTAAAAAAGAAAATAACGTCAAATTAAATGACGTTGAACTTAACTATATAGCTGAGACTAACTTAGATGATAATGTTAATTATCACCCTAGAAAGTCAAGAGCAAAATATTTTGGGGAATTGATTCAGATGGATGCTTGTCAAGATTATTGGTTCGGTGAAACTAAAACTCAACTACATGCAGCTATTGACGATGCCACTGGTCGTATTTTAGCCCTCTATTTTGACCCACAAGAGACTTTGAATGGATACTACCACTTATTTTACGATATACTGACAAACTATGGAATTCCAGCTAAATTTTTGACTGACAATAGAACTGTCTTTTACTATAATCGTCTCAAAAATCCTAAACCTGAAAATGATACTTTAACACAATTTAGCTACGCCTGCAAAGTACTTGGAACAGTAATTGAAACATCTTCAATCCCTCAAGTTAAAGGTAGAGTAGAAAGATTATTTAATACTCTTTTGGGAAGACTTCCAGTTCTTCTTAGATTAGCAGGCATAACTACCATCGATGCAGCTAATGCTTACCTTAAAGATTTTATCAGCGACTTTAATGAGCAATTTGCTGTACCAGATAATTATATACAATCAGTATTCGAAAAGCAAGATAATATTGATAAAATTAACTATGCTTTATCAATTATCTCTCAAAGAAAAATTGATAAAGGTAGTTCTATAAAATACAAAAATAAATATTATCAGTTTTATAATAATAATTCTCTTGTTGCTGTTCAACCAGGTGAAACTTGTTGCGTTATGGAAACATTTAATGGTGAATTAGTAGCAGCAATTGGGGAAACTATTTATGACTTATTTGAACTAGAAAGAAACAAAACAGTTTCAAGTAATTTTGATTCAGAAACGAAAAAAGAAGATAAACCTAAAAGAACATATAAGCCAGATCCTTCTCATCCATGGGGATATAAGTCATATGTCAAAAAATTGCGTAGATATTATGCTACTTTAGTAGCATAATATCTATCTATCAATGTATGTATGTTTATCTTCTTTATATGTTATTATCATTATATATTGACACGATTTTTAATATCCTTTTTCTGTTAAACACTTTTTGTAAAAAAGGGACAAAATTTTATCCCAATTTTTTATAGACTTTTTCCTTCTTTTATCATTTCAAGGAACATTAAATCTTCCTTTGTAAGGTTTGCTTTTTTTAGTAATTCTGGTCTACTCTCATAAGTTGTTTTCAATGACATAAACCTTCGCCATTTACGAATATTTTCGTGATTTCCTGAGAGTAAAACATCTGGTACTTTTTTTTCATCATATATTTCTGGTCTTGTATATTGAGGATATTCTAATAAATCATTTTCAAAACTTTCGTCAATGGATGATTCCATATTCCCTAAAGCATCTGGTAATAATCTTATTATACTATCTACAATCGCCATTGCTGCTATTTCACCACCAGTTAATATATAATCGCCAATAGAAATTGCCTCATCAACGTAATCCATTATTCGATGATCTATTCCTTCATAGTGCCCACAAATAATAATTAAATCGTCTAGTTTCGAAAGTTTCATTGCTTTTTTCTGATTATATGTTGTTCCGACTGGCGAAGTAATGATTTTATGTATTTGTTCATAACCATTAATGCTTTTTAAAGCATCTGCTATTGGTTGAACTTCAATAATCATCCCTGCCCCACCACCATAAGAGTAATCATCGACTCTTTTGTTTTTTTTGTTTGAGTATTCACGATAATCAATTACTTTGATATTAACTATTTCGTTTTGAATTGCTCTTTTAATGATTGAAGAACTAATTATTCCTTCAAACTCTTCAGGAAAAAGAGTTAATATTGTTATATTCATAGTAAACCTTCTATTGATTCAATATATATTTGTTTGTTTTCAATATCTATTTCTTTAATAAATTCATCAACAAATGGCACATATGCTTCTTTTTGATTATGTAATTTGATACATAAGATTTCACCTTGAGGAACTTCCATCACATCAAAAACTATTCCTATTTCTTTTTGATAATCAAATACTTTACAGCCTATTAAATCGTCATAATATATATCTTCATCATCTTCGGTATCTACATATATTGTTTTACCAATATAAGGTAAAACATCATTTATATTTGTTATGCCATTAAAAGTTAATAATCCCATATTTTTAAATTCTCTAAATGAATCTACTTTTATGCTTTCGCTTTCATTTAAATATAAGATATTTCCTTTTGTAAATCTGTTTAAATCATCCGTAATAATTTTTATTTTCACTTCGCCCTTGATTCCGTGGGTTGTGACTATTTTTGCACATTCTAATAATCTCATTTTTCCTCTCCAATTTTAAGTGTTCGTAAAACATTTATTATAGCAATTAAAGAAACACCAACATCAGCAAAAATTGCTGCATAAATTAATATATTATTAATTATGTTTAAAACTGCTAAAACTAAGAATAATGCTTTTACGAATAATGTAAAAACTATATTTTGAGTTATAATTCTTTTGGTTTGATGAGCTATTTTGAAAGCTTTAGGTAATTTATTTATGTCATTATTAATTAATACTACATCTGCTATTTGAGCTGTTGCTTCGCTTCCAAAGCCTCCTAAAGCTATTCCAATATCAGCAGTACTAATTACTGGTGCATCGTTGATACCGTCGCCAACAAAAACAACTTTTTTATCACCATTTTTTCGTTTTATTTTCTTTAGAATCTTTACTTTTTCTACTGGTGTTACGTTAGCATACACTTCATCAATTCCGATTTTTTTTGCTACTCTTTCAGCAACTATCTCAGAATCACCTGTTATCATTATTGTTTTTTTGATTCCTAGTTGTTTTAGTTTTGATATTACTTCGTATGAATCTTCTCTTATTTCATCTTCGATTACTAAAAATCCTGCAACTTTTTCATCAATTCCAACAAATAATACTTCTTCTCCGCATTCTTCACTAGATGGTATTTTTATTTTTTGTGCTTCAATAAATGGCCTTCGTCCTAAGCATATTATTTTATCGTTTACTTTAGCCATAATGCCTCTTTTATCAGTTATTATTATTGGTGTAACGTTTGTTGTGTCAATTCGTTTTCCGTATGATGCTATAATGCTCTGTCCAATAACATGATTACTTGTTGCTTCAGCATAAGCTGCGTACTTAAGGATATCATCAGTGGAATATTCAGATACAGTTTCAACTGCTTTCAATGCAAAATTACCTTTTGTTAGTGTTCCAGTTTTATCAAATATTACAATATTTGCCTCGTTTAAAGCCTCTAAATAATTGCTTCCTTTTATTAGTATGCCTTTTTTACTAGCACATCCAATTCCTCCAAAAAAGCCTAAAGGAATTGATAAAACTAAAGCACAAGGGCAACTTACTACTAGAAAAATCATTGCTATACGTAATGATTCTTTATAGCCTGTCCAATTTAAAGGATATACTTCATTATTAATTAATGGCAAGAACGCAGCAATTACAAATGCTAATATTACTACAAATGGAGTATAATACTTAGCAAATTTTGATATCATTGTTTCTGATTTTGATTTTGACAAACTTGCATTCTCAACAATATCTAATATTTTAGATGCCATTGAGTTTTCGTATGTTTTTGTTACTTTAACTTTTATTGTTCCATCTAAGCAAATTGCCCCAGAGAATACCTCCGTACCAACTTTTACCTCAACAGGTTTTGATTCGCCTGTTAACGCTTGATTGTCAAGAAGAGCACTTCCTTCTATAACTTCACCATCTAAGGCTATACGTTCTCCAGAGTTAATGTATAGAATGTCTCCCAAAACGATTCCTTCTGCTTCCATCTCAACTTTTTGCCCATTTATTTCAACCATTGCTTTTTCAACTTTTATTTCAGTTAAACCTGCAATTGATTTTCGTGAGTAGTTAATGGCATATTGTTGACACAAATCACCAATTCGATAAAATATTATAATAAATAATGCTTCATCATAATACTGAACTACCAAAGCAGTAATGGTTGCTAAACTCATTAAGAAGTTTTCATCAAAAAATCTTGCGTTTTTAAGGTTTTTAAAAGCTCCAAAAAGAACATCTTTCGCTAATAGAAAATATGCTGGTGTATATCCTACATATATTATAATATACAAATATATATCATCTATTTTAAATACATACTTTAGAAGTGTTTTAAGAATAAAGAAAGTAAAGAATATTATCATACCTGCAATAAATCTTTTTTTCTTTTTAGCATCTATTTTAAAATCATCTTCTTTTCCTTTTACTAATGTTTTCTTTACTTCTATTCGAGGATCAACCATTTCAGCACATTCTTGTATTTTGAGTTGTAATTCCTTTTCATCATATTCTTTTGTTGTTTCAATAATTACTTTTAACGAAGCAAAATCAACAACTACTTTATCACAAGTAATAGTTCTTGTGCATATTCTTTCAACCTTTGCACCACAGTTTGCGCAATCTAAGTTTTCTAAGTAATATATATATCGATATATGTTTTTTAGTACTTTTTCTGTAATTGTTATACTTTCATCAACACTATGAATTATTTTTTTTGCGTCTTCTAAAACATCACTATTATTTATGATAATGGAATGCGTGCTTTTTTTATATACATAATCATCAATTTTTAAATACGTGCTCAAAGCAGCATTTATTCTATTAAGAACCCCTATAGTTACATTATTTAAGATAAGTTCTATTCGTTCTTTATTCATGGTGACTCACGTGCTCATACATAGTTTTCATAATTAGTTTGATATGTTCATCATCCAAACTATAAATTATTTCCTTACCTTTTCTTTCTTTTTTGGCAATTCCGTTTAGTTTTAAAATATTAAGTTGGTGGGAAACAGCTGATTGACTTATTTGAATTGCTTCTGATATAGCACTAACACTTAATGGTTCATTCATTATAAGATTAATAATTTTTAATCTTGTTTCATCTCCAAACGCTTTAAAAGTATTTACAACTTTCTCATTAATTTCCATAATTCACCTCGTTTTTATTTATTCTCTTACTCTATAATTATACCATATATGGTTATAAAAAGCACTAAAAAAGAAAATCCATGGTAACCCATGGAAATAACTTTAAAATGAATCTACAGTAACATCAATTCTTTTACCATTTTTTGAAGCAGCAGCATAGGCAATTGTTTTGATGGCACTTATTATGCGTCCATTTTTGCCAATAACACGACCCTTGTCTTCTTCGTTAACCATAACTTGAACAACAATGTTATTCTCTTCTTCAGCAAAAATTTTCACAACAACTTCCTCAGGATAGCATACTAATGGCTTAACCAAATCGCAAAGGAATTTTTCAAAATTGATATCCATTTTATTCACCATTACTTAGATGCTTTAGCTGCTTTTTTAGCTTCTAAGAATTTTTGATTAATACCTAATTCTTTAAATAAAGATTTAACTGTATCAGTTGGTTGTGCACCATTCATAAGCCATTTAATAGCTTTTTCTTCATCGATTTTTAAAACATCTGTTTTTTCGATTGGATGATAATAACCAATAACTTCAATAAAACGACCATCAACAGCAAAAGAACCTTCAGCTGCAACAATACGATAATATGGACGTTTTTTAGCACCAGATCTTTGTAATCTAATTCTTACCATAAATTAGTCCTCCTTATATTTCATTATATATCTATTTTACACCCTTTTTACAACTTTGTCAAGTTTTTTTACTTGACATTTAAAAATGTTTTTAATATTAAAAGGGCATTGAAGTCTTGCTTCTTTGCCCTTTTGGTTAATTAGTTATATAAACCAACTACTAATGTATTAAGTTTAATGCTTTCACTCTTACCATCTTTAGTGATTGTAATTGTATAAGATACATTAGTTGTATAGTCTGGTTTGTTAACGATTCTTCCAGTGTTATCCATTATTTCTGGATTATCGCTTACGAATGTGATTTCGTAATCAGCATAATTCTTAGCAACATCATATTCGATATATACCATTTCTAAGAATATATCAACTAAATCAGCTGTCATCATTGTGTTAGGACAATGCTTATTAGTGAAGTTATTATGGAACCATACTCTATCTGGAGTCAAGTTGTGTTTGATTAGTAATTGAGCAATAAATTTAGCACTCATTTGCCATGTTAGATATACATCACTTCCAAGATTAACAGCACTTTCGATTCCGATACCATTTATTCCTCCACCTCTAGCACAGATTTTTGTACCATATTGTGTACAAACCCATGTCTCAGGAATGAAATAGTTTCCGTTTTCACCTTTTACAATAACCATACCTAAATCATTAAGTTCTTTAGTTCCTTCTGGAGCTTTAACTAATGATTTTTGACCAGCTACATAGAAGTATCCATCGTCACCAATAGTTACTTCAGGACGTTCGCCATTGTATTTAATTCCAGTATCATAGAATGGTGTTGTTGTAGCCCAATTAGTGCCATCACCTGCATGCCATCCTATTTGAGTATCTTCTAGTTGTTGATATATTCCATCATTACCAATTGTATAATGCCAACTTGTAACGTTGTTTGATTCGTTTGTACACCAACCTGAATTTGCTTGAGCAGTTGATGTTGAAGGAGATCCTGCTGTATCATGGAATACGATAAATTCTACTGATTCCATTGTTTTTCCATCGAAATTAGCACGATTACTTGGAAGCATATTTCTAATTGTTTCAGGGTTTGTTCCAGCCCAGAAATCGTTTGCTGCACCATAAATATCATGAGCATAGTCTGCGCTTCCATCATCACTACCGATATAAACTATTTCTTGTCTTAAGATTACACCATTACTGCCATCTACTAAAAGTTTTAGTAAATCGCTCATTTCTTTGTTTTTATCAATGATTGTTAAGCCAACTTCAGCTGATAATTCGCCTAATGTTACAGTTATTTTTACTTGTCCTTCTTTTAAAGCAGTAACTTTTCCGTCGGCATCTACTGTTGCAATTGTTTGATCTGATGAAGTATATGTTGGTGTTCCTTCTTCACCATAAACAGTTACATTAAGTTTAAGTGAATCTTCTGTTTTAATTACACCATTACCTTCATATCTAATTTCAATTCTTTCTTTTGGTGTTACTGTTAATTCCATTTCATCTAAGATTGTACTATCAGCTACAGAGTAAACAGTAATTGTACAAGTTCCACCAGATTTAGCATTGATAACACCTGCAGTACTAACTGTTGCTACACTTGTATCGCTTGATTTGAAAGCAACTTTTTTATTTGTAGCATCATCTGGAGACACTTTGAATGTTAATTGATGAGATTCATAAGCTCCTATTGTGGAAATCTTATTAGTAATTTGAACAGCTGTAGGTAAAACTTCATTTTCTTTTACATATACAGGCATATCATCTTCGCTAGCATATGTATTTTCCCATGATAGAGCAGCATCACTAAAGTGAGCAGCAGTTAATTCAGTAACAGCATTTCCATCTATTTCATAGTAATTGTTATCCATATTATAAATAACTTTAAATGGATCAACTTGACTACTATATGATGGGTTCTCTACAAATAGTGGAACATCATCTTCACAATAAGAATCAATAAATTTATTGTAATTTACATTGATTGCAATTGAATCACTTTCTTTATAGCCAGCAGTTCTAATACGAATTGGGCACCAAGAGCAACCAGCATCAACAAATGTATTATTTAAAATATTAAATGTTGCTTCGGCTGCATCAGTTTGTTTCATTGTACGGAAGTCAATTATTGTATTTGCGATATCTTCAAGATAATTTCCTTGAATTAATACATCAATTGCATTTACACCTATTGCATATATGAAACTTTGATTTGATTTAATATATGTATTGTCTTTGAATACTACTTTTCCTCCAATTACACCTTGAACATTTAAGAAGTCATATGAAGCATCACAATCAATATAATTGTTAAGTACTTCTAATCCTTCGATATATGACAAGTGTAATACACGGTTACCTTTATAATTTGCACTATAGTTATTATTGAATTTTACATCATAAACATAAGCATTAGCATCACCACTACTACGAACAAAGCCATCTGCAGCAGTTGCATTAATTACATTATATCTTACAGTAATATTTTTAGCGCCTTTTGATAATACTACTTGTCCAGCACCTGTAAATTCAAAGCCATCAATTGTGAAATCTTCAACATTTTCACCAATAGTTATTACTGCTGCAATAACTGCTTCAGCATCTCTATTAGCATATTGAGCGTTAACACCTTGGTTAGGACCAACTAATTTTATACCATTAATTGTAATATTAATAGCATCACTATAGTTTCCAGCTAAAACTTTAATTGTTTTTCCTTCATCTAATTTACTTAAGCAATCATCAAGTGATGCAAAAGCATCTGTTCCAAAAGTCCAAGTAAAGCCTTCAGCTTCGACTATATCGCCAGCGTTTTTGTCTTTCCATTCAGGATTAACTATCATTTCATATTCAACGCCTAATAATGTTTTTAATCTTGCTTCGTATTCAGCTTTTGAAGCAAATGGATTAGCGTAAGATGCTAAATCAACAAACTTATCGCTATAAGCAGATAAATCAGTCAAAACATTTCCTTCATCATCAACAAATAAGTTGTAATCCATATTTGTTAGTGGAGGGTTAGAAGATGCTGTATCACTTGTACCAGGAGCACAGTTTCTGTGGTATACACCAGTTGGCACACCATAGAATGCATTGAAGTTAACATTTGATTCATATGAATCTTTTGTTGCACCATTATTTCTTAAAGCTAAATAGTTATTACAATTTCTAAATGTGTTATAAAGAATATCACATTTCAAACCTGCTTCTTGATATGTTCTCATTGAAATAGCTCCATTGTATGATGATGTTGATTCATCTTCACCAATGTTTTCAAATAGAGAATTTGTAATATAGATTTCTTGGCATTTGCCATTTTCAGCACCACTTACAGATTGTAAGTAAATACCATTATTAGCTTGTTTTTGATCGTTTTTGAATGTGTTATTATCAAATGTCCACTTACCATAGTTATATCCACCTTCACCACGAATTGCTTCATGTGTAAAGTTATGGAATACGTTGTTAGAAACATTTACGTTCTTAACTCTAGCAACTAAAACACCTGTTTTCTTAATGTTTTCGAATTTATTATAAATAATTTCAATTCCATCTGTTTCATTTCCATTTGAAGCTACCCAGAAATTAAATACTGAATCAGCTTCTACTCTTGCTTCTGTCCATGCGGCAGAACCTTCTGATGTATTATATACATTGTTGTAAGATACTTGGATGTTCTTACATAAATCTCCACCTTTAATTGAACCACCTTCAGTAAAAGCAAAACCATTAATAACAATATTTTCAAGTGAAGCACCAATAGTAATCTTACCAGTGATAACTGCTTCCTCAAGTCTTGTTATAGTATTAGGATTAATTCCTGAGTTTGGTCCTAATACTTGAATGTTACTCTTTTCAATAGTTACATTTTCATTATATGTTCCAGGTGCAACATAAACTTTTTCAGTTGCAACGCTTAATGCTTGTTTTAATGTTGGGAATGCTGTGAATCCAACAACGAATTCGATACCATTATAAGTATATCTTGTTGAATCAGCTAAATCTGCTACTTTAGGATCGGCTAATGTATAAGCCGCATCAACTAGAGGTTCTATAACTTTGATTTTGAATTCTTTTGTTACTGTTGAACCATCTGATGATTTAATAGTTATAGTTGTTTCACCAACTTGTTTTGCTTCAACGATTCCTTGACCGCTAACATCAGCAACTTCTGGGTTACTACTTTCGTATAATGGATTAGCAACTGCTGTACTAGGTAACATCTTAACAATAAGTCTTTGTGTTGTGCCTTGTTCCATTGTTGCTTCACCAGTTACTTCAATGTCTGTAACTATATCAACTACTCTTAATTCTGAAGTACTTGATGAAATTTCAGAACCATCAGTTGTTTTAATTGAGAATGTAACAAATCCACTCTTTAAGCAAGTAAATTTACCTTCGCTATCAATTGTAGCTACTGTTTCATCACTTGAAACAAACTCAAAAGCTGTTGAATCTTCAGGATCAACCATATAATCAACTTGATATGTTTGACCTACTAGGAAGTAAGAAATTCCTTCTGGAGCATAAATAAATGCCATTTCAATAAGAATTACTTCTTCTTTGATAACAAGTGTAATGCTTCCTTTAGCATTAGAACCATCTTTAGCTACTGCTTCAATTGTTACTGTTCCAGCTTTAATAGCTGTTACTACACCTTTATCATCAACTAAAGCTGTTTTTTCATCACTTGATTTCCATTCAATTTCTTTATTATCAGCATTTTCTGGTAAAACTTCAGCAGTTAACTTAACAGTATCACCAGCTGTTATTTCTGTTGTTTCAGCTTTCAAATTAATTTTTGAAACTAAAACTACTTTTACTTCTTCTTCAATAGTTAAAGTAATGCTTCCTTTTACATTAGAACCATCTTTAGCTACTGCTTCAATTGTTACAGTTCCAGCTTTAATAGCAGTTACTACACCTTTATCACTAACTGTAGCAATAGTTTCATCACTAGACTTCCAATCAACTTCTTTATTATCAGCATCACTTGGAAGAACTTCAGCTTCAAGAGTTACTGTTTCAGGAAGAACTAGAGCAGTTTTTCCAGTAACATTAATTGATGTCACTTTTTTATCTTGTTTTACTACTTCGACAGTAATTGTAAAAGTTATTTTTTCATATCCTTTTAGGCTTGCGGTAATCGTAACTGTACCATTAGACTTACCGATAAATGAGTTTTCGCCATTCTTTTCAATTATACCTTCTTTATCAAAAGCATAATCTACTAAATCACTACCTTCTAAATTTGTAATAGTAGGTGTTAATGTAAATGATTCACCAACAGCTATTTCAACATTTGCCTTATCAAATGAAAGTGTTGGATCTTCTTTACATCCTACAAATACAACTAGAGCGAATAAAAATGTTAATACTAACATAAGTTTTTGAATACTAAATCTTTTGTTCATAACTTCATCCTTTCTCTATTGAGTGCGCAATCGTTTTCTGTAAACGCATTCATGTAACTATTATACCATTTTATTCCTTTCCTTTCAATATTTAATTTAAAAATATTTTATTTTATTAAAATTTTTTTGTTTTTATATTAGTATTTTTATTGAAGTAAATGTGAAATTTAATTTTGTTTCTTTTTCTTTGGAATTTATTTTGTAATATTCTCCATCCAAACACAAATTATTAGTATTAATGAATATTTCCTTTTCTTCTGTAAGTTTTTCTTGAAAAGATTTTTTAAAAAACAATTTTATTAAATCTTTTATATTTTTTATAATTACAACATTATATGTTTTATCGGAATTATATATTCTTAAACCACCTAAATATTTTGTTTTTAGGATTATTATTCCTATTGCTGATATTTTCCTATCATTATATTTTATTATTTCTTTAGTTAGCTTTAGATTCTTTAATCCATTAATAATATATACATTTTTCCTAAAAATCTTTTTGTAGTTTTGCTTTACATTTAAAGGAATCTTATTAATTTTACCTATACTTAAACCATATAAAAATAGTTTTTCGTTTACTTTGCATACTTCGTATCTTTTTTCTTTTTGTCTTTTTATTACCTTCAATCCTTTGATTATACTAGTTATTCCTAAGCTTTTTGCAAAATCATTGGCTGTTCCTAATGGTATAAATGCATATGTTATATTATAGGAATTTGTTTCATTCACTATTCTATTAATGCTACCATCGCCACCACCAACAATTACTATATCAATACTTTTATAATCTAAGTCCCTGAATGCAACAAAATCTATCACAATAAACTCATGATAGATTTCTTTTAATTTACTAATTATATATTTATTATTTCTTTCTGTTCCTTTTGTGCATAATTTATTATATACATATATTATCATTATTTAATCCCCTATTTAGAAAAATAATTTATCATTGATGTGAAGAAATTAATTTTTGATTTTACTTTTTCTAGTTTATCAATAGATGTTATCTTATATTCCTTTTTTACAATATTTTCAAAAGCTTTGAAGTTGTTACGATCATTATCTAAATAATAATACCATTTAGGATGATAACGTAAATACTCTAAATATTCTGGAGAATTATATATTTTATTTAAAATATCTGAATCCATTTAATCCCACCAATCAGCAAAGGCACTTGCTTGATTTACATTTATGCTTTTGCTTCCTCCTACTGTTTGTACAATTTGTATTACTTTTTGAACATTATTTAGGGTTCTATTTACTTGGTCGGGATCAATTTTTTTTACATATCCTAAAACATTCTTCACTTTGTCCATATTTAACATATCTTTTAATGAGCCTGTTTGCGTTTTTTCTTCGGTAGAATTTTTGTACTCTCCCCAAAGTTTATCGCTTGCACCGTATAACACCCACTCTTCGTATATGCTTTGCCATGATCTTTTGCCTTTTTTCACTTCATCCCTAAGTAGTGGATGAAGACTCACGAATTCCCGAAACTCACCCATCCTTGATGTCACTTACAATCACTCCTACTATATATTATTAAAATACCTTTTATTTGTTACTATTTTCTTGAAGTTTTAGTAATTCATCATTGGTTAATTCGCGATATTCACCTTTTTGAAGTTTTTCATCAAGTTTAACTCCAGCAATTTCTACTCTTTTTAAATATGTAACTTTGTTTCCTAAGGCTAAACACATTTTTTTGACTTGATGAAACTTCCCTTCGTACACTGTAATATATGCAATGTTTTTATCTATTATTTCTAGTTTTGCATCATTACATTGATATTCTGTCCCATCTTCCAAGGTAATATATACTCCCTTAGAAATTTTTTCTTCATCTGTTTTTTCAAAATCTTTTTCACAAATCACATAATACTTTTTGCTTTTATGTTTTTTAGGGCTAGTTAAGCTATGTAAAAGTAAACCATCTGTTGTGAGTAATAGTAATCCTTCAGTATCTTTATCAAGGCGACCTATTATATTTATTTTCTCCTTATTGTAGTTTTTTAGTTCTCCTTGTTCTAATAGTTCAAGAACCGTAGGATTGAGATTATCACTTTTTGCGCAAACATATCCTTGCGGTTTATTTAACATTATATATATGTTTTCTTTAAAAGTTACTTTTATTTCTTGATTTTCTTCATTTATATATTTTACTTCATCATCTTTCTCTAATTGAAAACTACTTTGAACAATGATTTTTTGATTAACCATTACTTTTTTTGAAGCAATCAGTTTTTTTGCTTCGTTTCTAGTTATTAAAAGTCCTTCGGTTAAAAATTTATCTAAGCGCATATTATCACCTTTATTATTTTTTTTCATAGTATATATCGAGGAGGAATTACAGTGTTTTTTAAAAAAAATCAGTCACGAAACTTTCCGAATTACAATCAATTTGATTATTGGGAAAGTATGAATAACCCTAATTTAAACACAATGAATAATAATCTTTATCCTAATTTTGAGGAAAATAGACTAATGAATGAGATAAAAGAAAATCGTCGTCGAATTAATAATCTTGCTAAGAGAATCATTAGATTAGAAAATTATCTAAGAATTCGTGATACATCTGATTATTCTATTCTTGATGACGATAAAAACTAGTTATTTTGAATAATTGGTTTCATTACTTGATATATCGATACTTTACTTTTATTATATAACATTTTATCATATTTTTTTTCTAATGATTTATTGTTTATAATATTTTGATATTCGCGATATTTTGTTTTAAGATATTCTGGTTTAAAACTTTTTGTTTTCGTTTGTTCAATAATTTTAAAAAACTCAATTATTTTTATTATTTCCAAAGTTGAAAATAAGTCATAATCAATTATATAATTCGAATCCATACTTTTGCTCCTTTTTTATCAATTATATCACGATTATGTTTCTATTTCTAGAGCTTTTTATTAATAAATTGTTTATTGGTTTTTAGGAGAATGTCCAGACATCTTATATTCCTTTTCATAAACTATAGTAGGAGGTGAAAAAAATGTTCGGAGGTTACGGAAACTATGGTGCGTGCCAACCAACTTGTACAAGTGGAGGTTCAGGATACGCTTTAATCCTTGTTTTATTCATTCTTTTAGTTATCATTGGTGCAGCAGCACTTAATAATTGGAATTAGCAATTTCTTGATTTTTAGTTAGTGTTAGTTTATAATATTGGTAAGAGGTGAATATTATGTTAACATATAACAATGTTGTTAAGGATGGAGATTCTGTTTTAAGGAAAAAATGTATTGATGTAGCTATTCCTATAGGAAAAGAAGATTTAAAAGCCTTAAATGACATGAACGAATACTTATATAATAGTTACAACGAAAAGCTGTGCAAGAAATACGATATTAGACCTGGAGTTGGTATTGCTGCTCCCCAAATAGGTATTGCTAAGAAAATGTTTTGCGTTATGGCTTATGATGAAAAAGGTAACTTTCACCAATATGCATTTGTGAACCCTAAAATTATCTCTACTTCTCTTGAGTTAACATATCTTGAATCAGGCGAAGGATGTCTTTCTGTTGAGAAAGAATTTCGTGGATATATTCATAGACCAAAGAAAATAAAAGTTAGATCTTTAGTTTATGATTTTGAAAAGAATGATTTTATTGAGAAAACTTTATCATTCAGCGGTTATTTAGCTGTTGTTTTCCAACACGAATATGACCATTTAAATGGTGTTCTATTCTATGACCATATTGATAAGTTTAATCCTTACTTCATTCCTGAAAACTCTAAACCAATTGTATTTAGCACCCAAAACAATTAATTTCTAAAATTAAAGAAGTGACTTTGAGCACTTCTTTTGTTTATTTTTTATGTTCTATAAAAAAAATAACGTTTTTCTATTTTATTTTTTTCATTTTTATATTATAATAAATTTATCAATTAAAAAAGAAAGGATGGAAAATGAAACAACGACAACGTACTCTATATCCTGTTATCGAACATTTTAATGACGATAACATCAAAGTATTTGCTTTGGGTGGACTTGGTGAAGTTGGTAAAAATATGTATGTCGTAGAGTGTAAAGATGAATTAATTATCATCGACTCAGGCATTATGTTTGCTGATTCAACATATGGAGTTCAGTATATTATTCCTGATTATAGTTATTTAATCAACAATAATGATAAAATCAAGGCCCTTTTTATAACTCATGGACATGAAGACCATATTGGTGGTATTTCACATCTACTTCGTAAAGTAGATATTCCTGTCATTTACGCTGCAGGTTTGGCCGTTGACTTAATCAATTCGAAACTTTCTGAGTTTCCAAATATAAGGTATAATTTACAAGAATTCACAAGTTCATCAATTTATGAATTTAAAAATTTTACAGTATCTTTTTTTAGAACTAATCATAGTATTCCTGATTCATATGGTATTGCTATTGAAACAAAATATGGTTACATCGTTCACACTGGTGATTTCAAATTTGATTTCACTCCTCTAGCAAATCATACTGATTACGAAAGAATAACTGATATTTCTAAAAAGGGTGTTCTATGTTTGTTATCTGATAGCACTAATGCTCTTGTTGAGAGATTCTCTGTTTCAGAAAAGAAAATTGGGGAAAGCATTAAATCGATTTTCTCTAATATCAAAGGAAGAATCTTAATTTCTACTTTTGCATCTAATGTTTATCGTGTCCAACAAATAATTGAAGCTAGTTTAAACTGTGGAAGAAAACTTATTGTCTATGGACGCAGCATGGAAAAGACTATTAAAGTAGCCTTAAAAAATGGTTACATCAAAGCTCCTGAAGGAACTTTTGTTACTTCTTCAGAACTTTCTGCTTTAGGCAACGATAAAATAACTATTCTTACAACTGGATCTCAAGGTGAACCTTTAGCTGCTTTATCACGTATTGCCAATGGTACTCACAAACAAATCAAAATCCAAAAAGGTGATACAATTATTTTCTCTTCTTCAGCAATTCCAGGAAACCAAGAAAGTATCAATCGTACAATTAATAAGCTTTATAAATCTGGCGCTGATGTCATTGTTAACTCACCACTAACTGATACACATACTTCTGGTCATGCTGGAGAAATAGAACTACAAATCATGCTATCTTTATTAAGGCCTAAATACTTTATGCCTATTCATGGCGAATATGCAATGCAAAAGAAACATGTTGAATTGGCTATTGCTACAGGTGTAAAGAAAGAAAACTGCTTTATTATGGCAAATGGTAATGTCCTAGCATTTACGAAAAATGGTGCTGTTTTACCAGGAAATGTACAATCTGGTAATGTTTATATTGATGAAGATTTAGTTGAAGTAGAAAGCACGCTTATCCGTGATAGAAAACAGATGGGTGATGATGGTATTGTTGCTATTATTTATTCATTAAATAAAAATAAAACTTTACTTCAAACTCCTAATGTTATTACTCGAGGGTTTATTTACGCTAAAAACTCTAACTCTTTAATGAAAAGCATTAAGACTAAAAGTGAAGAAATATATTATAATTCTATTAAGAATCCAAATATAATATATAGTATGTCAACCCAAATGTGTTATGAAATAGCTGACTTCATTGAAGAAAAAACTGATAGAAGACCACTTATTCAAATCATTTATATGCAATGTTAAGATATATGTTTAAAGATAATCTTTTATGTCCAAAATGCCATAAGCCTCTATTCTTAGAAGGAAAAAGCTATAAATGTCAGAATAATCATTGTTATGATATTGCAAAAGAAGGTTATTTAAACCTTCTCCTTTCTAAGACAAATTGTGGAGATCAAGAAGTACTTGTTAAGTCGCGTATTAATTTTCTCAATAAAGGCTTTTATGATAATTTACTTGTTTCTCTTAAAGAAGAGTTAGGAAAAGCAACTAATGTTTTAGATTGCGGCTGTGGAGTTGGTTACTACTCACATAAGCTTTCTGATAGTTTTAATATAACAGGAATTGATATATCTAAAGAAGCTGTTCGAAGAGCAGCTAAACAAGACAAAATTTCGTCTTACATCGTTTGTTCTTCAAACAGTATTCCTATTCGAAAAAATCATTTTGACGCAGCATACGTGATTTTTGCCCCCTTATTTGAGGAATCTTTGAATGATTTGATAAAAAATAAAGGAAAACTTATTGTTGTGCACCCAGGTGATAAACATTTGTATCAAATCAAAGAAAAAATTTATAATTATCCTTATTATAATACTAAACCAAATCTAAACTTAAATTTCTTTGATTTAGAGAAAGAATATAAAATAACATATGAAATAAAGCTGCATAATGATGATTTACATAATTTAATTGGTATGACTCCTTACTTATATAAAACAAATAAAACTGATTTAGATAAAATAAATAATCTTAATGAACTAACAGTAACTGTTGATTTCTTAGTTACTGTATATAGCAAAAAAAACTAAAGTGAATAAGTCTTTAGTTTTTTATTTTGTAAATTTAAGAATTATAGTTGTACTTGTTGACTCCATTTTCTCTATATTTATAAATATAAAAGATACAAAACTTATTATTTTTTTCCATTATTTGATTCTAAAGGGACAATGGATATTGTATAACCTAAGGGATTAAGTATTTTAAATAAAGTGTCAATTTGAGGCGTAGTTTTCATACTTTCAAGTCTTGCTATTGCAGGTTGTTTTACTCCACTAATTTCTGCAAGTTCTCTTTGTGATAAACCTTTTTCTTCCCTTGCCTCAATCATTTTGCCTATAAGTTTTATTTAAAATTTGATTTTTTCTCTTTCTGTGAGAGAAACCCTTGTTTCATCATTCCTTTCTAAAAAATCTTTGAGATTATTCTTTGCTTTTACTATCTCTTTTTGCGGTGTTTTTTGTGTCTTCTTCACAAAGTGATGTAAAAGAATAAATTTATTATCTTTCCAATAAAAGAAAAATGTTCTATTTTCCCAAGGCCTTAATTCCCATAATTTGTTTTTAATGTGTTTCACATATGGTTCTCCTATTCTCGTTCCATATTCTTGTAATGCTCCAATATATAATACAATATGTTAGTTTTTTTCGATTATCTTACTATCTATATACCTATGGTATTAAAAAAATGCTATTACTAGATATAATAAATATTATGTCTGATAATAGTATTTTTTTATTCATTTTCTTTTTCATAATCATCATTAATTTCATCTTTAAAGAAATGAAATACTTCTCTAGTTAAATAAGCATCTTCGAAAGCATCATGTTGTTGAGGCTCCATCTTGATTTTACTCATTTCTTCATATGTTTGAAATAATCCCATTTCATCTTTTTGATTGTAATAATTTTTCATAACTTGCATTAAGTTTATATGATGTTTTCTAATATCTAAAGGTTTAACGTGATTCACAACAAATGATTGCTCAATTGTGGAGATATCGCTTCTTCCCCACGCAAATACTTTTGGTTTGTACTCACGCATACACTTTTTTAAAAGTTCATAGAAATCATTATATGTGCAAGCTTTATCAAAATCACTTCGTTTTCGTGATAAGAAGTTTAACGTTCGTGAGTTTAGTAAATATGGTTTAGATGGTTTCACAAGGGAACTTTCTTCGAATACGATTTTTCCGTTTTTGTCTTCAATTATTATACCATATTGTAATATTTCTTGAACGTGTGGCATTGTCTGATAATAGGCAGGCATTGTGAATTCTAAATCAATAAACATTTTATTGTTAACACTATTTATTAATTCTCTTACACCCTTGCGTATTGTTTTCATATCAAAATAAATCGTTCTTTCTTTGGCTTTATTATAATATGATGGTTGGACAACACGATCAAAAGATATTACTTCATGAACACCAAAGTTTTTTCCTATTTTTTTCTTTTCACTTACTTCTAAAAACAAATAAGGTTTATCGAAAAAATATGGTCCAAACTCACGAAAATCCTTACGTTGAAAATATAAGTACATATGTTTTCTTCCACACTCAAGGATTACTATTCTTTCCTTAGGAATTGTTTCAATTACTTTTCCATGTATTTTCATATTGATTCTTTCCAATATCAAATTATTTTAATGATATTTCTCCAATTTTAAGTAGTTCTAAAATTGCTTGGCTTCTTCCTTTAACACCTAGTTTTTGAATCACATTAGATATATGATTGCGTACTGTTTTTTCACTTATATGTAGTTTTTCTGAAATAAATTTGGTATCTTTTCCTTTGACAAGCATATCAAATATTTCTTTTTCTCTAGGCGTAAGGAATTTATCCATATACATATTATCACCTCATTGTATAATATGCATATTTTTATTTTAGGTTATATATTTTTAATATTTCATCTTTTTGTTCAGGGGTTAATTTTAAGTTTTCTAATTTTTCTTTAAAATCAACTTCTCCTAAAACACTTAAGATTTGGCTTTTCTTTACTTTTCCTATGCCTTTAATCTCATCTAGTTTAGAACTGATAACATTTTTGGCGTGGGTATTATGGTGAAAACTGATAGCATAACGATGCACTTCATCTTGTATATTTGTTAAGAATTTAAACAAAGAACTTCTTTTATCTAATTCTATTAGTTTGTCCTTAAAGAGCATCGCATTAGTTCGGTGATTGTCATCTTTAACTAATCCTAAGACATTTATTTTCAATCCTAAATCGTTTAAAACTTTTTCAGCGGCACTAACTTGTATTTTCCCTCCGTCCATAATTATTAGGTCAGGAAGAGTTTCGTTTTCGTTTTTTAGTCTTGTATATCTTCTTGTTAGAACTTCGATAAATGTTTTGTAATCATCACTACCTTCAACTGTTTTAACTTTGTACTTTCGGTAGTCTTTAGGTGATTTCTCGCCATTAAGGTATTTTACCATTGCACTAACACTGCTAACGCCTTGAATATTTGAATTATCAAATGCTTCAATATTATCAGCTTTTTCAATGTCTAAAATGTTAGCTAGATTGATGCATGCTCCTATAGTCATTTCATAAGCACGTTCTTTTTTGAGAATTAAGTTCTCTAGTTCTTTGTTGATGTTTACTAAAATTAAATCTAAAAGTTCTTTCTTTTTACCTTGTTTAGGAATAATAACTTTCTTTTTTATATCTTCTTGAAATAGTTCTATATCAATATTTGGAATAACTATTTCTTTAGGAAAAGGATTATTATTTACTAAATAAAACTGGTGAATAAAACTAATGAACATTTCTTCGCTTTCAGAAATTAAGTCAAAAGTGAAAGCATTTCTTTCAATCACTTTTGTATCTCTTACATGAAAAACTTGAATATTAATATAACTATCTTTAACAGCATAGTTAAATATATCAGCATTCATTAAAGAGGTTTCCATTTTTTGTTTTTCCCCAATTGCTTCTAAATCAAGTATTAAATTATGATATTCTAAAGCTTTTTCATACTCGAGTTTTTCGCTAGCATCATACATCTTCTCAGTAAGTTTTTTGATTTCATCTTTGATATTGCCATTAAGAAGAGATGTTATTTTATTAATGATATCATCATATTCTTCTTTTGAGATATCTTTAATACATGGTGCTAAACAGTTATTGATATGATAGTATAAGCATTCCTTTCGAGGAATGTTTTTGCATTTCCTCAAAGGATAGATTTTGTTGAGCATATCAACAACTTCTCGAGCAGCTTTAGCGTTAGGATAAGGTCCAAAATATTTTCCTTTATGATTTAATTCTCTTGTGTATGTTATTCGAGGATTCTTATCATTTGAAATAAATATGTAAGGATACATTTTATCGTCCATAAGCATGATATTATACCTAGGACGATATTTTTTTATTAAGTTCATTTCGAGGATAAAAGCTTCTTTCTCAGTTGAAGTAATTATAAATTCGAAGCCAACTATATCCATAACTAGTCTTGTTGTTTTTGAGTTATGAGAACCAGTAAAATATGATTTAACACGGTTGGAAAGATTTTTAGCTTTCCCAACGTATATTACCACATTTTCTTTGTTCTTCATAAGATAACAACCAGGCTCTTTTGGTAATTCTTTTAGCTTATCCTTGATATTCATTTATTTATCCTTATTTTTTTATATTTTTTAGTATTTCTTCGATTTTTTCACCATAAGCCATTGATTCATCGTACTTTAGTCTTATTTCTGGTATCTTTCTAATTTCTAAAGATTTGCCGAGAGAACTTCTGATAAATCCTGTAGCATTTTCTAAGTTTTTGGCTGTTGCTTCTTTTTGTTCATTACTACCTAATATTGTATAATAAACAGTCGCTATAGAAGCATCACTTGTTAGGCTAACTTTTGTTACTGTAACAAATCTTAATCTTTCATCTTTACTATTTAATAAAATAGTACCAATTTCACGTTCTATTATTTTCTCTAATCGTTCTATTTTATAAGCCATTTTATTTAATATTATTGTTCAACTTTCTCCATAATGAAAGCTTCAATAATATCTCCTTCTTTTATATCATTATAGTTTTGGATTGTTATTCCACATTCGAAACCATTCTTAACTTCTTTGGCATCATCTTGTCCACGTTTTAATGTTCCTACTTTTCCTGTGTATACGACAACACCATCACGGATAAGACGAACTTCACTATTTCTTGTAATGATACCATTTGTTACATAGCTTCCTGCAATTGTACCAATTCGTGAAACTTTAAATATCTTACGAACTTCAACTTCACCAATTACTTTTTCTTCTAAAATAGGATCTAGTAAACCTTTCATAGCTGCTTCGATGTCTTCTAATAACTTATATATAACATTATATAATCTAATTTCTACGCCACGATCAGTTGCTTGTCTTGTTATTGTACTATTTGGTCTAATATTAAAACCGATGATAATAGATTTTGAGGCAACTGCTAAAGAGATATCGTTATCGTTGATTGCTCCAACGCCTGTTGAGATGATATTAATTTTTACTCCCTCAACATTTAATTTCATTAATGAATTAGTTAGTGCTTCAACAGAACCTTGGACATCACCTTTAATGATTAGGTTGATTTCTTTGTCGCTCTTATCTAAATTATCAAACAATGTGGCAAGAGAAATTCCCTTTGTAGCATTACGAGCAGCATTAACACGTTTTTTACGTTCTTCGCTAACAAGTTTAGCAGTTTTATCATCATCAAAAATCATAAAGTTATCACCTGCTTGAGGAACATCATCTAAACCTGTTACTTCAACAGCTTTTGATGGACCAGCTGTTTTTAGGTTAGCTTTTGTTTCATCTTGCATAGCTCTAATTTTACCATATGTTGTTCCAACAACAATTGAATCTCCGACTTTAATAGTTCCATTCTTAACAAGAAGTGTTGCAACAGGACCTCTTCCTTTTGTAAGTTGAGCTTCTATTACTGTTCCATAACCTAATCTATTAGGATTAGCACGATAATTTTCCATTTCTGCAACCATAAGAATTGTTTCTAATAAATCATCTACACCTTGTCCTTTTAAGGCACTGATATATACGAATTCATTATTTCCACCCCATTCAGAAGGTATAACATTTAAAGCGGCTAACTCTTCTTTTACGCGGTCAGGATTTGCGCCATGTTTGTCAATTTTATTTACAGCAACTATTAATGGAACTTTTGCCGAAAGTGCATGGTCAATTGCTTCTTTTGTTTGAGGCATTACACCATCATCAGCTGCAACTACTAAAACAACAATATCAGTTACATTAGCTCCACGAGCACGCATTTCTGTAAATGCGGCATGTCCAGGAGTATCAATGAAAGTGATTTTCTTTCCGTGTACTTCGGCTTGGTAAGCACCTATTCTTTGAGTGATTCCACCAGCTTCACTACTTGTTATTCTTGAACTTCTTATTGTATCAAGCAGTGTTGTTTTTCCGTGGTCAACATGGCCCATTATAGTAACAATTGGAGGACGAGATACTAAAGATTCTTCATCGTCATCAATTACTATATCTTCAAATTTAGTTATATCGTATACTACTTTATCTTTTAGAGTATATCCATAATCATCTACAAGTATCTCCACAACATCTCTTTCAATTGGTTGTGTAATAGAAATCATATAACCTAGTGAAACAAGTTTCTTCACAATTTCACCATTTGATAAACCTAACATTTCCGCAAGTTTTCCAGCAGTCATTCCATCTTCATAATAAATGACCATATCTTCTTTTTTCTTTTGAGTTAGATTGCTTTGTCTGCCTTCTTTGTTTTTCTTGTTCTTTTTAACGTTTTTAATACGTGTATATTGTTTTTCGTTCTTTTCATATACATCATATTTATCATCATAAAATCTTGTTAATTGTACATCTTTAACAGCTGTAGTTTTTGTATCAGAAGTCTTAACTTCTTGAGGTTTTTCTTCAGATGATTTATTTTCAACTTTAACGTCAGTTGTCTTAACATCTTTTGCTTTAACATCTTTTGTTTT
Source organism: uncultured Coprobacillus sp. (assembly GCA_964389905.1). Lineage (GTDB taxonomy): Bacteria > Bacillota_I > Bacilli_A > ML615J-28 > CAG-698 > CAG-698. The sequence goes on along the minus strand of CAYMGD010000012.1, from coordinate 10,250 downwards.
TACATCAGTAGGTTTATTATTAGGTTTTTTACTACTAATATTAGGTTTCTTTTCATTACTTTGTTTAGGACTTTTTTCCTCTTTTTTATTATTTACTATAGAGGTTTTATTATCCTTATTTTCAAAATTATTTGTTTTAGTTTGTTTTGGTGCTGGTTTTGCTTCTTTAACAGTTTTAACCTTTTTTTGTTTTATTTCTACACCATATTTTTTGCTTAGTTTTTTGACATCATTTAAATCTATATCTGTTTGTAATGTTGCATTTTCATAGCCTATATTATCTAGCAAATTTAATAAACTCTTTTCATCACATTTAACATTATTTTCAATTAGTATTTCTAGAATTTCAGTTACTTTCATTCTTGACATCCTCCTTTAAAGAATTGTTTATATTGTTTGCAAATCCATTATCACAAACGCCTAGAACCATTAAATTGTTTTTTCCAGTTGCTTTTGATAATTCTTCACTTGATAATTCTTCAACATATATTATTTTATAATATATGCATTTATTTTTTAGTTTCTCCTTCGTATTATTAGATGCGTTAGAGGAAACAAATATCATTTTGATTTTTCCTTTTCCCACATTCATTAATACCGAATCCGTTCCAAGCATAGTTTTTCTAGCTCGTGTTGCGAGACCTAACAATTGAATTATCTTTTCTTTATTCAATACTTTCACCAATCAGCTTTCTGAGTTCATTATATATACTCTTGTCAACGCTTGTTTCAAGTTCACGGTCAAGAACTTTTTTCTTTTCTGCTAGATTTATGGCATCTAAGTTTTTACTTAGATAAGCCCCTCTACCATTTGCTTTACCTTTAAGATCAATTATTATTTGTCCCTCAGGTGTTCTGACAACACGAAACAATTCGTTTTTTGGAAATCTTTCATTGGTAACCAGACACTTTCTCATAGGTATTTTTTTAGGCTTGTTCATTTTTTACCCTCTAATATACATTATATGTAAATTTGATTCCTTCATTCAAAGCATCTGATAATCTCTTAACATCAAGTTTCCAAGAAGTTGCAAAGCATGCAAGTTTAACATTATTTCCACCTTTTCCAACAACAAGTGAATATTGTTCATCTGTACAAATAACCATTGCTTGTTTTGGTTTTTGAGAAAGGATAACAACGCTTAAACATCTTCCTGGTGTAATTGATTGAGCAATCAAATCTACTGGATCTGATTTCCAAATAAAGACGTCAATATTTTCACCATTCAATTCTTTATTTATAGCTTTTATTCTTAAACCGCCTTGGCCTATTACAGTTCCTCGTGGATCTAAGTTTGGTTTTGTAGCGATAACACCAACTTTACTACGTATACCTGGCATACGTGAGATACCCATTACTTCAACTGAGCCATCACGTACTTCAGGAACATTTAACTCTACAAGTTTAACAACAAATTCTTTACAAGCTCTACTTAATAAAACTTTTGGTCCTTTAGTTGTTTTTTCAACTTTTGTTATATATACTTTCTTTCTATCGCCTTTAACAAACTTTTCACCAGGGATAGTTTCTGTCATAGGTAGTGAAGCAAATACACCCTTACCTATTGATAAAGCTATATAATCTTCATTAACACCAATAACTAAACCTGAAATAACTTCTTTTTCTTTTTGAATGAAGTAGTTATATGCTTCTTCACGTTCTAAGTTCTTTAATTCGTTAGAGAAAGTATTCTTAAATTTTGAAACTGATTTTCTTCCTAATTTAGTAAAATCAATTTCTTCTTTTAAGATTGTTCCAGCTTCAATCTTAGCACGAGGTCTAAGCAGTTTAGCATCTTCAACAAGGATTTCGCCTTTGTTTCCTTCAGTTAGTTCTTCAACAACATATTTGTACTCATAAACTCTGATTCTTTTTTTGTCATAATCGATATCTAATTTGATATCACCATTACGCTCTGTATCACGGCAAGCAACAGCCATCGCAACTTCTACTTTTGATAAAACTGCTTCTATCGCTAAACCTTTTTCTTCAGCAATCAATTCCAAATTTTCAAAAAAACTCTTGCTAATCATTTTTATTAACCTCCTAAAATTTTACTGCTAGTCTTATTTTGCTGATTTTTTCTTTTGGTACTTTTATATTCTTTTTGATGTTCTTTGCCATATAATTTATATCTAATGTTTCACCATTAAAAGCCATCAAATCACCATATATTTCTTTAATGCCATTGATTTTCTCATATAACTTTACAAATATATATTTTCCAACAGCTTTACTTATGTCTTCTGTTGTCTTTAGTTCCTTTTCAATTCCTTCACTAGAAACTTCTAAATAATATTCTTCATCAATAAAATCATCTTCATCAAGTTTATTACTAATTAGTTCATTTAAAGCTGATGCATCATCAATTGATAAACCACCTTCAGCTTCATTTTCCGCAATCACTCTTAAAATATTCACTCCGTTTTCGAAAACATATTCAACAGAAATAATTTTTAAGTTTAGTTTTGCAGCACAATCATTAGCAATCACTTCACTTTTTCTAACAATTTCACTCATTAATTTTCTCCTATAACATTTTTAAAGGAGTGAGAAAACTCACTCCTTGATTAGTAATCATTAATAATATTATATCACTCTTTTATACTTTTGTAAATACTTTTATTTTTTTCATAAAATCTTTGTATAAACGAATATATTTTTTAAAACTAATTATTTAGTCTTTTTAAGCTTTTCATATATATATGGTACATATCATGATCATTTTTCACATATTCATATAAATCAGATATAGGTATCCATTTCACACAACTATTTTCGTCGTTTTTTATTCTCGTTGGTTTTGACATATCCCCTTCGTATAAATATGTAACGTTATAATGAAGGTGTGTTGAAACGTATTTACCTCTTTTGTAATGACCATCAACAGATAATATTTCTAAAGATGATATATTATCATATATAAGTTTTAAACCATCTAATCCTGTTTCTTCTAATACTTCTCTTTTTGAAAGTTTTTCTAAGTCAAATTCACCATCAGCATGACCCCCTAACCAAGCCATAGATTGATATATATTATGATATCCCATTAGAATATATTTATGAGTCTCATCAACGACAATTGCTGAAGAAGTAATATGCCCAAACTTCAAATCTCTTGTAAAAGCTTTTTCTTTATATGTTTCTATTAACCATACTAGTTCTTCTTGATCTTTTTCTTCTTGTTCATTTTGCGTTTTATATGCTTTTATTTCTGAAAGTATTTTTAGCATTTTACTTATTCCTTAATTTATTCATTATTATTCCACCTGCAATACCAACATTTAATGATTCCATATCTTTGCTTATTGGAATATAAGCATTAACATTGGTAAGAGATAATATAGATTTAGAAACTCCATTTCCTTCATTTCCTAAAATAATAGCATTTTTGGAAGTAAAGTTTATTTCATTTAGTTCTTTGCCATTTTCTAAAGCTGTTCCAACAATATAATATCCTAATGCTTTTAGATTAGTTATTACGTCTTCTATATTAGAACGAATAATATTGGTTTTAAATATTGCTCCTTGAGTTGCTCTTATAACTTTTTCATTATATACATCGCAAGATTCATTGCTTATGTATATAGTATTGATATCAAAACATAAAGCTGTTCTGATGATTGTTCCTATATTTCCAGGATCTTGAATGCCATCTAATATTATAACGTTTTTTGATATTTTTTCTGATGCTTCTTTATATTTGCATATACCTACAATTTCTTGAGGTGAAATAGTATCAGTCAATTTCTTTATTATTTCTTTTGTTACAAGGATATGTTTTATATTAGGACATATGCTTTTATCTTCTTCTTTAGTTATTAGTATACAATCTAAATACTCTTTGGCTTCTTCAATTATATTATATCCTTCAACAATAAATTTTTTTTCTTTGTCTCGATATTTCTTTTGTTTTAGTTTTACTAATTCTTTAATTAAATTATTATTTACTGATGTTATTTTTAATTCCATACGGCGATTAAGAAAGCCACAACAGGATATATCATTAATGCAAAATTTACAATTATTAGTATTGCAAAATTTCTAACACTTTTGTAGCCTTTTCCTTCTTTTTTACATTTTTTATAGATACATAATGTACATATTCCTTCAATTACTAAGAATAGTATATTATATAGAATAAAGAATACTGTTGCTCCATTGCGATAGTCATCAAAAAACTTCATTATGATTTCACTTAAAGCCGTGCAGAGTTTTGTTGGCAAAAAGGGACTTACTGGATAAATAGTTACCAATGCTATTGCTAGACAAAGTAGAATTGCCCACAGAGGAATGCTAGCAAAAAATGTATCTTCTTTGTTTATCTTTCTCATTGCTTTTAAGTTTTTATATAATGCTTTGTTTAGGGTTTTTAAACGATTGTATTCTTCTTCATCAAATCCATCTTTTTGAATTTCTTCAAATGTCTTTCCTTCAGAATCTCCTTTTACATATATATCTTCGTATTTTTCTATTTCTATGTCTACTTTTTCTATTAAAAGTACAATGTCATTTTCAGATAAGTCTTGAATTTCATCAATTGTTAAGGAAGTACTTAATTCATCATAAAAAGTTTCTTCAACTTTTTCTTGTTCATTTTCGATTATAATTTGAAGTTCTTCGTTATTATTAATATTCTCATTTTCATTTAATAAATCTCTTTTTTCAGCCATTGCTTTTCTCCTTTGTTTATTTAAATTGTACTTACCCTTCCTTTATATTACGTTAAAAAACAGAAAATGCCTCAAATAAGGCATTTTATGGTTATTTACTTGTACCTAAGTTAGTTTGGGCCATTTTCACAAGTCTACGTGTGATTTCACCACCAACTGATCCGTTTTGACGAGCTGTAGCTTCAGCACCTAAATTAACACCGAATTCATTAGCGATTTCGTATTTCATTTGGTCAACTGCAGCAGTAGAACCAGGAACTACTAACTTGTTTTTATTACTGTTATAAGATGAACTATTCATTATTTTCACCTCCGTTCAGTAATTATTATTAACCTTTCTTTGCCTTTTAAACATATTTTTTGATGTTATATTTTACCATTTAAATAGAAAACTCATCATCAAAAACTGAATATTTATCTTTATCATTAAGATTAATTATCTCAATATTATCTACTGCTTCTTCTATTAATCCTTCTAAGTTACATCTTTCTTCTTGTTTTTTTGCTTCGGAAATACTTGGCTTAATAACTGGATGTTCAGGTACAAATACTGTACAGCAGTCTTCGTATGGTCTAATTGATATATCATATGTTTTTATTTTACGTGATATTGCGATTATTTCTTCTTTATCAAAAGTTGCTAGCGGTCTTATTATTGGAACATTGGTTACTTCGTTTACTACTTTCATACTTTCTAATGTTTGTGAAGCAACTTGACCAATGCTTTCACCATTAATCATTACTTCAATATTATTTTTTTCACATACTCTCTCACCAATTTTATACATTGCTCTACGCATTATTGTAACTAAATACTTAGGATCAGCATTCTGATGAATTGCATCTTGAATTTTAGTAAAATGGACCACTAAGAGTTTTACTTTCCCATTTGATGTATATTTAGCTAATACTTGTAATAAATCAACAACTTTTTGTAATGAATTAAGAGATGTATAAGGAGGAGATGCATAATGTATGGCATATACATTTATACCTTTTCTCATAGCTAGATAACCTGCAACAGGGCTATCTATGCCTCCACTCATCATTAAAAGACCACTGCCTTGAATCCCTGACGGATATCCTCCAAGCCCTTTTATTTCTTTTAAATATAAATATGTTCCTTCACAACGCAAATCAACATTTAAAGTATAATCTGGATTATGAACATCGACACTTAAGTTTTCTACCTTGGGTAGTATTCTTCTAGCGATTTCTTGCGATATTTGAATTGATGTTGCAGGGAAAGATTTATTACCACGATTAGTTTCTACTTTAAAAGTTGCCTTTTTCCCTTGCATTTCTTCATTAAGCATCACAATTCCAACATTTGCCATTTCTTCATATTCTGGTTCAACCTTTTTACATAAACTATAAGAATATAATCCTACAATTGTATTTAAAACCTTTATAACTTCTTCATAGTTTTCACCATTTAAATATATGTAAAAACGATAATCAGTATTAAAATATGTTAATTTAGGAAAAGTTGAACATTTTCGTTTTATCGTTTCATTCATTTTCTTTAAAAACTGTTTATAGTTTTTCTTTTTTAGTGTCATTTCACCATATCTAATTAGTATAAGATCGTAATTCATAAAATTCCTCTTTATAAGCTATTTATTACTTCTAATAATTTGTCAACTTCGTCGTATGTTGTTAGATGCGACAAACTAATTCGTACTGTTGTTTTTGCTAAATCTTCGTTTTTGGTCATTGCATATATAGTTTTTTCTGGCTTACGCAGTTTCGATGAACATGCAGAACCTGTTGATACGTACATCTCTTTTGCTTCAAATATATGCACCACTGTTTCTCCTAGTATTTTAGGAATAGATATATTTAATATATATGGTGAACACATATCACTACTATTAATTACTATATTTTTATTATTAATCTTGGATTTAATATATTCATTCAAGTTCTTCACATAACTTAAATGTTCTGGTATTTGATTATAATATTTTTTTAAGGCTTTAGTCATACCAACAATTAATCCTAAATCAAATGTTCCAGGTTTTATCCCTTGTTGGGAAGTCGAACCGAATAATCTTGGTTTAAGTGTTATACTTTTTTTATAGATTAAAGCTCCAATTCCTTTTGGTCCATAAAATTTATGAGCACTCAGTGTAAATGCATCTATATCTGCAAAATTAAATTTTGGTTTAATCTTGCAGATACCTTGTACAGCATCAACATGAAGTTTAGTTTTTGGATATTTTTTTAATATTTGGATTACTTTTTCAATTGGTTGTACTGCTCCTACTATATTATTTACCCACATAATAGAAACTAAAATTACATCTTTGTTCATTTCTCGTTCAAGCATATCTAAATCTATTAGTCCATTTTCCAAAATATCTAAATAGCATACTTCATATCCTTGTTTCTCAAGATTTTGAAAAACTTCATATACTGATGGATGTTCTATTTTAGTTGTTATTAGTTTACCTTTTTTATCACCGATTAATCCTAATATTCCTAAATTATTAGCTTCTGTTGCATTAGATGTAAAGACAATTTCATCTGATATACTTAAAATATCCCTAATTTCATTTTTCATTTGTTCATATATATTATTACATTTTTGACCAAATGAATGTAATGAAGTAGTATTTGCATAATATTTGTTTTGTATTTCTAAATATGCTTTTAAAACATCTTCATCCATTTTTGTTGTTGCTGTATAATCAAAATACATTTTTATCACCATTAATAATTATACCACCTTTAACAAAAAAAGTATATCACTTATTAAAACAAATCCTTGAATTTCGTTAATTATTATAGTAAAATATCTAGAGGTGATTTTATGAAGCATTATGAATATACTCCAAAAGGTGTATGTAGTAGACAAATTATATTTGATTTAACAGAAGATAACAAAATCACAAACCTTCACTATATTGGAGGATGCGATGGTAACCTAAAAGCCATCAGTAAACTATGCGAAGGAAAAGACGCTAAAGAAGTTGCTTCTATTTTACGTGGTAATTCATGTCACGACAAAAAAACTAGTTGTGCTGACCAACTAGCAAAAGCAATTGATTCTGTATTATCAATGAATTAATAAGTATCCACCCGTAAAACGAGTGGTTTTACTCACTAGCCTATAAGGCTAGTTACTGGCGACCCCGATTTCAGGGTCTCTTTTTTTGCCTATTGACTTTGACACCATTACTTACTCATAAACGGGTCCTTGTACTCCTTCAAACTTCTTTTATCTTTTGCTTGATCCTCTAATTCTTGATTTCTTATATAGTTTTCTTCTGTCTTTTTGTTCAGTCCTACTGTACTTACATAATATACTTATATTCTCAAAGCCGTCTCAAATATTTTTCGATATCTGCTCTTAGTTTTCCGTATATTGCTTTTCGCCTATATTTTGGACAAAATATGATATGGTATTGGCAATTATATCGGAAACTTTCACTGTAACGTTGTACTATGTGCTCTATACCTACGTTCCTTACGATACCCTCAGCATAGAATAGTCGAACTAACTTTGCTGCTTTACGTACAACATCTAATTTACATTTGTAAGTTAAACATAACATTCAGCCCTTTAGTGCTTTCTAGTACACCTACTACGGCCTCACACAAACTTGTTTGTGTTAGGACATTCTTGCTATTCGTTGTTACTACTTAATCGCTAGCAATGCTTCTATAGGGTAAGCATAATAACCTTTCTCTTTATGCTCACTAAATTTACTTCCTATGATTGCAATTGGGCATGCAGGCTTAAGCTTTCTTTGCAGCCTTACCCATCATAGTAGCCTGATTCAGTTTGTGTCCCTTAGGCCAAGATTTTGTCTAAGACTTATAGCAGACGCCTCCTCACGATGGACACCCAAGTCTAGGGCTAACACTTCGTAGAACTTTCATCTCAAGAAATTAAATTTTTGAAATATCATTTCTTAGTTATTATGCATGCCTAACGTACAAAAAGGTTCCCTTAATCTTTTAGATTTAAGGAACCTTTTATTGTTAGTTGTTTGTTTCCTCAACTAATTCACAGTTGTTACTGCTACTGATTTTTTGTTTTGCTTCATTACTTATTGCAGATCCATCCATAGCATAAATGAATAGTTTACTTCCAAAATTATATTTACATTCATCAGTATATTCATTTATTTTTCCGTATTCATAATAATAAGTATTTCCATTAACTAATCCTAAATCGTTTTGTTTTAATACATTAATATTTCCAATATGTTTAATATTTCCATTACCTGCTAAAGTTAAATTAATATCATCTCCATTTGTTCTTAAAATTGCACATTCTTCTGACGATTTGGTAATTAACATTGTTATATTCATATAATATTCTTTTTCTTTATTATATTTAACGAAACCCATATCAAATCCAACATTAAATGCTTCACCACTGTAGATGTAATTGCCTGATCCTGTAGATTCTTTATATAACATGTTTAATAATGTTTTTCCTGTAAAATAAATAGAATAAATTTGGTTAAGCGAAGCTGGCAATTCATCATATGTATCCCATAAAGGATATGCATAACTTTTAGAAATAGTTCCTTTTAAACCTTCTTCACTAGGAGTATATAATATATTAATATAATTTCCATTTTTTTCTACAACAACAAATCTGTCAATTGTTTGATCCCATACAATCTTTTTTTCAGATTTGATTAAATCTTTTTTTTCAGATTCAGCGATTTCTTCAATAATATTTTTTACTTCTTCTTCAGTTTGTCCTGTTGTTAATGCTAAAAATGCATCATGCATTGTAGGATGAGTTTCATTTGTTCCCTCAAGTTTTTCATTTAATTCTATTGCTTTTTTATATGTTGAAGGAACGTTTTCTCCTTCTAAGCAATAATTACATCCAGAACATGTTATTTTATAATTACCATTCTCATTTATTAAATAATTTGATATATGTGATATTTCTTCGCCAATTTCATCACATCTTGAGCATTCCATCCAGTGGTTTAAATCGTTATATTTTGGTATACTAAAGTCGTGTCCTAATGCTTTTATTACTTCAACTTTACTATAACCACAATCACACTCGTAAATAGTTATTCCGTTATCTTCACAAGATACTTTTTGTGAATTACCACTTACAACTAAATTATGAACATGTTCTGGATCTATATCAGTACCACAAAAAGCACAGTTTTTGCCATTTGTAGAATAATGATCTATTTCATAACTACCACTAATATTTTCACCACTTAATTTATAAGTATCATTAACATAACTACCATGGAATATTGCATTTTTAGATGTTACACTACCATTTAACTTATGTACATATCCATAAACTGTTGGATTATTTTCATTAGCATTAAGTTCTTTAATTACACCATTTATTATTAAGTTTTCTTTATTTACTGTAACAGTTAAATATCCGCCTTTATATTCAGTTAAATCTAAACTTAATGATACTTTTATTTCATTTAAATCTTTATTACCAACTAAATATGTAGCATATTCAGCATTAATATCTGATGATACTATCCAGTACTTTTCTTTTTTGTTTTTACCATATTTTGCTGAATCTTCTCCAGCTATTTGTTTATTTCCTTTTATTGCCATAAATC
>CAYMGD010000011.1:0-54592 GCA_964389905.1 uncultured Coprobacillus sp. | reverse complement strand
TAATTCGCTTAGCAAATCTATAGTTTTTCAACACTTATCTATAATAGAACCATTTATTAAAAAAAGTCATACAAATGCTATTCATTATCTGTATGACAAATTCTATAATTAATACACTTTATAAATAAAGCAGAACAAATTCAGGGAAAAATACCATTAATATACCAAATATAAGCATTAATATTCCCCCTATCAAATGTGAGTACTTTGTAAGAATATTACTAAATGCCTTGATTCGAAGTGAGAAAATAGCTATTAAAAAGACAATAATATCATCTATTAAAAAGAATAATACATATATTAAAGTATAAATCAATCTTTCGCCTTGTGTTAATCTATTAGCCACTAATATATTAGAATATATTGCTGGCCATCCTGCTGAGCAAGCAACTTCAATTAAATTGACAATAATTGTTACACCTGCTATGCCTAATATTGCTATCCAAATATTATCTTTTTGAATAAATTCTTTTATTCGTTTAGATAATTTACGTTTTTGGTTAGCACTTGTTACATCACAACCATCTTCTTTTTTGATTTTACTTTGAATAAACTTATAAATATTAAATCCTCCAAAGCCTAATGCAAAAATTCCTGTTATCATAAGCAGTAAACTTGACTTAAATACATCAACAATATTTATCCAAGCCATCATTAGAACTAGATAAAGTATTCCCGAAACAAGAATAAACGTTCCGCCTAAAATCCATATTTTCTTCTTATCATTTGTTGGAATCAAAAGAGATAGGATGAAAAGCAAAACCCACATTCCACAAGGATTAATGCCATCAAGAAATCCTAAGATAACAGATAGCAAAATCAAATTCGTTTTTTTGGCATCTATTTCACCTAGTATTGGTATTTCATACTTATCATCTATTAAATACTCTTCTTTTATTTCTTCACCATTTTGATACATTTTCACTATATCATAATAAGGAAACTTTTCTTTGTAATTATCTTCAGTAAAGAAAGTCAAATAGCTTAGCATACTAGAACGTATAGAGCTACTGAAACCTATAAAGTGCTTCCCACCTATAATAGTGAAAGGCCAGCCAAATGATGTTCCTTCAGTTACAAAAACTTCTTTCATTTTATTAAGTAAGTCTTTGTTCTCCTCTTCATCTTTATCATAATAATGGACATTATAATCATCTTCTAACGTTTTAAGAAATTTCTTTAGTTCTTCGCACTTAGAACATCCTTGTTTTGTGAAAACGTATATATCGATTTCTGTTGCTTCTTCGGCTTTTACCTGAGGAAAAGCACTTAATGTAAGTGTAAATAAACTAATTAATAAAACTAATATTATATTTTTTTTCATATTATTCTATGCTCTTTAATATTTTATTTATTTCTTTTTCGCTTTTTTCACCTATTATTCTTTGTTTTTCTTCGTTGTCTTTATAAATAATACATACAGGTAAAGTCTTACCAACGTTTAAATCATTTACCTCTTGCTCATCATCATCAAAATCTATTTCTTTACATTGGATATTCATTTCTTTAATAATTTTTTGGTATCTCGGACGCATTATGATACAACTTGGACACCAAATGGCTGTTACTAATACTATATTCACTTGACAATCTCCTTTAATGCTTTTATTAAATAATCTATCTCACTTATTGTTGTAAGATGAGATATGCTTATTCGAATGCTAGATATGGCTCTTTCGTGACTTTTTGTTAGATTCATAACTACTGAAGATAATTCTTTATCACTCGAACAAGCAGAATGATTAGATATGTATATTCCTTTACTAGAAAGGATAGAAACAAGTTCTATACTACTGTATCCTAAAATACTAAAATTAACAATATGAGGAATAGAATAGGAATTACTATTAAGTACTATATTAGGAAAAGTACTTAATCCACTGATTAAATGATGATATAGTTTTTTAATTATATCAATTCTATTGTCTAATTCCTTAACTGCAAAATCTAAAGCATATCCTAAACTAAAAATTAAGGGGTGTGCTGGAGTTCCACTTCGATACTTTGTAGTACTATTTCCACCTTTAATCATTTTTTCTAGTTTTATATCCTTTTTCTTTACAAGTGCTCCTATTCCTTTTAAGCCATAAAACTTGTGAGCAGAAAAACTAATCATATCTATACCACTATAGTCTATTTTTGTCTTGCCAATACTTTGCGTAGCATCACAGTGAAAAATAACATTAGGATAATTATTTACCAAATGCTTTATTTCCTCAAGGTTTTGTAAAAGACCAATTTCACTATTAACAGAACCTATCGTTAGAAGAATACACTTTTTATCAGCATTACTTTCAATTAATTCTTTTAAATGTTGAATATCAATTAAACCATTTTCTAATATATTTACAAATTCAACTTTAACTTCTTCTTTTTGAAGGAAAGAGGAAGGAGCAATAACTGATGAGTGCTCAAAAGGTGTTGTGATTAGAGAAACACTTGTCTTGTTAATACTATTTACAAGACCTGAAATAGCTAAATTGTTTGCTTCTGATGAACCACTTGTGTAAACGACTTCGTACGAATTATCTAAACCTAAGTTAGTTAATATGCTTTCACTAGTCTTTGATATCTCATCTGATATTTTTTTACCTAATAAATGATTAGAATTAGCATTTCCAAGGTATTTTTCATTATCTTTTATAAACTTATTTAAAACTCTTTTGTCAACTGGAGTAGTTGCTGAAAAATCTAAATATATCACATTATCACCAAAAATATTATACACTAAATAACAATTTTTTTCAATAAAAAAGAAAGTTGCAATATAAAAAAGTCATCCTGAGAATTCCAAGATGACTGATTTCAATATTAATAACTAATCGTAATAATCAGCATTTATTTTACTATAAATTTCTTGTGTTATTATATCTGATGATACAATAACATTCTTCAATTTATCATTTGTTAAATTTGTTGATTTACCTTTTTGAAGCGGTACAACTCTTGACACGTTTGCCAAGTATCCCGATTGAGTAAGCCATGGAACAATTATTGCTTCTTCATAGATTAGGTAATATTCAGCTTCAGCAAATGCATAATATCTATCTGCTAATTTATCAAAATCAGTAATAGCATTAGCCTTATCGTAAAGCTTAGTATATTCACCTAATACTTTTTCTTGTAATTCTTTAGAAGCAGTTTTTCCTAAGCCCATACTACTAACCAAATCCCCACCAATAACTAATGTTTGTAAATATGTTGCTGGATCAGCATAATCTGGACCCCACATTAGCCACATTGAGAAGTCAAAGTTATAATTAACTGAATTCCATTTTGTATCTTCTAAATCATCTTTTGCATAATCAAGAACAAATATTGCAATTCCGTCTGCTAAATCATTAAATTTATTTATCATTGCATTTTGGAAGGAATCAATTGTTTTATCTAGATTGCCAAGAATATCAATTCTAATTGGAAAATCAGTTTCTGTTAAACCTTCTTTTATAAGTTCTTGCTTTGCTTGAAGTAAGAAGGCTTTTGCTTTTTCTTCATTAAATACTGGATCAGAGCCATTATTGATACCTGTTAATGTTACACCACTTGTTCCTTGTTTCTTATTATAAACTAAGTCAACAATATCTGTATAATCACGAGTTATTATGCCGTCATAATTGTGAACAAATGAAATTAATTCACGATTTGTATATCCTCTCATTAACCATTCTTGAGGATTATTATTGTTATAATATTGTAAGAATGACATTACATCTAGTCCATATAAAATACCTTTACGGAAGTTTTGGTTTTGAATAGCAGCTGCAGTTGCATTTTTTTGAGCTTCTGTTTTAGGAGTAACATCATTATATTCATATGCTGTACGCGTGAAATTATAATAACCAATATATGTAGCATCACCTACTGAAAGGACAGGATTGCATAATTTGCTTGCAGGATTTATAACACTTCCAGTTCCATCAGCACCCGCTACATATTTGTTATATCCTTCTTCATCTATTCCATATAATTTAACATTAAATTCATCAATTATACCATTTTCAAACCATTCACGAGTAGTTGATGGTGTTGAAGTATAATTATTATAGAATATTTTTTCAACTTTATTGACATAAACATGCTCTTTGTCCCAATATTTATCGTTTTTTGTATAAACTATTCTATTATTTGCGATATGTTCAGTAATTCTAAATGCACCACAAACTAAAATGTTATTTTCACTCTTACCAAAATTAGAACCTTGTTCTTCTAAATATTCACCATTAACAGGTAAGAATGGAGAATAAGTTAAACTTGATAAGAAGTATGGAGTAGCTTGATATAATGTATAAGCAACTTCATATTTTGATACAGCTTTTACACCAACAGTTGAGAAATCAGCGTTTTTACCATAACATAACGCATTGTAATATTCTTCCGAACCATTAATTAAACTAGTAACAATACCCACTGTACTAGAACCATTATTAGGATCTAAAACATATTTAATTCCATCAACAAAGTCTTGTGCAACAACTTCTGCATAAACTTCTCCTGTTTTGTTATCAACCCAAGTAACCCCTTCTTTTAATTGAAAAGTCCATGTTTGAGTCCCATCGATATTATTTTCAATTTTATAACCTAAAGCTAATGCACCAACTTGTTCACCATATTTGTTATTTTCAATAAGGCCATCAATCATATTAATATAATGTTCAGAGTTATATGACCATTGATTTGTTAGATAATTAAATAAATCATTTCTTGGTTCTGTAGTATAATATGTCTTATAAACATCTTTAGTTTTGATTTTTTGACCAGCTACAGTATAATATCCATCAGCATCTATTTCACTATTTTTATGTTTATTATCTAATGATGTATAGCCAATTTTTAATTTATCTGCTAACCTACCATTAATTAAATCATTAATCCATTCTTTTTCTGTTTTGTTATATGATGGATAGTATCTTAAGTAAATTTCATATGCTGATAAGCCTTGAGCTCTTACGTTAGTATCAGTATCGCCAATCCACCAGTTACCATTTTCACCGATAAAAGGCGTTTCTCCATCTTTGCCATCTTCTCCATCTTTGCCGTCTTCACCATCTTTTCCATCCTTGCCATCTGTACCTTTAATTGATTCTAGCCATTCTTCGTAGGTACCAGAATACCCTGATTTTTTTGCTAAAGCATAAATATGTTCTTGTTCGCTTTCTTCACTTTTATTACAACCAATAAAGATGAATAAAGATACCAAAACAAGAAATACAAGCATTACTTTTCTTACAGTATACTTATTCATTTTCTTCCTCCTCATTTATTTCATTATTTACTCTCTTTTTTTTGTTTTTTCTCCCCTTCAACAATTCATTAATCTTTATTTCCTTTTCTCTTAATACCATTAAAACAAACCAAAATAAAATGATAATTTGTACTGGAATAGCTATCAAAAATATCAAAAATGAATTACTAAACCTTGGAACAGTAAGAAATATGGATAAAATAATTGTCCACATTAAAATCGATACAATGAGACAATTAACCATTTTATTACCCCATATAGAATTAAAAACTAAAACAACAATTGATGAGATTGGTATAGCATAGATAAATACAAGCCATGAACGATTGTTATCTGGATTATGCCATACCAAAAAGACATAAACTATTGTGGCAATAAGCCAAACGAGTAACGCTGATATTAAAGAAATCACAAACCTTCTTCTCATTTTAATTGATTTAATTGGTTTTAAGTTAACATTTTCATCAGTAATAAGTTGATCTATTGTCACATTAAAAAGTTTTGAAATTGTATATAGTATTTCAATATCAGGAGCAGATTCTCCTCGTTCCCATTTTGAAATAGCTTTATCGGAGTAATTAAGTTTCTCCGCAAGTTCTGACTGAGTCATATTTGCTGCTTTTCGCAGTTTAACTAAATTTTTTGCTAATATACCTTTTATATTTTCCATATATATATTTTATATCATTTTTTACTATAAATCAAGAAAAAATAAGAGCCTCATATTTTCAAAATTTTTGTTTTTGTCATAACTCTACTAAAAGTAGAATTAACTTTTTTATTGGTAGAAAAACAAATTAATGAGTAGGTTGCTTCTTTTACACCTTAGATTTATAATTAAGAAGTAATAAAACCACAAATGTAAATAATTGTTGAAGTTAAAATGATTGTTTAAAATTTCAAAGTGTGGTAAAATAATGTTTAGACTTTAAAAATTGTAAACGGAGGTAAAAATGAACAAATCAACAATGAAAATTGCGTTATCCGCAGAAAGTACAATTGACTTAACACCAGAGTTAATTAAAGAATATGATCTTAAAATTGTGCCTTTCACAATTACTCTTGGTAATAAAACAGCCCTTGATGGTGAAATAACAAGTAGTGAAATTATTGATTTCGTTACAAAAGAAGGTATTTTGCCTAAGACAAGCGCTATAAACGTTTTTCAATACGAAGAACATTTTAATAATATTCTTAAAGATTATGATGCAATTATTCATTTTTCTTTATCAAGTAAAATGAGTAGTGCTTGTAATAACGCTATTACGGCTAGTCAGAATAATGATAATATTTTTATCGTTGATACTCAAATATTATCAACTGGTATTGCTTTACCAGCCATTTATGCTCGTAAACTTGTAGAGCAAGGTTTTGATGCCAAAACTATATATGATAAAGTTATGAAACGAATACCTAATATCCAAACAAGTTTTATCTTAAGTAGACTTGATTATTTATATAAAGGTGGTAGATGCAGTGGACTTAGTTATTTAGCAGCAGCACTTCTTAAAATTAGACCACAAATTATTGTTGAGAACGGAGAAATGGTTCCTCGAAAGAAATATCTTGGTAAATTCAGTAAAGGCGTAAAACAATACGTTACTGATGTACTTGAAACTTATAACACGCCAGACCTTGAAGAGATCTTCATAACATATTCTACTGCTACACCTGAAGATATTTTGGAAGTTAAAAAAATGCTCCTTGCAAGAGGATTTAAAAATATCCATATTACAACTGCAGGAGGAACTATTACAAGCCATTGTGGAGAAAATTGTTTAGGAATTTTATACTTGAATGATGGTGATGAAAATGGGGAATATAAGGAACTATAATGTAACAATTTTTGGTGATTCAATTCCTAAAGGTGTTTCAATAAACGAAGGAAAAGTAATTAAGGTTGAAAAGAATGCTGTTAATTTACTTGAAGAACATTATAGTATTAATATCGACAATAAATCTGTTTTTGGACAAACCTTAAAAAGAGTTTATGATAAAAATATGATAGATAGTTACCTTAGTTCCATAAATAATTCAATGAAGAATGTCCTAGTAATATCATTAGGAGGAAATGATAGTGATTATGACTGGCCAAATGTTGCAAAAGATCCATTTGGTAATCATACTTCTAAAACTCCTATCGAAGAATTCAAAAGGATATTACGAGAAATGATTATTAAAGTCAAAAAGAATGATGTTAAAGTTATTCTAACCAATCTATTTCCTATTGATAGTTATCGTTACTTTGAAAACATTATTGCTAGAAACAATGATAGAGAAGCTATTTTGAAGTTTCTAAATAATGATATTTCAAATATTTCACGTCACCAAGAATGTTTTAATGACATTATAACTGATTTAGGAAAAGAACTAAACGTTAAAGTGCTTGATGTTCGTACAAACTTTCTTCTTAACACTCGTTTTCTTGAAACATTATCTTTTGATGGCATTCACCCCAATGCTTTAGGTCAAATTGAAATTGCTAATGAATTGATAAAACAAATTGATTTACTTATGTAATTACTACATTTTTTGAAAACAATGATATATTTAAGGTAACCAAAGATGAATAAAAAGACATTTTTAAAGGATATATTTCCTATTATCCGTGTTATATTATATTTAGCCTTACTAATAAGTTTTGTGCTTATCCCTACTTCTTTTTTCGAAGAGAAAGGTTCCTTTTGTTTCACATTCTTAAACTATGGTTTTAAGTGCCCATCTTGCGGTGTAACAAGAGGATTTAGTAATTTTATGCACTTAAACTTTGCAAAGGCTTTTGAATATAATCCTTTTTATACTATTGCTATATTTCCAATTGCAATTATTGTAATGATTAATGATAGTATAACTATTATAAAAAGAATGATAAAAAAGGATTTTAAGTACTCATACCTTGAATTCTTTTTCTCAAGTAAATGATGGCATTATATTATATTTTATTAACAGCATTTGTCCTTTCATCTTATGGAACTCTTATTTATATAATATGTCTATATCATAAAAAAATTAGAAATAAAAATTATTTATTTGTATTAATAATTATTACGATTATTCTTCTATTAATTGCAAATATACTCAGAAATGTTTACATTTCTTAAAATGTTTAATTTCTTAAACTAAGTAATCTTTCTAAAAAATAAAGTGACTACGTCCATCGTATGATTTGGCGAGTCACTTTTTCTTAGATTCATAATAAATTATTACCATAATTACTTTAGTCGTATAACATCAATTGGATTTCTACTGATTGCCTTATGCAAAGAAATATAACTAATTAAAAAATTAACTGAAACAGTTACGAATAGTATAATCATTGCATATTGATATCTAAAAACTAATAAGTTTATACTTGAAGAATATTCACCTATTAAAATAGTATTAGTCACATTAATAAAAACTACTCCTACGATTAAAGAGATTATAAATGATATTAAAATAATAAAAATACTTTGCAATAAATACACGTTAAGTATTGACTTCTTTTTAATACCAATTGCTCTCAATATCCCATTTTCTTTATCCTTTGATTTAACAATTTGAGAAATAACTATTGTGTTAATTAAAACTATTAAAAGTATCATTAATGGAACAAGTATATTACTAATAAATCTAGCAACTGACAAATCATCTTCAAATGAATTTAAGCGTTCAGTATAATAGTAATTTGCGTAATAACCATAATCATCATAAATAGATTTTAAAAAAGAATATTGATTATCAACAGATGATGTTTTAATTAAAATTGAATTATTTATTGTAAAATCATCTAGTTTCTTTTTGATTTCCTTTGATACGATTATCTCATTTTCTCCTCCAACAATTATTCCTTTTATAACTAAATTATTCAGTTCTAGCCCTGCATTTAATTCATTATTTTCTACAATTAGTAAATCAATAGTTTCATTAATGTGTACTGGTGTTCTTAAAAGTTCTCCAGTGAAATACTGTTCTCCTAAATAATAAACAATATCAGATTTTTCGTTAAAAATACTATTATATACATTTAATGAGAGATATATTTCGTTTTCTATTGGAACTACCTCTAATTTGTTTTTTTTATGTTCTATATCATTAAAATAAGAACTATATAAGATGCTCGATGTATGTAAACTATTAAAGCCAGTAATATTACTATTCGTATCACCATGTGATACTTTCAGTAAATACTTACCATTTTCATTACCTATATTAAAATATGAATGAAGATTTGTATATACGCTATCTTCTGTATGAAAAATAATTTTTTCGCTCAAATTCATTTTTGCTTTGTCATATGCTTCAGTATTGGGATTATCAATATCTAAATTATCATTACCAAAAAAATAAGTATGATATATCCCAGAAATATATATTTTAGTTGCATCTTCAATATAATATTGCTCTATATTCTCAAAATTAAATTCATTTTTAAGAACCTCTTTATCATTTAATTTGTAATAAAGTTTACCTAATTCAACATAATCATATAAATAATAATCTGGTAAAATTATACTTTCATTATCTATTTCTCGATAATTAGGATACATATCATATCCCATTTCTATTACTTCTTCAATTGATTTTATAACACCATTTCTAATATATTTTAAATCTTCGTATTGAGTAATATTTTTTGCAGTACTATCATATATCCAGTTATATTTTTGATTTGAAGTAATCAAATATTTTTCTATACAATTATCATCAATATTTTTAGAATCAATGTAGGGCCTTTCAAATCCTGATATTACAAGTGATAAAGATAAAATTGAAAAAGCCAAAATAATAGACAATAACGAAATAAAAATTCTAATCTTTTTATCAAAAATATTTTTTAATGATAATTTCAAAATATTTTTTTTAGAAATAACATATTCATTTGATAAAAATTTCAAATTTTTATTCTTTATTTCATTAATTATAATATCATCAACAATGCAACCATCATCAAGTTTTATTATTCTATCAGCATATTTTTGTGCTAAATCTTCATTATGTGACACAACGATAATCAATTTATCAGAGGATATTGATTTTAAAATATCACAAATATTTTGGCTATTTTCTTTATTAAGGTTTCCTGTAGGTTCATCAGCTAATATTATTGCAGAATTTTTTAATAACGCTCTCGCGATAGCAACCCTTTGAATTTCACCACCACTTAATTCATTAGGATAGCGTTCTTCATATCCGTTTAAGTACACCTTATTTAAAATGTCCCTTACTTTTTCTTTTTGTATTTCAGAATTCTTTTCACAACATATCATACTTATATTTTCATACACAGTTAAATTAGGGAGTAAATTAAAATCTTGAAAAATGAAACTAATATAATGATTTCTATATTTTTCCAAAGAAGAATTATCTAAAAATACTTTATCACCATTAATTGACATAGTACCAGAAGTAGGGGTATCTAATCCACCAATCAAATTTAAAAGTGTTGATTTACCACTTCCACTTGCACCTAATATAAATACCAAACCATTTGTTTCAAATGATAGATTAATATTTGTCAAAGCATTCACTTGATTATTTTTACTTATGTAACTTTTACAAATGCTATTTAATGTTAGCATATTTTCACTCTCCTCGTATAATAGTATACCTAGAATAATTTTTTTTACAACAGTAATAATTAAATTTTTTCTTTGTCATATAAGATGTAATGGTTAAAATATGCATTGTTTCCTCTTTTGTTTCATCGATTAAAGAATAATATATTTCATATGAATTAAACGAAACGCTATTATCAGAATAATTAATAGAATTAATTAATTTAAAACCGCTTGTTATTATCATTTTATATTGACATAAGAAATTTAATATTTTTAAATTAATTTTTTATGAAAAACAAATGTTTAATATTTGTCTTTTTTGTTTGTTTTTAAGCCTCTATTTTCCTTGAAGCAATAATATTAACATTTAGTCCTAAAATATTTTCGATTATTATATCGCCAATTTCTATTGGTGCTTTTACAGTTATTTTGTTTATTTCATTCATTACTTCAAAGATTTTGTCTTTGGG
This sequence comes from uncultured Coprobacillus sp., assembly GCA_964389905.1. GTDB lineage: Bacteria > Bacillota_I > Bacilli_A > ML615J-28 > CAG-698 > CAG-698. The sequence continues at coordinate 43,340 of CAYMGD010000011.1, read as the reverse complement.
AATAGGTTTACTTGTTACCACAGGAAGTCTTTTTAAATCATTTGAGATTAGTTTTACTGTTGATGTGACCATTCTTTGAGGATTTGTTAGTTCGCTTATGGCATATTCTTTTCCCCTTAGACAACTATAACCATTAACAATCATTTGACTTTCTTCTACTTTTAAATGACATCCTTTAGGACAAACAATACAGATTAATTCCTTCATATTCTTTCTACCTCAACTGTTAATTTTCCCATAGTAAAACCACTTGTATTAATTTTTATATTGGTCATTTCTGCTGGCAACATATATTGTTTTTTTATTTTCTTTACAATTTTATTATTATTCTTTATAACTATATTACAAGAAGAAATTGGTTCTTTTACACGAAATTTTAGTTCAATTATTTCATCTTGTATATTTAAATATTGAGGTAATACGTAATTGATATTTTGTCCACTTTCTACTTCAATATCTTTACAGAAAGCGAAGTGATTTTTTATGTATTCACTAGCTTTTTTTCCTGTTTTATCACCTTCGTTACTGACAAAATCAACTAAATCGTGAACATGTAACGAATTCCCACAAGCAAAGATTCCTGGAATTGATGTTTGATAGTTTGCATCAACTACTGGTCCTTTTGTTTTAGGGTTAATTTTCACTCCTATTGCTTCTAAAAGAGGATTTGAAGGAATTAATCCTACTGATAGTAATAAAGTATCTACCTCAAATTCAAGGTCTTTACCTTCAATAAAATTAAGGTTATCATCAACTGGTGAAACTATTATTTTTTCTATTTTATCTTTGCCTATTATTTTTCTCACTGTATGATGTAAGTATAAAGGTATATTATAGTCTTCTAAACACTGAACAATATTACGATTTAAGCCATTAGAATATGGCATTATTTCTGCTACACCTAATACTTTTGCTCCCTCTAAAACCATTCTGCGAGCCATAATTAAGCCTATATCACCACTACCAAGAATAAAGACTTTCTTACCAACTAGATATCCATCAATATTTAAATATCTCTGAGCTAAACCAGCTGTAAGAACACCTTGAGGCCTACTACCTGGTGTAGCAATATTTCCTCTTGTTCGCTCACTACAACCTGTTGAACAAATGATAGCTTTAGCTTGTATTACTTTATATCCTTCAGAATTTGAAATATGCACCTTTAAATCATTGGTTATTTCAAGTACCATTGTGTTTAATTTACATTCAATATTATACTCTTCAACAATCCTCACGTATCTCGAAGCATATTCTGGTCCTGTAAGTTCTTCTTTAAAGGTATGAAGCCCAAATCCATTATGAATGCATTGATTGAGAATTCCGCCTAAGTATTTATCTTTTTCAATAATTACTATACTTTTTGTACCATTTTTGTAAGCACTAATGGCACTTGCAAGTCCTGCTGAACCTCCACCTATGATAACTAAATCATAAAATAAATCTATTCTTTCACTCATAGTTTTCCCTTTGTTTCCTCTTTCAAAATAAAAGAATCCTTATTATTATAGCAAATTTCTAATGGATTTTTTCCTAATTCTTTTGCTAATATATCTAAAATCAAAGGTTCACAAAATCCTCCTTGACACTTTCCAAAGCCAGGACGGCATCTTTTCTTTACACCTTTAACTGTTGTGGCACCACAGTTTCGATTGATTGCATCAACAACTTCACCTAAGGAAACTTTCTCACAGCGACATACGATAGTGCCATATCGCGAATCTTTTTCTATTATTTCATTTCTTTCTTCTATTGTTAAATTATTTAAACGAATAACTTTTCTCCTATAAGGATTATAATTATCTTTTTCTTCTAAAGTAATTAATTCTTTAACCATTGAACATACTTCTAAAGCAATTGCTGGACTACTAGCTAGCCCTGGAGATTGGATTCCTAGCAGATTTATGAAGCCCTTTTTAGGCATATTAATTACAAAATCTCCACTTCTATGATATGCTCTTAAACCACTAAACTCTCTAATCACATGTTTCATAGGAACATAATCTACTAATCTATAAGCCTCATTTAAAACATTATCCAAGGTTTCTTTATCAGTATCCTTATCCTCTTTATTAGTAAATTCACTTGATGGACCTATTAAATAATTATTATGTGTTGTTGGTGAAACTAAAATACCTTTTCCTTTATCACTAGGAAGACTAAATAAAGTATGTTTTACATAATCCTCTGGAAAATGGTCTAGTACATAGTACTCACCTTTACGAGGAAGTATTTTTTCTTCTGTTTCAGAAATATAATTATTAATTGTATCTGAATTAATTCCCGCAGCATTTATAACAATCTTTGATTGATAGTGATTTTTATTTGTATAAACATTATATAAATCACTTATTAATGTAATATTATTTACTTCTTCATTTAATACTAGTGATACACCATTATCCATAGCATTTTCCATCAAAGCTACACATAATTCAAAAGGATTAACGATACCAGCATCTTCAGCAAATAGTGCCTTGTAAGCTTTCTTTGTTGCAAAAGGTTCTATTTCAAATAATTCTTCTCTATCAATTATTCTTGTATTAACACCATTTTTCAAACCATTTTCTTGTAAAACTTTTAATGTTTGAGCTTCTTCTTCATTTAAAGCAATAGTTAAAGAACCGATTTTCTTAAATTCAACATCTAGTTCTTCACATAAATTAGGAAATAATTTATTACCTAAAACATTATATTTAGCCTTTAGCGTGCCAGGATGGGGATCATAACCCGAATGAACGATTGCTGAATTAGCTGATGAAGTTTCATCACCAACATCAGCATTTTTCTCAATCACAAGTATTTTTGCTTTGTATTTGCACAAAGCACGGGCAATACTACATCCAATAACTCCTGCTCCTATTATTATGATATCATACATTGATTCACCTATTTAAAGACACGAGTGGCTTCAATTGCTTTATTCCAGCCACGATACTTTTTATCGCGTTCTTCATCACTCATTCTATTTAAGAAGATTTTTTCAATCATATGATTCTTCATAACTTCTTCTTTGTCTCTCCATACTTTTACAGCAAGACCAGCAAGATATGCAGCACCTAAAGCTGTTGTTTCTAAACACTTAGGTCTTAAAACCTTTAAGTCTAATATATCTGCTTGGAATTGCATTAAATAATTATTAGCACTAGCACCACCATCAACTGCTAAAGATTTAATCATTATCTTTGATTCTTTTTTCATTACTTCCATCAAATCTTTTGATTGATAAGCAATTGACTCAATAGTTGCTGTTATAAAATGTTCCTTTTTAGTAGCTCTTGTCAAACCAAAAACAGCACCTCTTGCATCATTATCCCAATATGGAGTTCCTAAACCAACAAAAGCTGGAACAACATAAACACCATCACTTGTATGAACTCTTTTAGCGTACTCTTCACAATCACTTGATCTAGCAAACATACGCATTCCATCGCGTAACCATTGAATAGCAGAACCCGCAACAAAAACAGATCCTTCTAAAGCATATTCAACTGTATCACCAATTTTCCAGGCAATAGTTGTTAATAAACCATTTTTCGAAAGCACAGGTTTGTATTTTGTATTCATTAACATAAAACAACCAGTGCCATAGGTATTCTTAACACTTCCCACTTCAAAACAGCATTGACCAAAAAGTGAAGCTTGTTGATCACCAATAATAGAACAAATAGGAACATCTGTTGACTCATCAATTTCCCAAAGTTTTGTAGCGATACCATAGTTTTCACTGTTGCTGACAATTTTTGGCAGCATACACTCTGGTATATCAAATATATCTAATAATTCTTTATCCCATTCTAGTGTTTTAATATTGAAAAGCATTGTACGTGAAGCATTTGATGGATCAGTAATATGTAGTTTTCCATTAGTAAGTTTCCAAACTAAGAAAGAATCAACTGTACCAAATAATAATTCTCCTTTTTTGGCTCTTTCGTATGTTCCTTCAACATTCTCAAAAATCCATTTTACCTTGCTTGCTGAGAAATATGGATTAATAATTAAACCTGTTTTTTCATGAATAATTTCACTATATCCTTTTTCAATAAGTCTTTCACAGATTTCTTGAGATTGTCTACTTTGCCAACAAATAGCATTATAAACTGGTTCACCAGTTCTTTTATCCCAAACAATTGTTGTTTCACGTTGGTTTGTAATACCGATTGCTGAAATGTCTCTTAATGTTAAACCACTTTTAAATAAAGATTCACGAATTACTTCGTATGTTGTTTCCCATATTTCATCAGGATTATGTTCTACCCAACCATTTTTAGGGCAAATTTGACTAAATTCCATTTGTGCTTTACCGATTATATTTGACCCTTTATCAAATATAATTGCTCTTGTTGAAGTTGTTCCTTGATCTATTGCTAAAACATATTTTTTTGTCATTCTTGTATTCATTTTTTCATAAATCTCCTTTAATTTATTATATTTCATTATAGCACATATTAAAATAATTCACAATAAAATAATGTTTCTTTTTTTATGACAATTATCTATTTTGTTATTACAACATATTTTCTCAAGTTTACACTACATTGTTTTTATCTTGAATTTATTTATCAAACTAAAGTATTTATATAAAAAAACATGGAAATTGCAGATGAAAATCCATGACTTTTAATATATTATTTACAATATTTATTTTTAACAATCATTAATTTGTCTAATCTCTTATCAATATATAAGTTCTTACAAAACAAAAATTACATTTTATAAAAACACCTAAATAATAAATCATTCATAATTTTTATAATCATTTTCAATTTCTATTACGTATTGACTTTGTATATTAGAAATTTCTTTCAATACATCATATGAAATAATTTTCTCATTAAAGGCTTCACTTAATGTATATAAATTATTACTTTTATAAACCAATAGGTGTTGACCATTTGAATATCCAATAACTAAGTCATCTATTTTCTCATATGTTAAACATTCTACATAATAAAAGCCTCCGTCAATGAACAAAACGCAAATATCATTATCTTCATATACAGGTCTCAATGCTAAATCATTAATAGACAAATCCTTTAAATCTTCTTTATATTTTTCTAAAAAAACCATTTTAATTTTTGTTTCTTTATTTAAGACATAATCATAGATATATTTAATAGTTTTAACATCATCTCGTAAAATAATGTTTTGTTCGAATGCTTGCTTTATATCATAATATTTGCCTTCAAAAATAATACTAATTATTTCTGGGAGATATTCAAAAGTAGTTAAATCTACAGTATAATTATTGCATTGTATATTTTGATATTGGTCTATATTAGTTCTAATATCATTTTCCATCACAACAACATATTTATTTTCTGCTAATTTACCAAAATACCACTTTATATTAAAATCATTAGGTTCATATGATATATTCTGAAATACATTTACCTGGTTACAATATGCTTGCTTTATAATCAACTCATCAGCTTCTGTTTTTTCCAAGTATTTATTTAAATCATCAATTATGATTTTCACGTACATCGTTATATCGTCATTTATAGATGCGTTATCATATTTATTTTTATATTCTTCATCATAATATATTTCTATAATTCTTTCTTGACTGCTTAAAGGAATTACATCATCGGTTATTGAACATCCTTTATTAAATTCTACCATATGAGATGTACCATCCATAATAAAATTAATATTTACCTTTTCATTCTCATTGCATCCAGCAAAACACATTATAAGCATTATACTCATAAAAATTAAAAATACTTTTTTCATTTTTTCATTCCTCATATTATTTTATTAACTTAATATAAAAACTCTTTTTTGAAATTAAAACAATTTTTCATTTTTACAATGTTCATACAACTTTTCAATATCATTAAGTGTTAATATTTCTTCAAAGCAAGCGTCCTTTAAAGTATAATATTTTCCTCCGTAATAAACACTAATCACTTCTGGCAAATACATAAATATAAATTCTTTATTCTGAATTGTAATAGTATATTGTGGAACAGCTATTACAGGAGCATTGCCATAAATTACTGCACAATATGCATCACTATATTTTCCTAAATAATTTTTAATTATAACATCTTCTTGTGTTAAATTTGAAACCACACCTTCACTATTGATATGATCACAATAAGTTTCCTTAATAATATTTTCAATATCTTTTGTTAAATCATCTTCTTCTTTTTCATTACACCCAGTAAAACACAGTATAAGCATTATACTCATAAAAATTAAAAATATTTTTTTCATTTTCCTTCACTCCTGTTATTTTATATTCTTAATGTTGTAAAAACTCATTTTCTAAAAAAACACAATAAAATGATTTTTACTAAAATTATTATACCAAATATTGTTATTTATGTCAACGTTTTCATTTTTTAATACAATATAAAAAGGGCTAACCTTAAAGGTTATATGCCCTTAAATATCATATTTTGAAATAATTTCAGCTGGTGTTTTTCGCATTAATTGTGCTACAGGAATTATTCCTACAAATAAGTTAACAGCAATAATTAACACAAATGATATTATCCAGCAATACCAAGGATAATATACCATCGATATGATTCCATTATTTTCAAAAACACTTACAGCAATTGATCCAACTAAATAACCAAGGAAAGATGAAACAGCTATTATCAGTATTATTTCGCAACTAAATAATTTAAATATATCTGTTTTCTTTGCTCCAAGTGATCTGTATACTCCAACTTCATATATGCGTGATATTAGACTAGATCTCACTGTGAAATATAAGAATATTAGTGACACAGCTAATGTGATAATAGTGAAGACAATTTGAACGTAGTGTTCAATACGACTACTTTCCTTGTATTCTTCAACTGCAAGTTCATAAATATCATATTCAGTATAGTTATTTAATATAGTACTTAATTTAGGCACATCATCTCTTAGAATAGCAAAACTGTGATACTGTTCTATCATTTCATCATATATTTCTTCTAATGTGTCATCATTACAAGCTACTCTTGTTTCATTATCCTCAAATATACCAATAACTTTATAGTCTTTTCCGAAGATATTAATTGTAATATTCTTATCATTATATTTTAAATTCACACTATCTGAAACAATTATTTCATTATCCTTAAGTGAATAAGTAGTTAAATCTACTTTTTCTTCCGTATCAAAATCAATATAACTATCAAGAGTAGATATTTGCTTAAATGCCACATTTTTCATATCACCATAGTCAATATCAACATCAAGATATACATAATTACTTGGGTAGTATGATAATGCACTGTTTAGATATAATATTCTTAAAGTTTTACTTGTTGAAAAAATTGTTGAATCTCCATAGTTTGAAACACCAACTATCTCATATATATCATTATAATCGCCTATCATAACATTCATACCTAGCAATTGTTCATATGACTCTAATCCATATTGCGTTAAACTATTGCTATAATATTTATTTGACCTTTGTACAAGAAATGCATCTACAACTATTTCATTTTCTTTTTGAGGTTTTCTCCCGCAAACTATTTTGCTTTCTTCCAAATAATCAACTGGCAAACAAGTTGATTCGCATAAAAACGCATTGCCACTTGCACTTTTATATAAATTAAAATCAAGTTGCATATATGTATTTAACACATTAGGAAGCAATACAGGAACATTAAGCTTTTCTTCAATACTTTCAACATCTAATTCTTCATCACTATTGACAAGAATAATATCTTTAGAGAAGTCAACAATAGATAAATCATCAACTTTGTTAGTGTTCATAAAAGTTGCGATTGAAGCAACAATCATAATTGCTGATAAAAAGAAAACAAATAATTTTATTTTTCCACTTGTTTTGAGTTTTTTAAAGAAATCAAAAGCTAATTGAATTGATTCTTTAAATGAAATGACTGATTTTCTTGTCTTAGTCTTATCGATTGTTGGGAAAAAGAATTCATCATCAAAAACATCTTCAATTTGAACTTCTGGTTTTTTTCCTGTTATCAAAAGACTTTCACTTTTGTCGTCAATAAACTTTATCTTTGTGTTATCTTCTGTTTCTGCCTTTAAATAATATGTATTATTCTTGAATACAATATTAAGCTTCAGTTTAGGTTTTTTTGCCTCATAAAAATAACTAATATTAATATTATCGTTTACATAATCTTCTGATTGCATTTCACCTAGGTAAATGTTAACATCATCTTTTTCTGTTAGCACTCCTTTAGAAGTGTTTTGCTTATCGTTGAGTACTCTTCCGTCATTAATATATATAATGCGATCTCCGTAAAAATCAGCTAATCTCTTTTCATGAGTAACCATAATAACTAAACACTCTTTAGATAAGTTTTTGATTAAGTTCATTACTTGAGTTGTATTTTTCTCATCTAAATTACCTGTTGGTTCGTCAGCTATTATTAGTTTTGGCCTCTTTACTAAAGCTCTAGCGATGCAAACACGCTGCATTTGTCCACCTGATAACTGCTTGCAAATACGTTTTTTAAATTTATCCATATTGACAGCTTTCAAAGCATAATCAATTTTTTCATCAATTTCTTTTTCGGTTAAATCAAACATATTTAAAACAACTCTCAAGTTTTCATAAACTGTTTTGTTGGCTAACAAAATATAGTTTTGGAAAACAAAACCTATTTCACTAGCTCTAAACTCATCTAATTGCTTTTTAGAAAGGATTTCACCATCGTAACTTATACTTCCGCTATCTGCTTTATCCATTCCACCAATGCAGTTTAGTAATGTTGTTTTCCCACAGCCGCTTGGTCCAAGTAAACAAGTCAACCCTTTTTCACCAAAAACAATTGATGTATTAGCTATAGCTTGGACTTCATTAGGTTTCCCTTTATTGTAATATTTATTAAGATTATTTATTACTATCATATATATCACCTATTCAACTTTCATTCCTGAAATAATGCTTTTCTTTTGTAGCATTTTATTAAAACGACGTGATACAATAAATCCAATCAAAAGATTAATTACTCCGATTATTATAATATGTTGAGGACCAACTTTATATAATTCATTAGCTAAATATCCATCACTAATAAAATATCTAAAAGCATAAAAAGAGATAGTTGTTATTACAAACGCCACAATAAATGAAATAATGATTTCAAACCTTGTAATATTTAGAATATCATTAATACCTATACCTATTGTTCTTAAAATAGAATAATCTTTAGTTTTAGCCAACATTATTGTCTTAATAACCAAATATCCAACTACATATATTAAAACAAAATTCAGTCCACAAACAAATACTAAGTATATTAGAACAATGATTTTGTAAAATAAACCATAATCAGTTGCAGTATTGTAAGGTGATGTTGAGTAATAACCTAAATTATTTAGTTTCTCTTTTACTTCTTGATACTTAGTGCTTATGGATAAAGTTAGCGAAAGTTCGTAACAGCTTGCAAATATTTCTTCGTATAGTTCTGGGCCTATTAGAATGCATTCTTGAGATGCTAGTTTTACTGTATAATTAAGCTTTTCACCCTTGTAATACATTTCTAATTTTGAAGGCACATATGATCCTGAAGTATAAGCTATTGTTATTTGATCTTTCGAAAGAGCATTATCAACTTCAATAATATAATTGCTAAAGAAAGATAAAAAATCATTATTTGTTTCGGTTGATAATATCTTTAAATCTTCACTGATTAAATTTATTCCTACAGATTTAGAAGCTATTTCTTTTAGCTTTTCTTCTGAAAAATACATAACCATTGAACTAACACCATATTGCTTATTAGTGATACCAGCAATAATATATTTATCTACCAAATTCGAATAATTAACATTCAGTATTATTTCTTGGCCAATAAATTTATCAATATCATTTTTAGCATATGGCAAGTAAACAACTATTTCATTGCTTTCTTTAGGTAATCTTCCAGCAATTAGATTTGATGTCCTTATAGTATTAAGGCTATTAACTGTAACATTATAATAATCATCATCAAATATAGCTGTTAAAGACGAACAATCAATTAACTTGTTTATTTTTGTATATCCTTTAACATAGTCAATTTCTAATAGTTTATCAATATCACTTGTTGTAATTTCTTCTTTATTCTTTTTAGTAACAATAACTCTTTCCTCGTAACTATTATAGAAAGCATTATTATACCTTTGATTTGTAAAAATATCCATTGTTGATCCATAAAGGATATAAAATATCAATACAAAAATCGACATTATAGTTGTGACCAGAAATAAAAAGGTACTTCTTTTAGGTTGATTTTTTAAGTTAAGCAAAGAGAAAATTATGTTTTTATAATTTGAGCTTTTCTTTGTATGATTAGTGAAATCAGGTTTAGCGTTAACTTCTTGATATTCTCTAATGACTCTATCTTCAACAATTTCACCATCAAATAACCTTATCTTTCTTGTTACGTAGTTTTCAACTTCTTCATAATTATGGGTTACAATTAGAACTAATTTTTCTTGCGATATCTCTCTTAGTAATTCAATAATTTCTTTTCCTGTTTTACTATCAAGGTTTCCTGTTGGCTCATCAGCGACAATTATTTTAGTATTTTTTGATAATGCTCGAGCAATTGCTAACCTTTGTTTCTGTCCTCCTGATAGTTTTGAAGCTTTTTGATGGATGTGTAGTGACAATCCGACTCTTGCAATTATTTGTTTTGCTCTTTGTTTTGCTTCACCATATGAAATGCCTTGAACTAACATACCGCTTATTACATTTTCTAATACACTATAACTATCTATTAAGTTATAGTTTTGAAAAATAAATCCAACACTTTCACGACGATACAATTCCCAATCATCTTTAGAATAATATGATGTTTCCTCGCCATTAATATACATTTCTCCATCTTCATATGTATCAAGTCCACTTATAACATTTAAAAGCGTTGACTTCCCACAACCACTTTCACCTGTTATGGCAACAAATTCACCTATATTAAACTCAACATTAATTTTTCTCAAACCCATTACAACACTATTCTCATCATGATAATATTTTGAAATGTTTACAAGTTTAATCATACTGTATATCCTTTCTATAATAATACAATCAATAATATTAATAATACAATCAATAGTATTATATCAAAAAACTAGGTAAAAATAAATACCTAGTTACGATTTAATCAATTATTATTTTCATATGATTCACACAATTCTTTAAATAATGTGAAATGAACTATTTCTCTTTCCCTTAAGTAAATTAAAGGCGCAATTACTTCCTCAGAAGTTGCTAAATCTAATAAATGTTCATAAACTGATCTTGCTTTTTGTTCGGCTGCCATATTCTCATAAAGGTCAGCGATAGGATCTCCAGTAGCACCGATATAAGCAGCAGTAAAAGGAACTCCATTATTGTCCTGAGGAAAATGGTCTCTTCCGTGCTGAGCATACATTTTATCTAATCCATACGCTTTAAGTTCTTCAAGTGTTGCTCCTTTCATTAACTGTTCTATCATTGCATTTATCATTTCAACGTGACTAAACTCTTCTGCAGAAATATCCATTAGTAAAGCTTTACCGCGATTATCAGGCATAGTGAAACTCTGGTTAAAGTATCTAATTGCTGCACCTAATTCTCCATCTGCTCCACCATATTGTGTATACATTACTTGTGCCATCTTTAAATCTTTTTTTGTGATATTTATAGGAAATAACATTCTTTTTTCATAAGTAAACATTATTTATCACCCCAAGGAAAATTTGTTGTACTCCATGGGTAAGGAGTAACGTTGTTTTTCTCACAATTAACATCAAATGGTGGATATTTATCAACATATGCTTTTTTGGCTTCTTCCCAAAGGTTTAAATACTGTTTTCTTAACGCAATGGCTTCCGCATCATTAGGATAGACATCCAAATAGAGTGCTAAGTCATGACACATTATAGCATATTTTTGAACTTCAAACATTAACCTTTCTTTTTCGCTAGAAAGTTTTACACTAGCTTTTTTGTAATTTTTATATGGTTCATACAGTGATTTAAAGGCTGTACCATAAAGTAAAGCATCATCAGGACTATATAAACTATTAGATGAATCTTTTTGTTTATTCATTATATAACCTCCAGTAATAATATATGGATAATTTCAATTAATGAATAAACAATAGCCTAATCTTAAGAAGATTTATTTATACAAATCAATATTTTTATTATCTAATTATTTATAATATTGGGCTTGAGCATTCCATAGTTCAAAGTATTTACCATTTTTATCATTAAGTAAATTCTTATGTGTATCATATTGAACAATTTTACCATTATCAAAGACAACAATTTCATCACAGAATATACAAGATGACAATCTATGACTTATATAAACAGCTGTTTTATCACCAACAATTTCATTAAACTTAGAATATATCTCGGCTTCTGCTATAGGATCTAATGAACTAGTAGGTTCATCTAAAATGATAAATGGTGAATCTTTATATAAAGCTCTAGCTATAGCTATTTTTTGTGCCTCACCACCAGAAACATTAATGCCATTTTCATTAATATCTTTATATAAATAAGTATCAATACCTTCGTTCATTTTCTTTAATTCATCACCAAATCCTGCTCTTAATAAACAATTCTTTACAACATTAGAATCATATTTTGTTCCTGCCGCAACATTATCACCTAATTTAAGAGATAACAATTTAAAATCTTGAAATACAACTGAAAAAATCATTAAATATTCCAAATAATTGTATTTTTTTATATTAATTCCATTTAGTAGTATTTCTCCTTCAGTTGGATCGTATAGCCTACATAACAGTTTAATAAATGTGGTTTTACCACTTCCGTTTTGACCAACAATTGCCAAACGTTTACCAACTTTAAATTTAATATTAATATCTCTTAAAACATAATCTGTACTTGTTTGGTATTTAAATGAAACATTTTTAAATTCAATTTCATAATCTCTGTCAAGCCTTTTTTCCACAGTTAAAGAACCTTGGTACATCGTATTAGGAATATCTAGGAAATCAAAAGTTAGTTTTATGAATTCACTATTGGTTTTCATAATTCCCGTAGTGCTTACAAAATTATTTAGGCCAGATAATACTTTGGTAATCGAAGAGATATATTGCATCACCATTCCTATACCAAACGCACCTGCCCAAGCTTTTAAACAAACAAATAAATATATCATTCCAATAAGTAAAGCCGAAAAAACAGCAGAAATTACTGAATATATTCCTATTGGTCCTCTTGAAAGTTTAGCAAATATTCCATTTGAGGAAAAAGTATCATCTTTATTTCTATTATATTTTTCACACAATATATCTTGTCTATACATTCTAACATCAGTTGCTATTTCCTTTCTAGATCCTAACCAACCAAAGAATCCAAATATTCTGTTGGCAAGGTTATGCAAATTAGAATTCTTAGAAAAGTATTCATAACCTTTATATTCAAAATAAGGTGCTAACAATGTTGTTAATATTAATAATACGATAACACTAGTAATAAACAATGGATGATTTAAGAATAGGAAATCTTTAGATGTTTCTGGTACTTTAGTTATAAATAGTGTAAAAGTAAGAGAGATACCTCCTAATAAAGTGAATATAGAGGAAATTAACGATTTATAATTGTCTATTACTCTATATAGTCCCCAGCCACCACCATTTTGATTTTGCCTTATTGTTGATAAAAGTTCATGAGTTTTAATATCATCAAGACTTACAAAATCCATTTGGAAAAGTTTTTCTGTATAGAATCTTTCAAACTTGAAATACATATTTGATACACTTGTCTCATACCATTTTTTTAGTAACGCTGATATAAAACCAATGACTACTGAGGATAAAACAGTTATTGAAACTAAATATTTTAATTCTTCAATGTCTTTACTTCCTGTAAGTTCTTCAACAATTAATGCTGATAACAAAATACCTACATATGGTGTTATTGCCGTCCAAATTGAATCCAAAATCATTGAAATAACCATTTGAGGATATTTCTTATAAATCATTTTTAGAGCTCTTCTATTGATTGCCATCGAGCTTTTTAGGCTGTTTGATTTTTTACTCATCTTCTTTGCCTCCTTCTCGATAATATTTACTTTGTACTTCAAAAAGTTGTGCGTATTTGCCACCAAGTTTTAGCAGTTCTTCGTGTGTTCCTTCTTCAAGTATTTGTTCATTATCAATAAATAATATTCGATCGCAAAATCTTGTTGAAGCTAATCTATGGGAAATAAATAATGTTGATTTATTTTCCGAAAGTTCATTATACTTGTTATAAATATCTGCTTCAGCAATTGGATCTAATGCACTAGTAGGTTCATCTAAAACAATAATTGGAGCACCTTTATATAAGGCTCTTGCTAGCATTAATCTTTGTAGTTCACCACCTGATAGATTTGTAGCATCCTCATAAACTTCCCTATTTAATTTGCTTTCGTACCCTTCAGGAAGTGATTCTATTTTTTCTTTTAGTCCAGCTTGCTTTATACATTTGTGAACTAAATCATAATCAATATTGTCTTCAGTTTGAGCTACGTTTGTAGCAACACTTCCAGCTAAAAGTGAAAAGTTTTGGAATACCGCTGAAAATAGATTATAATAGTGTTCTCTATTGTATATTTTAATATTAACACCATTTAAAAGTATTTCACCTTCTGTAGGATCGTTGTACCCACAAATAAGTTTTACTAATGTTGATTTACCTGCACCATTCAACCCTACAATAGCTATTTTTTCATGAGGTTTAATTGTTAAATTTATTTTAGTTAGAATATTTTTATCCTTTCCAGGATATCTAAAAGATACATTTCTTAATTCTATTGTGTATGGTTTATTTTTATCAACTATCAAGTCTTTTCCATCTTCAAACTTAAACACTTCAGGATAGTCTAGTACTTCCCTGACAACACAAATATCAAGGCTTTGTTTCTTTAAGACATTTAGTTGCGTCATTACACCTGTAACAAGCGATGCAAAACCATCAACTGCTGAAAAATAAAGTAAGAATTCGGCTACAGATATTTTATTATTAACTACTAAACCAATTAAATATACGTATGCTAAAGCATTTCGTAGAAAAGCTAAGATTAAGTCAGCAATTCTAGCCCAAAGATACACACTAGATACTTTATTATTGAAGGCTTGCAAAGCATTCATTGATTTATCGTGCAATTCGGTTAGCCAAAATCGAAGGCCAAATATACGAATATCTTTAGCATAATCTATTGAACTAGAAGCTTTGTTTATATAATTTATCTTTTTATATTCATTTGCTTCTTCCTCTTTATGTTTATATTTATATCCACTTAAATAATTATTGATAAAAAATCCAATCAAAGAAGTAACTAAAATTATAATTAACATTATTGGTTTTATCAATAATAAAAGTCCAGTATAAAATATGAAACATAAAACATTAATAAATAGTTTAGTCAAAGTACCCCAAATTGCTTCTGTTGCTTCACTATTCGAACTACAAAATGTTGAAGCTTGTGTGTATAATTTATAAAATTCTTCATTTTCAATGTTAGGAAATGATGTTCTGCAGCATTTATCATTAAGCATTGTAA
The DNA here is from genome assembly GCA_964389905.1 of uncultured Coprobacillus sp. GTDB lineage: Bacteria > Bacillota_I > Bacilli_A > ML615J-28 > CAG-698 > CAG-698. Next base: position 27,853 of record CAYMGD010000011.1, on the reverse strand, counting down.
TTATTTCACTTCTAACAGTAACTCTGCCATATAAAACATTTTCATTCACATATGCATTACTTGCATATGTTAATATATACGCACCAATAAATACTAAAATTGTTATGAAAAGGTTCGAAAATGAAACTCCTTTTTCTATGGCATTTAGTATAGTTGGAGCAATATATAGATTAATTAGATTTAAAGCGATGCCAAATATAATTAGAAGAATTGCTGTAAATATTACTTTCTTCTCTTTTTGTTTCCAAGCAAGTTTAATCATAAACCATACGTTTTGAAATGTGTTATATTTTGGTTTCTTTTTATCTTTTTTTCTCACAAATATCATACTCCTTTTCAAATATAAAATATATAAATATATATATATATTATATCAAATAAAAATCGCCCCACAAATTTCAAGGGACGAATTGTAAAAACAAGGGGACGAATTGTTTAAATTTGAGGAATTAATACTTCTGTAGTGAAGGCACCATCCTCGCTATTTCGACTCAAATATCCATCTAATTTCTCTACGATACTATCTATTCTTATTAAACCAAATCCATGTCCCTCGCCTTTTGTTGTTTTAAACAGATTGGCTTCTTTTGTTTGTTTTTTAGAAGCTGTGAAATTTGTAAATGAAATGTATAATTGTGTATTTTTCATAACCATATATACTCTAATTAGTCTTTCTTCTTCAGGCAAAGATAAACTTGCTTCAATAGCATTATCAAATAGGTTACCTAATATTACACAAAGATCTAATTCACTCATCTTTAATTTCACTGGAATATGGGCATCTGCTTTTACAGTTATTCCTTTTGATTTTGCTAGTGATATCTTACTATTTAAAATAGCATCAGCCATTGCATTACCTGTTTTTATTGTTGTATCTATGGTAGACAAATCTTCATCTAGTTTATTTAAATAATCTTTTAGAGCTTCTAAATCGCCTTTATCCGCTAATGCTTTCATAGTTTGGATGTGATTTCGATAATCATGTCTCCAGCCACGCATTTTTTTATACATTGTTTCTACTTCTTGATAATGTGTATCAATTAATTCTCTTTGGTATCTTTCTATTTGCTTGTCGATTTTCTTACTAACCATTACAGTTCCTCCTACATTTCTCTAATGATTGCTTTGTTTAAAGCATCATACATTCCTCTTGGCAATTGCAAAGTAGTACCAGTAACTAGATATACATCTGTTTTAGTAACTCTATTAATATATTTTAAGTTAACAATGCAAGACCGACCAATTCTAAAGAATCTCTCATCAAGTTCTTTTTCTATTTCCCCAAGAGTTTTTTTGATTTTATAATCTTTGTTTGTATGAATGGTAATATAGTTTCTATCAACATCGATATATATTATTTTGTTTAATGATATTCTTAGCATTTCATCAGAAGTATTAATAACTAAATGTTTCTCATTTTGAATAAGTTTAAGAACCGATCTATCAAGTACATCAAATAGTTTTTCTTTTTTTATTGGTTTCATTAAATAGTGTAATGCTTCTACATCATAACCATCAGCAATATAATCAGAGTATCCCGTAATAAAAATAATTTGCACACTTTTGTTTGACTTTCTTATTTCTCTTGCTAGGGTAACTCCATCCATACCACCCATCTCTATATCTAATAACAAAACATCATATTCTTTGTTTTCGACGTAATGAAAAAGAAAAGCTTCAGCTGAGGAGAAAACATTTATATTAACTTGATATCTTTTATCATTATACCATTCTGTCACTAATTCTTTTACATAACTTGAATCAATAGTATTATCGTCGCATATTGCAAAGTTTATTTTCATATGTCACCTCATTTATATATTAAAATAAAAGCTATTAAACAATCTATTCACAAGCATAAAGTTTCTTGCGTTTAGATTGAATAATAGCTTTTAATTAAACATTAAACTTGTATTAGATATAATTATTTTACTTGGTTAGGATTAACCATTGATAATTCAACTCTGCTACGTTTAGGATCAACGTTAACAACCCATACTTTAACGATGTCACCAACACTAACTACTTCTGATGGATGTTTGATATATTTTTTGCACATACGAGATGTATGAACTAATCCATCTTCTTTAACACCACAATCAACGAAAGCACCAAAGTCAACAACGTTACGTACTGTTCCTTGTAATTCCATACCAGGAACTAAATCTTCTAAGTGTAATACATCACTACGAAGAATTGGTTTATCAAATTTATCACGTGGATCTCTTAATGGTGCAACAAATGCATCAAGAATATCATTGAATGTATATTCACCAACATTAAATTGCTTAATAAATTCTTTACGATTTAATTTAGCAATTTCCTTTTGCAATTTTTCTGAACCAATATCTTCTTTTGTAAAACCAAGTTTAGTAAGGATTTCTTCAGCAACGCCATAGCTTTCTGGATGAATACTAGTCATATCAAGTTTTTCAGTTCCGTTAGGTATTCTTAAGAAACCGATTGCTTGTTCTAATGTTTTAGCCCCAATACCTTTGATTTTAATATCTTCACGTGACTTGAATGGACCATTTTCATCACGATAGTTTACTATTAGTTTTGCTGTTTTCGCATTTAAACCTGAAACTCTTGTTAATAGTGGAACAGAAGCACTGTTGATATTAACACCAACACTATTTACAGCTGTCTCAACTACGAAGTCAAGAGAATCACTTAATTTTGCTTGAGACACATCATATTGATATTGACCAACACCTATTGATTTAGGATCAATCTTAACAAGTTCACTAAGTGGATCTTGTAAACGACGAGCAATAGAAACTGCTGAACGCTCTTCAACATGATAATCAGGGAATTCTTCTTGAGCAATCTTACTTGCTGAATAAATAGATGCACCAGCTTCGTTTACGATAATATAGTGAACATCTTTATGAATTTGTCTAATGCAATCAGCAATAAAACTTTCTGTTTCACGACTTGCAGTTCCATTTCCGATAGCAATTACTTCAACATTATAACGATCAATTATTGCTCTAATTGTATTAAATGATTGTTCTGTACGTGCATCACTAACAACTTCTTCTTTGTTCTTTTGGTTAGGGAAGATTACACCTTTGTCAAGCACTTTACCAGTTGCATCAACAACAGCTAATTTACAACCAGTACGATATGCTGGGTCAACACCTAATACTACTTTCCCTTTCATTGGAGGAGTTAATAGATAATTTTTTAAGTTCAAAGAGAAAATTGAAATTGCATGTTCTTCAGCTTTTTCTTTTAGTTCTGCTCTAATATCTCTTTCAATTGATGACTTAATTAATCTCTTATAACTATCTTCAATTGCAGCATTAACATATGGTGCTGTTACAGATTCTTGATCTTTTATTACTTGTTTACGTAAGAATCTTAATACACGATCTGTATCTTCAACAATACCAACTTTTAATACTTTTTCAGCTTCACCACGATTCAAGGCAAGAATACGATGCAACTTAATCTCATTTATTGGTTCTTGATAGTTATAATACATTTCATATGTATGTTTTTCATCAAGAGTTACATCTTTTAATTGTGAATAAATTGAAGATTGAATTTGGAATAAACGACGAATCCAACGTCTGTATTTAGGTTCATCACTGATGATTTCAGCGATTATATCTTGAGCACCTTGTAAAGCTTCATTAGCATTTTTAACAACAGTTCCTTCTTTTTCCATTTCTGGAGTTGGATCTTTAGTTACATACTTTTCGGCTTCTGCGATTACATCACCAGTTTTAGGAAAAGATAATAAATATTCAGACAAGCCTTCCAAACCTTTTTTCTTAGCATCTGTTGCTCTTGTCTTTTTCTTTTCTTTAAATGGACGATATATATCTTCTAGTTCAGTTAATTTATTAGATACAACTATTTGTTGTCTAATTTCATCTGTCAATTTACCTTTTTCTTCGATTAAACGAATTATATCTTCTTTTCTTTCAGCAAGTTTTTGGCCATAGTCCCATTCTTGATAGATAGCTCTAATTTGGTCTTCATCTAACCCACCTGTTACTTCTTTACGATATCTTGCGATAAATGGTACAGTTCCACCATCTTCTATTAATTTAAGAACAGCTTTTATTTGGGCTATAGAAACAGATAATTTTTCGGCTATTTGCTTCAATAATTCATCATTAATGTAATTGTTTTCTGCCATAATATTACTCCTTATCTTTTAAAAAACTACCCCAATATTATACCACTTTTGACTATCATTTACAAGAAAAAAATTAAGTAATTTTGATGTATTAAAATGTGAAAAAATAGGATACAAACATCCTATTTTCATTCAAAATATACTTCTTCTAACGCATACTTAATTACATTAGAAGTCGCATAAACAACATTCTTATTTGTAAGTGAAAGCTGTTTTACTGATATGTCTAACTCTTTAGCTGGTTTTTTTACTTTCACTAGCAATGTATTATTATCTATTAAAACTGTCTTTTGTCTTGTTGTTCCAAAGAAGACATATGAGCTTTCAGTAAAGTTTTCGCCCTTAACAATTATATTACCATCAGCATATATAACACTTGATATTGATGTATCATCATATCCTAACTGCATTTCCATTTTTGGATAAGGGTTAGTTCCACTCCACAAATACATATTATCAGTAAACATATCATACTCGAATAATTGATACATTGTGCCATATTCCTCATTAAGGTCTTTCGTTTGGTGTAACTTGTTAATTATTCCATCATAGCAACCAATATTATTTAGTATATATGAGCCTAATGTATAAGTAGATAAGTCTTTATCCTCTAAAGATATCTCATAATTTGTATATATAACATATTCAGATAAATATGTATCGCCTAATGATAAATTATCATTTTCTAAATCCAAGTTAGGTAAGTGATCACCATACATAACAAGCATAACTGGTTCATCATAATCATTAATTCTTTCAATTAGATTTTCTAAAAACTCGTCAACTTCTTTTAATTGATTAATATAATAAGTATATTTAGCTAGTAATTCGTCATTTACTGTACCATCATTAAACGAGCAACTAATATTAGTATTTTCTATTGCTTCGAAAGAATCTAGATAATTACCGTGAGGCTGCACACTGATTGTATAAATAAAATCTGTTTCTTCGGTACTGTTTAAAGCTTTTAATATTTGGTCGGATAAACAGATATCTTTTGCCCACCCTACTTGAGTATATTCAACATCAGACATAAATTCTAAACTTACAAATCTATCATAACCCATATTTTTAAATACTTCATCACGATTATAAAAAGCAGCACGATTATTATGGATTATCGTTGAATAATATCCATATTTCTGCAAATTATAAGCAATTGTCTCTGTTGTTTGGTCAGACATTACTGTTGTATAAGGGTATTCTCCTGCCCCGAAATAATCAAGATTTAATCCTGTCATTATTTCAAACTCAACATTAGCTGTTCCAGCTCCATATGTTGGTACAAGAAGACTTCCCGATGGATAATTCTCTTTTAAATAACTGAAATAAGATACTGGATTTTCTGAAAAATCTAAATTAAGGATATTATTAACATCCATAAAAGATTCTAATTGTAAGAAAATAATATTTGGTTTATCATTACTAGTAACAGTATATTTGCTGGAAGGATTTTTTTCAAGTTTAGCCATTAATTCTTCTAACTTTTCTAAACTCTTGTCTACTGTTTCTTTATCATAAACATCAGGCTTATCAACATTTCTATCAACTACACTAACCACAAAACAATAAGGAAGTCCATACTCTGTATATGCATCAATTAAATTAGAATAATCATCCGATAAGGCTCCAACTTTAATGAATGGTGTTCTAATTACTAGAACTATAAAAAATGTTAATACAAAAGAAATAACAGATTTCTTTATTATTCTTTCTTGAAGTTTTTCCTTTTTGTATAGAAATACCAATCCTGTAATTAGTCCTACAACAGCTAAAACTATCAAAATAATTTCAAATACTGATAAATAACTATTAAATACAGATAAGACTGATAAAACTAATTTAAAATCAACAAACGATAATGGAGTTTTTCGAAAACACTGAACTATAAAATTTGCTATTGATAAGCCTACCCAAGGTAAGCAACATAGTACTAGTGCGAACTTTCGATGTTTGAAAAGCCCCGAAATTGAGATAGTAATTAATACTATTAAAGTATTAAATAATCCATTTAGTGGTTTAGTGAATATTCTTGCTAAGGCAGTAAGAATTGATCTTTGATTTAAAATATCACAGAACAAATTTACTGCAAATGCTAACAATATCATTTTAAAAACATCTGAGGTTATTACTTTTTTTAATACTTCTTTTATTTTTTCTATAGTTTTATTATCTTTATTAAGACTCATATTAAGTATCCTTTCATAACTTTATAATACATATATAAAACTTTTTTAATTTAAAAAAGTGACAAAATATTATAAATAAAATGATAACTAACATATAGTATACCACATAAAGCTTTAAATTCAAATAGTAATTTTTGTTATTAAAATTCTTTGTGTATGTTTAGTCATAAGAAAAGATGAAGGATTAATCTTCATCTAATTTTTATTATTCACTAAGTTTATTTGAAACAAGTGCAGAAGGAGTCATTGATGGTGCAAAACTATCACGAAGTTTTAAATCTTCAATTAATAAATCTCTCATAATGATACCAGTATTTATTACATTATCATTTTGAGGGAAATTATCCCAATAGTATACATAATCTATAACAGCAACTCCATACTCCTTGTTTTCATCTATTGTTTCAACTGATAAGCCGTTATAAAAGCCATAGAAAATACTTCCATTACCTAAGAATCTTAAGATATCTCTACCTTTTATTTTTACATACATTATGTAATTATCAAAAGGATTTATCATATACATTTGTTCAATAGTAATGCGATCTCCAGCATTTATATCACCTGTTGATCTAACACCACCAGTATTACATATTGAAATATCTGCTCCAGTTCCACTTGCTAGAACACTTGAAATCCATGGATAAAAAGTATTTCTTGAATAAATGTTTTCTCCTGCAATAGTATAAACTTCATTAAGAATATCATAATTCTCTTCTTTTGCTTTTGTAATTATTTCTTCAACATTCTTATCATAATTTTTATCAGCTTCATAAACATTATGAATATTAGTATTTGTTTTAATTACTTCTCTAGTATCAGTGTTAATTGTTAATACAATTTCACCTAATGCTAAACCATTAGATCCACCTTGAATAACTGGCATATTAACTCCACCAGTACGACTGATATAACCTTCTTGACGTGAGTGTGTATGGCCATTTATTACAGCATCAACTAAATATTTACCGTTGTATTTCAGTTGTGCAAGTTCTTTGTTGTAATTATATGATTGTATCGAACTCGAATCACCACCGTGAATGGCAACGATAATAAAATCACAACCATTTTGTTTTAAGTTAGATCCAATTTTTTCAACGCTTTCCTTTATATTATTATCAAAATAATAATCTTTACGCATTACATAAGATATTGAAGTATATACATTTCCAATATAACCAATAATACCAACTTTATATCCTTCTTTTTCAATTATTGTGCTTTCAAATATGTTACCATTATCAAGTGATACTAGTGTAGAATCATTATTATAAATATTAGCATTAAGAAGTGGAAAATTAGCTTCACCATTGGATTTATCACCATCGAAGTATTTAAGAATTGTTTCTAGTTTCCAGTCAAATTCATGATTACCAATTGTCATACAATCAAATTGCATTTCATTCATTATATCAACAATAGTTTTACCATATGTAATATTAGAAATAGCTGTCCCTTGAAACATATCTCCATTTGCTATTAATATTACGTCATCACGTGCATCTTTATTTCTGATTTCATCTACTAAATAAGCTATATTACTGAATCCATTTTTTCCATATTCATCTTGTAAACAGTATCCGTGGACATCATTAACTTCTAGTATATGAAGATCAAAAGTATTATCAGTAGTAATATCATCTGCTTCTGTTACACTTATTGAAATTATATTAGCATATTGATTATTTCCAGATATTCCTGTTAAGTAACCTGTAACAGTTACCATTTCTTCATTTAAAGCATATAGTCTTTCAATGTTTTTTGGATAAGAAATGCTTCCTTTAACATTTGTTCCTTCAACACTTATATTATAATAATATCCTGATATTGTTAATATACCAGTTAATTTCACATATTCTGGTTCAATTGAGTCTTTAATAGCATATACATCTAAATCATTAGCTGTTATTACTCTTGCTTCTTCGTATATGACAGAATTATATGACAGAATTGTAACACTAGTTCCAGCTCCAAATTGTACTGCTTTTCCAAATATAGATGTATTTCCTTCAACCAAAACTATATCTCCTACTTTAACTTCTGGATTGCTATCTAAATATACTAAAATTTTACCTGTTTCATCGCCAAAAAGAAAACTTTTTGCATTTACTGCATATACTTTTCCTTGGGTTTTATACGTTTTGCCAACTTCACTTTGTTTAACTTCTGAAATTGTTGGTAGATTATATTCATCAATAATTTCTGTAGCAAGAATATTCAAATATGAACCTTTTCCTGTTACACCAGTTACATATCCCGTAACAGTTACTCTTTTGCTGTCAAAGGCTTTCACTTCCTCTTCATTAAGAGGATATGAAATGCTTGCTTCAAGTGACGCACCATTAATTGTCACATTATAATAATATCCTGATACTGTTAGTATCCCAGTTACTTTAACATATTCTATTGTTAACATTTCTAAAGTACCATAAGCATCCACATCAGATGGCATTAAATCCTTAGCTTCTGGCTCCGTAACTTCTTGTGTGCCTATTTTCTCTACAAGAGTATCAACACCAAATTGAATAGTATTGCCATATGAAGCAGAAGTACCATTTACCGCAACTAAATCTCCTTTAGAAACATTAGGTTCTTTTCCTAAATATACTAAAATCATACCAGTTTCATCTTTTAGAATAAAACTTCTAGCGTTTTTCTCTAGGACTACTCCAGTTGTTTGATATGTTTCGCCAATTGTGCCGCTTAAAACTTCTTTAATTGTCACGCCTTGAGAGATAATTTCATCAGTTTTAGGTACTAAAATCTCTATGTATTTTGTATATTCTTCATCATCACTTTTAATTGTTACTTTGACTCTTACGGTAATATCTTCATTTTGTCTATATACTTTTCCATCGTTTGTAATAACTGTTTCATTTTCAGAACTCCATTCTAAGGTAAATCCATCTTTTTGTGTTAGGAATGTTATATCATTTTCTGTTTGATTAGGAATAACTGATATAATTTCTTCAAGTTCTGTTTTTAGATTAATATCATCTTCTTTACAAGCAAATGATAAAAATAAAGTAAAACAAATTAGAACAATTAATAAACCTTTTGTTATTGTTTTTTTCATCGTTAGTCTCCTCGCATAATATTAATTGATATTATACACTAATAATCATTAAAAAGCAAATAAAAAGCCATATACTTTTTTTATATATGACTTTTGTTATTATTATTCAATTACAACCTTATTAATCCAAACAATACCATTATCACTTGTTGTATTCTCAAGTTCAAATACTATTTTGAAATAGCATCCTGCTTGCCATGTGCTTTCTGCGTTAAATACTAATTCTTGAGCAGTACCTTTAGTCATTTCTGCACCAGCAATTGAAGCAACTTCTTGTGTGCATTCTGCATCAGAATATACTTTTAAGGTCCAAGATTTAACTTTTCCTGCTTTTGATAAGTTACCAGCATTTGTATAAACAGTTACTTTTTTAGTTTCAGATGTTGTTGCTACGTCAGATTTAATGTAATAATCAGAATATTTTTCCATATTGGCTTTTTTACCACCGATTTTTACATAATCCCAGGCACCATTATTATTAGCTCCACCGCTAATTGTAAAATTACCATATTGCCATGCATCAGTATAGTAACTATGACTAGCAGCTTTTGTAGAGAAATCTAATACTGAAGAATTTCCTGTTGGAGTTACTACTGGATTATCTTCTATTACTTCATCTAATTTTACTTCACAAGCTAAGATATTTAAGTATTTGTTTTCACTTGCTGTTCCTGTTACATATCCTATAACTTCTATTTCTTTACCATTATAAGCACCTAGTTCAGTTGTGTTAAGTGGATATGAAATACTTCCTATAATTGTTGCACCATCGATTGCTAAATTGTAATAGTATCCTGATACTGTTAATGTTCCTTTTACTTTTACATATTCGATTTTTACTGTTTCTAAAGATCCATATGCATCAGCATCTGCAGCTGTTAATTCTTTTGCAACTGGTTCTGTAACTGTTTCAGTTCCTAGTTTTTCAACTTGTGAATCATTTCCAAATTGTACTGCTTTTCCATAAACTGATGTTGTACCTGTTACTACTACTTTATCACCTTTTGAAACTGTTGGTTCAACTCCTAAATATACTAAAATCATTCCTGTTTCGTCTTTTAGAATAAAACTTCTTGCGTTTTTAGCAGCTACTACACCACTAACTTTATAACTATTTCCACTTTCGCCTTCTAAAGCTTCTTTTACTGTTTTTGTATCTGTTGGAACAATTACTGATGATTCAACAGCTTTACATGAAGTAAACATAATGTTTAAGAAATTAACAGATGTACTTCCAGTTCCATATACAACATATCCATATACTTCAACATCTTTACCATCTAATTCTTTTAAACTTTCAGAATCAATTGGATATAATAAACTTCCTTTGATAGACGAACCATTTATCTTTATATTAAAATATTTATCGTCTTTTACAATTAAATTACCAGTTAATTTTACATATTCTGGCTTGATATTTTTTTGACTACCATAATTATTAATATCAGTTGCAGTTAATTCTTTGGCAGTGCCATAATTAACTTCTTTTGTGCCCATTTTTCTGTATGTACAATCACTACCAAATTGCTTAGCATCTCCGCCAAAGCCTTTGTTTGGATAAGCTGTTGTTGTACCACTAACAATAACATAATCGCCTATTGCTAAATCATTTGTCCATGATGATCCTTGGAAAACAAGTATTTGAGCGTTACCATCAGAAATAAGGAAGCTTTGAGCATTCTTAGCAACTACTGTTCCAGCAGTATCGTATTTAGCTAATTCCCCATCTAATATATCATTAATAGATGTTACGCTAATAGATTTAATAGTTAATTCTTTAGATAAGTCTTTACTTTCCTTTTCATAAGTCATATGTGCTGTTAATGTAACAACCACGTCTTCTCCTGTTACATTAGTGATAACACCGCTATTAGTTAAAGCTTCTTCGTTTGAAGATGTCCAAGAAATCTTCAATGTAGCAATAGAAGTTGGTAAGTCTAAGTCCTTTGTTACATTGCTTGCATCAATATCGCTAAATATTGCGTTAAACTTTGCTTCAAAGTCATAACTAGTGTCATTACCGCATCCTACAAAAGTTAATAGCAAGAGTAATGCTACAAATAGTGATAATAATTTTTTCATAAATAATTCTCCTTGTATAATTTATTCTTTATCAATATTAATTTCATCTAAACTTGAGTATGTTGATTTACAATTCGGATATTTATCACAGGCATAGAAAAGTTTTCCTTTGCTACGTCCTTTTTTAGATATTCTCTCTACAATATGTCCTTCGTGGCATATTGGACAGATTATACCAGTATCTTTAACAACTTCTGGTTCCTTCTTCTTGATAAAATGACACTTAGGATATCCAGAACAAGCTGTAAATTCACCGAACCGACCATTTCTTTTCACAAGTGGCTTGCCACACTCAGGACACATTTCATCAAGTAATACAGGATATATCTTTTCCATCTTTTCGTCAGCATTCTTAACTAAAGGCATAAAGTCTTCGTAAAACTTTTTGATTTCATTATGCCAATCCATATCGCCATCTGCAATTTTATCAAGATCATCTTCCATTGATGCTGTATATTTTACATTAATTATTGAATTAAAATATTCATCTAATTTATCACTTGTTAGCATTCCTTGTTCAGTAGGAACTAAAGCTTTATTTTGAATTTTTATATATAAACGCGCTTTTAATGTTTCTACTGTTTGAGCGTATGTTGAAGGACGACCAATTCCCAGTTCTTTCATCTTGTTGATGATTCTTCCTTCACTATATCTTGTTGGAGGATTAGTGAACTTTTGTTCGCTACAAACATTTGTTTTTTGTAGTTCTTCGCCAATAGACATCTCTGGAAGGATTTTTGTATCTTCTTCATCAGGATCATGATAAATACATAAATAACCATCAAATTTAATTCTTTCACCTGTTGCTTCAAAGATATATCCATTATTGTTAATTCTTATTTTCTCATCTTCAACAATCGCAGGAGACATTAGTGAAGCTAAAGCTTTTGTATAAATTAAATTATATAATTTATATTCATCATTAGAAAGATATTTTTTTACTGTTTCTGGTGTATATTCTAGTTTTGATGGTCTAATAGCCTCATGGGCATCTTGGACATTTTTATCTTTTGAAGCTGCTTGACTATATCCTTTATAATATTTTTCACCATACTGCTCTATTATTCTATTTTTAGCACTATCAATAAACTCATTTGATAATCTTATTGAGTCTGTTCTCATATAAGTTATCAATCCAACTCTCTCGTTTGAAAGTTCAACTCCTTCATACAATGATTGAGCTACCATCATCGTTTTCTTCGCGTTAAAGCCTAGCTTACTATAAGATTCTTGAAGAAGAGATGAAGTTGTAAATGGAGGTTTAGGTGTCTTTTGTCTGTCTTTATTTATAATATCTGCAACAACAAATACATCGTTTAAACTATCTAACACCTCTTGAGTTTCTTTACCATTTGTTAACTTAATTTTTTCATCATTATAACTAACTAACTTAGCTCTTATTTTACGATTTTTCTTTACAAAATCTAAATATATGTCCCAATATTCTTCAGGAACAAATTTATTTATTTCTCGTTCTCTATCAACAATAAGTTTCAAAACAACACTTTGAACACGCCCTGCTGATTTAGAACCAATTTTACGCTGTAATAATTTTGATAAACTAAAACCTATAATTCTATCAAGCATTCGTCTTGATTCTTGAGAATGAACAAGATTTGTATCTATATCCCTTCCGTTATCGATGCTTTTTAAAACTGCACTTTTTGTTACTTCATTAAAAACAATTCTTTCAAAAGGTTTTTTGTCTAAGCCTAACACTTCGTACAAATGCCAGCTTATAGCTTCTCCTTCACGATCAGGATCGGTTGCAAGATATACATAATCAACATTTTTTACAAGTTTCTTTAATTCTCTTATAACAGGTAATTTATCTTGTAATAATTTATACATTGGTTGAAAGTTATTCTCAATGTCAATTCCAAAGCCACCATAACCTCTTGTTGTAAGGTCGCGAATATGTCCTTTACATGATGTAACGATATAATCACTTCCTAAATACTTCTCAACGGTTTTTGATTTGGCTGGACTTTCCATGATAACTAGTTTCGTTCCCATAATTCTATCAATTCCTTTTCGATATTCAATTATAACATTAAGCAAATAAGTATGCAAGCATTATTTTATAATTTTGGTACAACATTATTATAATTTTGTTACCACAGCTAGTAACTCTAAATCTTCATCATATATATTTTTAATTGAATGGTTTCGTCCTTTTTGGCAAATAGAAATCATTCCTTCTTCCAATTTACTTTCTTTTCCATCGATTATTATTATGCCTTTATTCTTTAAAACATAAATCATTTCTTCATCTTCTTCGTGCGTATGTACACCAATACTTGAGCCTTTAGGTATTATTATTTTAGCATACATTTTCATATTATCAAGTATAGGAGAAACTTTTTGTAAATAGATATTTCCAGTTCCCCCACGCATATTTTTCACTTCACTTTTTACAAAGTCATTGATATTTTTAATCATTATTTTACCTTTCTTGAGATTTTATTTTAATTTTGCTTCTAAATAGCAAGTATTATGATTATTATCATAATCATATTCATTTAGTATAACATAAACTTTTTCAATTTTTTTATCACTATCTATTTTCTCATCAGATACTGAATAGTAATTTCCATTATGTAAATCATAATGATATACGCCATATAAAGGATATATTGTATTACTAGAAGTAACAGCAAAAGCTTGCATATCAATATGTCCTTCAGTATTATCATTTACTAAGACATTAAGTTTATAACGCATAAACTTTTCTTTTTTGCTTGTTTCAGTATTTACTTCTACTATGTATTTGTTATCTTCAGAAAAGATATAATCTTTTGTATCATCAAAACTAATAATATTCTCACTAAAAGAATATTCCTTTTCAAAACTTTCTTTTTTGTTCGTTTCAGAATTTTTCATATCATATGAATACTTAACAAGAAAGTTAAAATTTTGTATTTTATCACCTAAATTATAATATGGCATAAAGTTTTGAGAATAATTTCGATATGCCCCATCGATACTATCAAATAAATGATAATCATATAAAAACGTACCATTTTCTAGATAATAATCAAATTGGTAATAACTATATAATCTATTGGTTCTCTCCCCTTTTTGAAAATTCATATATAATGTAATTGAGTAAAGTAAATCATCTTTTTGTAATTTGTTTTTTATTACAACATAACAATCAACATCATCATATGAAACCATATGACTTGCTTCAACAGCTTTAAAGTTTTCAACTTCATCAGGAACTTTGGGAACATATTTTATATTTTCACCACAACCTGTTAAAAATATGAAATTAGCAATTAAAACAAGTAATAATATTGTGCATAAATACTTTTTCATGTATAACTCCTAAAGATATTTTTTTACTGGTGCAAAAGATTTACGATGAACAGGGCTTACGCCATATTCAGCTAGCCTTTCTAAATGTAGCTTAGTTACATATCCTTTATGTTTTTTAAACTCATATTGAGGATAGAGAGTATCTAACTCAATCATTAAGCGGTCACGAGTTACTTTTGCTAACACACTTGCTGCGGCAATCGAAGCACTTTTTTGATCTCCTTTGATTAAACTCAAAAGTGGTATTTCCACATCCAAATTCATACAATCTGTTAATACATAATCTGTCATTGGCAAACGATTGACACAACGCATCATAGCAAGTTTACTTGCTTCGTAAACATTTAATTTATCAACATCTTCTACTGAAATGACTTCTATTTCATAATATAAAGCATCTTTCTTTATTATATCAAATAAACGATCTCTTTGCTTTGGTGTTAGTTTTTTAGAATCATCTAACCCATCAAGCACATATCCTTCTGGCAAAATTACTCCACTTGCCACAAGTGGACCTGCCATTGGCCCTCTGCCTGCTTCATCTAGCCCACATATGTATTTATAACCTTTTGAATGAAGGTCTTCTTCGTATTTATATATATCTTTTATCATATTTTGTCTAAAGTAATTTTTCCTATTCTTGCATTTTTAAAATCATTTAATATAATGTCATAGCCTTTATCATAATCATCTTTTTTATTACCTCTCTGTACAAGTATTTTTTCTAGTATCACAACAAAATCTAAATTCAAATCCACATTATATCTTTCCCTAAAGAAAGATGGATAATTTTCTTTGAGAAAGTTTAAAAGATAAAAAGTCAAATCCTCTTTGGGAAGAATTTCATCCTTTATTGCTCCTGTCAAAGCTAAATGAATACCAACTTTTTGGTCATCGAATTTTGGCCATAAAACTCCTGGAGTGTCTAGTAACTCCAAATTTTGGTTTAAGCGAATCCATTGCTGAGCCTTAGTGACACCTGGCATATTTCCCACATTGGCAACTTTTTTACCCGCTAAGCGGTTTATTAAAGTTGATTTTCCTACATTAGGTATACCTACAATAATAGCTCTTATAGGACGCATTTTAAGTCCTTTTTTCAAATCCTTTTCAATTTTATCTTTTAATATTTCACGTGACAATGTTTCTATTTTTTTTACATTGATGCCTGAAATAGAATCAATAGCAATTGCTTTAATTCCTAAATCAGCGAAATGCTTTTCCCATTTTTTGGTCATATTGCTATCAGCCATATCTGATTTTGTTAAAATCATTAGTTTAGGTTTGTTTTTTAATATATCCATTGCCATAGGATTTTGTGAAGACAATGGTATACGTGCATCAACTAAAACATATGCAATATCAACTACTCTTAGTTTTTCTTCTATTTCCCTTCTTGCTTTGGCCATATGGCCAGGAAACCATTGTATATTCATTTTACTTCCTCCAAATCAAATAAAGAGTTAGCACGATATTTTACAATTCCTACAATTTGATTTTTTTTGAATAAACCTATATATCGGCTATCTACACTATTTCCTCTATTATCTCCCATAACAAAATAGTAACCTTCTTCAACAATATAATTATCATTTTCTTCATTATATATTAAACCATCACCAACATAATCATTTAGATTAAATGAATAATTATATTTGTTTCTACAATCTTCTTCAGTTTCATTATTTATAATAAGAACATTCTCTTTGTGTTCTATTGTATCTCCACTCATAGCAATCACCCTTTTAATTAGCAAATCGCCTGTAACAAGTTTTACATAAACATTATGTGGTTCATTTAATACTTCATCATAATATACAACAACCACATCACCATTCTTACAATTTGAAGAACTTCTTGTAATAACAACTTCCGCATTTTGGAAAGTTGGTTCCATTGATTCTCCATCTACCTCTGCTCTAAAGAAACCAAAGGTAAAAAAGGTTTGAATAAGGCAGCAAGCAATAATGAAGATTGAAAAGAAGTCACTAATTTCATTCATTACTTTCCAAATTATGTTATGTACTTTGGTATTTGAATCGCTAATTTCCCAAGTATTATACTTTATGAAAGGAAATAAAATAATAATTAAAATCGTAGCAATTAATGACAATATAAAATATATTTGTGTTATGACATTACTTATTCCTAACTTTAAATGTAATAAGAAATATAATATACATAATGCCACTACACAAATGAAAGATTTTAAAATTACTTTTTCTTTATTTATATTATCTTTATTCATATTTATTTTTTATCCTTGTTTTTATATATCTTTATATCTGAATACGTCTTTCTAAGTTCCTCTTCTGATATTTGAGGAAGTTTTATTCTAAGTTTTTATTTAAGATGCCAACAAGAAAAAGAGGATTTCTAACAGCTTTAGGAATTTCAATAATTAAGCAAATTAAATTTCCTCTTGATAAATCTTGATTAACAAAAATATTAATAAGTTTAACATTACTATAGCATGATATTTTCAAAAACTTTATTCATAACGACTTTGAAGAATACCTTCTAATTCATCAATATCATTAATGATTACATCACGTGCCTTACCTGGAATGTTTTGGTTAGAAACTATTCCTAGTTGTGCTAAAGCTATAATTATTCTATTAGCTTTATTAAATCCAATTTCAAATGTGGTTTGAATTTGATTCGCTGAACATTTACGATTTCGGAAAACAAAATGTGCAACTTCTTCGAAAATTGGATCATATATAATATCTGTCCCTGAGTTTGAACTTTCAGATTGTTCAGCTTCTTTACGGATATCATCATGAGTAAACATATAATCAGTTTTAAAATTTGAATCAATAAAGAATTGTGATAAGCTATCTAGTTCTTTAGAACCAATATATGCACCTTGAATTCTTATATCGTTGTTTCCACGATTCAAAAGCATATCACCTTTACCAAGAAGTTTTTCTGCGCCAGCATGGTCTAAAATTGTTTGAGAATCAACATAACTCTTAACTGCCAAAGCGATTCGACAAGTTATATTATTTTTAATTGTTCCACTAATAACATCAGTTGATGGTCTTTGTGTAGCAATTATTAAATGAATTCCAACACTACGGGCTTTTTGAGTCAATCTTTGAACAGTTACTTCTAACGAATCACTAGCCGTATTCATTAAGTCAGCAAACTCATCTATTATTACAACTAAATATGGCATTATATTTAGTCCATTAGCACGAGCATATTCGTTATAATCGCCTATTGTACGTTTACGATTTGCCTTAAGAAAATCATATCTTCTATCCATTTCACTAACGCACCATTTTAGCGTTGCAGTAGCAAGTTTTGGATCGTCAATTACTGGTGTTGCTAAGTGAGGAATATCTTCAAAATAAATAAACTCATTACGTTTTGGATCGACAAGAATCATCTTAACTTCTTCTGGTGTAGCTTTATAAATCATACTAATTATTAAAGAGTATAAACAAACAGTTTTACCACTGCCTGTTGTACCAGCAACAATACCATGTGGCATATCTGCTATATCAATTGTAATAGGTTCGCCTGAAATGCTTAGTCCTAATACACAATTTAATGGTTTTCCTCCATTTCGTGAATTTGGAAAACTTCTTTTTATCTCTTCTAAGTCTTGTGTTATCATATCACCAAAGAGAATTGTATCCTTTGTAACATTTGGAACTTCTATACCAACTGTATCCTTTCCAGGTATTGGAGCTTCAATACGAATAGAAGTACATTTTAAATCCATTTGTAGGTTGTCGGAAATTGATTTAATTTTACTAACATTTACTCCTGGATCAAGTTTTACTTCAAATTGGGTTACTGTTGGACCTTTAGTATAATCAATAACCTTACCACCGATTCGAAAGTTTTCTAATACTTCATTAATTTTATTAATTTGATAGTTTATTTCTCCACGATTACCATTACTCGATAATCCATTTTTATTTAAAATATCTAGTGGAGGAAAAACGTAATCACTTTTCTTATGTTTTTTGCCCTCATATTCTTTTACAATCTCAACAACTTTTTCTTTTCTTTGTTCATTATGAGAAGTTCTAACTGGAATTACAACTTTCTCTGGCTCAGTTTTTTCACTTTTGTCTTCTATATATTTATTACTATTATTTGAATTGTCTTCATTTTTTTGAAAATAAACTCCTTCATCTTCCTTCTTTTCATAGATTGGATCTTCAACTCTTGTGAAATGAGGTTCACTAATTTCTTGTTTAGGAGTATATCTTGTTTCTTCTTTTTTTATTTCTTCCTTTTTGATTTCTTCTTTATCTTCAATTATCTCTTCATACAAAGGATTTAATATAACATCACCACGACGATAATCAGGAATAGCATTTTTAGGATTTTGAGCCATTTGTTCTTGATAATCACGATAATATGTTCCATAAGTTTTTCTATTTCTTTCGAATTCAGCTTCTTTATCAACATTATCGCCTCGGAGATCAGCAATATTTGATTTTTGTATACCACTATCTTCTTCTCTTCGATAGTATGAAGGTATACGATTAGGATTATATTTATCTTCTTTACTACTAATTGTATTCTCTGGTGAAATAACATTTAATTCATCTTTTTTACTATCTAAGCCTTGATATTGTTTACCATTATTATCATATTTTACATGAGGGTAAACTACTTCATCTTTAGTTTTAGAACCTCCGTAAGGAGAAACAAATCTATCCCCTGTTTTCTTTTGTTCTGGTTCGTCTTCAATTCTTGCTATTGTAAAATTCTTCTTTTTATTCATTATTTTCGTCTCCTATTAAGTTTTCTAGTTTTTTTATTTCCTCATCTTCATTTTCTTTGATAAATGCTTTTTTGCTGTAAATATTAGATGTTTCAACTCCAATTACTTCAATTATAGTTGATGAAATCTTATTTGTTATAATATTGTAAGGAATGTCAAACATTATTTTACGAACCCAATAAACGGGATTTAAAAGGTTTAGAGCTGTCCAAACACCTTTAGATATTGGTTTTAGTTTCATTTTCTCCGCAGTTTTCACAATTTTACTTTCATCATATTTTTTCTTCATATCAAGTAAATGTGCTACAGATGATATTTTCATCTTTTTAATTTTTGAAAGAACTTTACCTGAAAATATCTTTTCAATTCTATTCATTATATAATAGTCTAAACTTATTAATTCTTCAACCGAAAGTTCAAAAAGGGGATATTGCGAATTAGGATAATATACTTTAGCTATATCCTGAATTAGGTCCCAAGAAATATACTTAAGATTTGCAATTTTCTCGCTTGTCTTTTTACTATTCATTTCCTTGAAATACTTTTCTTTATAATTCTCTATTATTTGTCTTATTATATCATCATCGATTACTAATGTATTAATATTCTTTGTATCTTTTTTCACTGAAATAACAAATAATAAAATATAAATCAAAAAGCATAAAATGAAACCAACTATTATTCCAATAATAAAGGGGATAAAATCAACAAGTGATGCTTCTGTTCTGTTTTCAAAATATTCTTTTATGCTATTAACAAAACCCAAATACATATCACACCTCTATATGTATTTATTATAAACTAAAAAGTGAAAAAATACAAGACCAATTGGCTTTCAATTTTTTCTTTAATGTTTTAAAAAAATTTATTTGTTTATTTTTACTACATTTTGTGGTATTATAAGTAATAAAGAAAAAGGAAAATAAAAATTATGAAAACAGGATATTTAATAGCTATAGATTTAGATGGAACATTAATTCAGGGATTTGACAATTATGATAAATTAAGTTTTGACTATCTTAAAAAAATTGCAAACGATAACTATATTGTAATTGCAACTGGAAGACCTTTTCGGTCTAGCAAATATTACTACGATTTACTTGAGCTAAAAACTCCTATTATAAATTATAATGGTGCTCTTGTTCATCATCCTTTAGATAAAAACTTTAAAAAGAACATGATTACTATTTCTAAAGAAACTGTTTGCAAAATATTGAATGATAATTTAGATATCATTGATAATATTTTTTGTGAAATAGAAGACGATATATATTTATATAGAAAGCAAGATGAAATCAATTCTTATTTACATTTAGATGGTGGAACTTTACACATCGGAGCCTTCGAACAAATTCTCACTGGAAACCCCAACGGAGCAATTTGTTTTTCCAAAAAAGGAAGTGAAGAAAAACTTGAATCATATATTTCAAATACCTTTCAAGGAAAACTTAGAATAAGATTTTGGGATGATAATAATTTTGTAGTTAGTGAAATATACAACCCTCTCACTACCAAAGGTAATGGTATAAAACAAATTATTAATTACTACAATATTCCTTTTGAGAAAACAATTGCTATTGGCGATGGACATAATGATATTGAATTACTTGAGGAAGTTAATATAAAAGTTGCCATGGCAAATTCTCATAATTCTCTTTTTGAATATGCCAATTATACAACTAAAAGTGTTAAAGAGCATGGAGTATATCATTTCTTGGTAAACTTTTTCAAAGAATAATAACTATTAAAAACGTGTATTGTTAGTACACGTTTTTTGATTAACATTATTAGCTTGTTAACTCGATAGTTCCTTCATTAGAATTATAAATGACATAAAAATCTTTATTATCTGGATAATATTCAAAGCCATTATAACCATTGGAATCTCTCAAAACATAGAATGTTCCATTCACATTCATATCCAATTCTGTTTCACAATATGCTTTTAAAGTTTTTTCAGGCGTTGCTACTTCGTAATAGTAAACTATATCTGCATATATTGGTGACTTCACTTTTTCAAAACGTCCTGATGTCTCATTTTTTTTGTAATAATTCTTACTTAAATTTAAAGTTGTATCGGATGTTTTGACATACGTTTGCCAGACATTGTATCCTAATCTATCCTTTTCAATAAGCCATGTTTGATATGCTGTAATATATGGTGTTACTTCTTGTTCAGCACTTGCTTTTTCAGCTTTTTTTATGTAACCTATCAAATTAGGAATAAGTACTCCTGCAAGTATTCCCATAATAGCTATTACAACAACTAATTCAATTAATGTAAATCCTTTTTTATTCATCTTTCCTTTTCTTTAGAAGATCTACAGCCAATACTATTTTACCATTCTCTTCATATTTTCAAAAGAATTATTTCATATTTTTCATAATTTATGAACAAAAGATTTTAATCTTTTATAAAAAGAACATTTTATTAAAACTAAATTTATTATTTTTGACTTCTAATTATTATTTTTTATTAATTACTACTCTTTTTCTTTAAAAACTATTTTTATAATTTTTAGAATACAAATTCAATAATATTTTATACTAAAAAACCACTTTAAGCAATTTATAATGTATTTTTGCTTAAAAGTGGTATTTTTTAATTAAATAAATTTGTTTCTTTAATTGCTATACGAATTTGGTTATTAATGTATGAATCCAATTCGTCATAAAATATAAAATTCGTTTTAACTTTTATTTTTATTATTGGAGATTCATTTCTTGAATTGCTACTTGAAGTTGTTATCTTTATATAAGCAATAAATTGCAAAGAAGGTAAAGTTATTCTGTACGAAACAATATTATTATTTTCAAAATATTCAACTTTTTCAGCATAAGTTCGGATATTGATCCAATTATTCATATTATCTGAGACCGTAATTATATATACTTCTTCTTTTGTTTGTCTTTCAAACGTAACATCTATTGTTTCATACTCCTCAAAAATATACTCTTCTTTAAGTTCTTCATTGTTAAGTTTTAGATTTTCAAAAGAACCAACTTTATTATATGCAGTTATCTCTATTACATCTGAATAACTATAGTTATTATTTTTTTGAGCTTGAACTCGATAAAAGTATTTTCCATTTTGTGGAGTCTGATAAATACGAATATTAAGATTATTATTTATGTTTTGTGTTTTTATTAAATCTTGCCATTGGTATGTATCTTTGGAATATTGCAAAGTATAAACTATATCTTCAGGATTTTTCGCTTCAAGACTATTCCAAACAAACTGTAGTTTTTCTGTTGCATAAGGTGAACCAACGTAACCAAAATTTTTTATTTTCGGTAAAGATTCGTTTATATTTTTGGTAATATATTCTATAGTCTCACCCAAATTATTATATGCTTTAAGAGAAATATTTAAATTCTGCCCTGAAAGAGGAATTTCAATATCAAAATTATATTTATTCTTGTTCATATAAAAATCAGTTGAAGAAATAGCTTCATTATCATCTATATAATAACTAATTTCATATTTAACATCATTCCCAAATGGATAGAGCAATGTTTCCCAATAAACGGTTACTTTTTCTCCTGGCATTATGTTATTTGTAATACCTAAAGATGGAATTTCACCTAAGTACAATTCTTCACCAGTTTTTGTTCCCGATTCACAAGTAACTGCTTCTCCCAGTTTTAAACTATATGATTGGGCTTTTATACCATAATAACATTTTTCATTTGATAAATCATTATCGAGATAATTTATAATATTGTTTACGCTAATGTCTCCTATAATATCTAGTACTTCATCTTCGGAAAAAGTCAATGGCTTATCACTTTTGTAAATAACATAAAACTTAGCTTCTTCTAAACCTTCAAAAATAATTTTATTTCCTTTTGAGGTTTTTTGGACTTCTAAACCTGTTACTTTACCAACATCTAAAGCTTCCGAAGTTCTTATTTCCGGCAATATTGCTGGCTTTTCCCAAGCTTCTTTCAAATAATATAGTTTTGAACCAGGGCTTGTTGAACCAACATAGGAATTATAATTGTAAATTGCAGTTCCTCTTACATTTTCCATAGTATTACTGAAAAGGACTTGTTGATATGCCTCGTATGGATTGCTCTCCCATGAGGCTGAACCACTTGTACCATTAAAGTAATATCCCATAGCAGCATACAAATTAACATTACTATATTTAACTACTTTATTCCACCAACTAATTAAGTCACAGAATGGTGAAGCAGATAATGTTATCGCATGATATGATTGAGGAAGAATATAATCAATCCATTCGTTCTTTATCCATTCTAATGTATCAGCGTATAATGGTGAATCATAATGAGCATATCCACCTGTAGCTGAACCGTTTGTAAGAGGATTATTATTCTGATCGTATGTTACTTTCCCGTTGCCATTACGATATACTCCAGTTGGAGAAATGCCTAATTGTACACGTCGGCTATTTTGCTCGTTATACTCATCAAGTTTTATACTTAAACGCCTAATGAAGTTTGAAACTTGATTACGACGCCATTGACTAATTCCTTCCCCATTGCCATATTGTTGATATGTTGCAGTATCATCGATTCCTTTTGTGTAAAAATAATCATCAAAATGAATAGCATCAACATCGTAATTATTAACAAGCTCCATACACGTTTTTATCAAGAAATCTTGTACTTCTGGAATACCTGGATTTAATATTACTGTTGAAGTTCCTTTAAGTAAATTATTGGGATTTGATGCTGCATTAGTGCTGATAAATTCTGATGAAATACTTTCAAGCGATTTGGAAACATTTGTTGTGACACGATAAGGATTCATCCAAGCGTGGAATTCAATTCCTCTTTTATGGCATTCTTCGATAATCCAAGGAAGTGCGTCCCAATCAGGATTATTTTTGTAATATGACGACCAAGAATTATATTTTGACTCATACAAAGCATCATTCATTATTCGTACATGAAATATCATTACATTGAGATTGTAATAGTCCATCTTTTCTAATACTTGATATATTTGATCTTTGTACTGTCTTTCACTTGTATAACTTGATATATCATTTGTGAGAGGGCTAACCCATACTCCTCTAAATTCTGTACCTTTGCTTACATATTCTGTATTAATCAGTACTTTTTCACCATTTTTGTATGTTATAGTTTTTCCATTAATGATTAGTGGTTCTTGCGAAATAGCATTTACTGGAATTAAAATCGTTAATAGTAAAAAACATAACACTATAATAATTATTTTCTTTGAATATTTCATTTAATAATCCTTTTATAAAATATTTTATTTGAATAGATTTAATCCTTTTATAAAATCATTAATATCATTATTGAGATATGAACATAATTCATCATACATAATGAAACTACCTTTCACTCTTAAAACAATTGTTTCAGATTCAATTTCACCATATGATTCAGCACTTGAAAATATTTTAATATATACTTTATAAATAAGAGGTTGAACTTCAAATGAATATTGATATTTTGTGTCAGTACTATTATTTCTTAAACTTGAATAGAGTTTTAAGGAATACCATTTTTCATTATCTAAAGAATACATTAATCTATCGCTTGTCTCATTGCCAGAAATTTTATTTATATTCCATTCAATAGTCATTTTATCATATTCTTCAACATCATATACATCTTTGATATCAGCACCATTTATTTTTAGTCCACTAATATTCAAACCTTTTCCCGTAGCAACAATACTATAGATATCAGAATATCCTGTTCTCTCGCCATCAGTGACACGAACTCGATAGTATTGAGTACCTATATTCTCACTAAGTTTTGTCTTAAAACGATAATTAATACTTTTAGCTTTGCTAGTAACTTCAGCAAAATCACTCCATAGGAATCCATTTTCTGAATACTCAATTGTATATTTTACATTTGTACTTTCTTCTTCTAATTGATGAGAATTAAATACAAACGTTCCATATCCTCCTGCATAACTATAATCTATTATTCCAAAGTTTTTTATGTTAGAGATTGTATTAGTAATCTCTTTACTGATGTTAACTACTGAAGAGCCAATACTATTGTAAGCTTTCATCTCAATGTTTAATTTTTGTGCACCTTTAGGAATATTAATAGTTACGTAATTTATACCATTTTGAACTTTAAATGTATTAATTGTTTGCGTATTGCCATCATCAAATGAATATGTGAAAGAATACTTTATATCTCCTCCAAATGGATAAGAGCACTTTTCAAATGCAAAAGAGACTTGATTGTTTTCAAATATTAAATCATCTAAATAATATACTATATCTCCTAAGTACGCATCTTTTTGGCCTTCAATTGCATCTGTTGTTATTGTTGTACCTTCGCCAAGAGACATGCTATTAGATTGGGCCTTTATTGCGTAATAGTACTTTTGGTCATCAGCTGTTTCATCAACGTATTCAATTTTCCCATCACTACCATAATTTTTACCAATAACATCTAGCACTTCTGTAGGGCTATAAGTTATCTCTTTTGTACTACGATAGATAACATAGAATTTACTCTTATCGGCATCATTCCATCTCAAAATATTGCCTTGTTTATTTTCTGCTATTTCTAGTTCTTCAATATTACCTGGAATAATCTTTTCACCATATTGTATTTCTGGTGTTATAGCTCTTGTATTCCATATCTCTTTAACGCCTTGCATTATGCTATTGTCTTTAACAGCCTTTCGGTACGATTCATAAGAAAAGAAACAAACTCCTTGAACATTTTCTAAGGAATTAGCTATCATTATCTCATAATATGCTTCATAATCACTGCTCCAAGAATATTTATTGCTTAAAAAATAATTATAGAGAGCCATACCTGAATAAACATTAACTTTTTTGTATTTTGCAACATTATTCCACCAAGTTAACAAATCATAATAAGGGCATATAGGATGTTCAATAGCCCAATAACATTGAGGCAAGATATAATCAATCCATTCTTCATTAATCCACTTAACTGTATCCGAATATAAATAATTATCATAATGAATAAAAGTTGTTGTTGTATATGAACCATTTGTTATAGCATTTCCATTTTCATCATAAGTTACTTCGCCATTACCACTACGCCATACACCCGATGGAGATATACCAAGTTGTACTCTTTTGCCAGTTTTATCGTTATAACTACGAATTGATTTTGATAAGTTTTCTATGAAATCATCTACTTGTTTTCTACGAAAATCTCCTAAACTAAGATTTTCGATATTATAAAGATTTCTTGTTTTAGTATCATCAACACCACTATCATAGAAATAATCATCAAAGTGAATTGCATCAACATCATAATTTTCCACAACTTCCATACATACCTTTACAAGCCATTCTTTTACTTCAGGAATACCAGGATTTAGTATAACACTATTCGTTCCTTGTAAAAGATTATCTGGGTTTGAAGCAAGATTAGTTGTTGGAAATTCTGAGGCTAATTTTTCTAAATCTTGTTGTCCATTTCTTACTCGGTAAGGGTTCATCCAGGCATGAAATTCTATTCCACGTTTATGGCATTCTTCGATTATCCATGGTAACGCTTCCCAATCAGGGTTAGTATTATAATAAATTGACCAATTATTATATTTTGATTCATAAAAAGCATCATTCATTATTCTTATATGGAATACTAATACGTTTAGGTTATAATATTCCATATTATCTAAAACACTTAAAATTTCTGCTTGATATTGACTTTTACTTTTATAATATTCAATATCACCAACTAGAGGAGAAACCCATACACCACGAAATTCTCCTTCTTTTTGAACATATTCAGCATTTATATAAGCATATTCTTTCTTCGAACTATATTGCACGTAGCCGTTACCACTAACAAGAGGAATTTTGATTGCTTCCGCATTTAGTGGCATAAAAGAAATTCCTAATACTAATATCATTAATAAAATTATTACTCTTTTTAAATGTTTCATTATCAATTTCTCCTTTTATGCATTTTATTAAAAAAATTATATCATATTTACATATTTTTTTAAACAGTTTTTTTAAGTTAAAAAAAGGAACAAGAGAGATATTAGTCTTTCCTGTTCATATTTATTCACCGTCATAAACACTTTTTTCAACTTTTAATGTTTTACTAGCCAATTCAATTCCTTGTTTCAAAGATTTTTCAAAAGAATAATTATTCAAAAGCCCTGATATTGTTCCTGAAAGAAGGGCATCTCCACAACCAGTTGTGCTGACAATATTATCTACTTTCATTACTTCTTGTTCCTTCCACATACCATCAAAGTACTTTATACTACCCGAGTTTGCCAGTTAGTTATCTCAAATATTGGTAAAATTATGTACTTACAT
>CAYMGD010000010.1:0-54640 GCA_964389905.1 uncultured Coprobacillus sp. | reverse complement strand
TAGTCTATTTGTGTTACAGTTGCAGTGATTTCAAAAGTAATTTTTGGAGCATTAGAAACATCATTTGCAGCTGTATTACCTAAAGCAGTGTCTTTTTTATCTGTTTGTTTGCCATTTTCAGTGCCTTCAAAAGGCCATTTCCATTCTAGTTTGAAGAAATTGTCAATACTTATTGTAGTATTATTTGCATCAAATTTTTTTTCAATTGAATATGCACACTTTTTATTTGTTGAATCATAAGCATTTTCAAAATCACTGTCATTACCACCAAGTGTCTCGAAAATTAGTTTGTTAATATATTTGTTAATATTATCTTCACTTAAAGCTTCACCTCCACTAACATTATAAGATTCAATATCATAACTTTTTACTGCAGCTTCTGTTGAATCATTTGAATTATATAAATTTATTTTTACTGGAAAATAACATTCGTTATCAACAATCCAATTTTCAATTTTGAAACTAAATTCATATTTGATTTCACATGCAACTTCAGGAGAACCTTTAATTTCAATTGTAGCGGGAGTACCACTTGTACCAGGAGCCAAAACATTGCTAGTTGTTGAAGACTTAACTGTTACAGTGGTTTCAGTTTCACTTTTTTCATATTCTGTTTTGAAGATATTTTCACTACTTGCAGTAACAGTAACTCCCCACTTAGCAACAGTAGCTGTGTTATTAGTAATTTTACCATCAGTAGTATACTTAGCAAATGTACTAGAAACAAGAGTAAATGAAAGAATGCAAACAAAAACTGCAACTAATCCCAACATGAATAATCTGTTTTTCTTCATATTTTCCTCCTCATATAATTAAGAATTAAATATAATGTGTTATCACATAATGTGACCTTATTATGTGATAACATAGACTCTTTTACAGTTTATAAAAGATATCATTTGCATTATACCCCCCCCCAGAATGATTTTGTCAAGAATGAGTTTTTATGCAAATTTCTTTAGCCTTTTTACAACTTTTTGAGAAACAAAAAAACTCACACAAAGGAAATAAACCCTTGTATGAGATTAGATATTATTTAATTCTTGTACCTACAGGAACTTTTTCATCAACAATTATTACTTTACACCCACAAGCATTATTTGTTCCAGCAAGAAGCATTCCTTCACTTGTAACACCAGTTATACGAGCTGGTTTAAGGTTAGCAACAACAATAATCTTCTTACCTATTAATTCTTCTGGAGCATAATATGGTTTAATTGATGAAACAATTGTTCTTTCTTTTAAGCCATCATTTAAAACTAGTTTAAAGCAATTATGAGACTTTCTAATTTCGGTGCATTTGATAACTTCACAAACTCTTAAATCTATTTTTAGGAAATCATCAATAGTTATTTCTGGTAACACTTCTTCTACTGGATCTGCTTCTTTTATTTCTTCTTCAACAGTTTCTTCTTCAACTACAGGAACATATAGTTCTTCTTCTGTTTTAGGATAACTAAAATCAAGTAGTGGTAAATAGTCATTCAATTCAATAGCATACAAGAATAGATATAATCTTGGTCCTTTTTCTTTATCGATAAGAAGTCTATAAACATTTTTAAAGAAAGTTCCTTGAATTTGTTTAAGTTCTTTATTATCGTTATCGATATTTCTAACTTTTTTACATACAGCATATAATTCTGTTTGTAATTCGTCTAAAGAGAAATTATTATTCTTTAAATATTCATATAAAACCTTGATTTCTTCTTTTTCAGTTTCATTTAATGTTTCATAGAAATCCCAATTTCTTGTTTTTCTTAAAACATTTCTATTTTCTGGTGAACATTGTTCAAGCCAAAACTTAGCTCTATCAAGTCTTCCTTGGAAATCTTCATATTTGTAAGGCGTTCCGATTTTTTCAAATACTACTTCTAACATTTTCTCATTGAAATCAACAACCGATCCAAGTTGTACAATTAAACCCATTGGAACAGTTTTAACTACACGTCCTGGAACATTTGTATAGAACATTATATCTTTTGCATAATCAGGAGCTGTACCTTTTTTTACTTCATCATACATCTTATCAAACTCAAAGTATTGTCTTAAAATACCATCATCAAAGCAGAAATCAAAAGCTTTTGTTGGTTCAGTCTTTGAATAAAGCCATAATAAAACTTCTGGTTCATAAAGCTTCAAAAGTGTATCTGGTGTTAAATTTAAGCCTGAAGAACCTGACATTTTACCAGTTGTTCCTCTTATACCGATAAATTCATAGCCTTGGAAGATTGGAGGTTCGTAGCCAAAAATTTCACGGCTAATTTCTTTACTTGTATCATAACTACCATTAATACTAGCATGATCCTTTCCACCTGGTTCAAAGTCAACCTTTTCATAAAGCCAACGCATTGGCCAGTCAACTTTCCAAGAAAGCTTACAATTGTGGTCATTCTTAAAATCAAAAGTACCACGGTGCCCACAAGCACAAGTGTATTCACAAACCATTGTTTCTTCATCAAAAGAAACTATTTTTGTACTATCCTTTCCACATTCAGAGCAGTATATACTAACTGGGAAAAAGGCATCACGTTCACCTGGAGCAGCATCTTGTGTACGATGTCTATCTAAAATATCAAATATCTCTTTACGATGTTTTAAAGAATGTAAAACATATTCAGTATATTTTCCTTCACGATACATACTTGCTTGATGGCGGAAATCTAATTCGATACCGAACTTTTTCATTGATTCTTCAAATTCTTTTTCAAAATACTCAGCATATGTTTTACAATCTGAACTATCTGAAAAAGGATTTTTAATGTCAACATAAGGTTTTCCAATACATGCTTCAATGGTACTGTCAACCTTAGCAACATTAACAGGCACTTTTCTTAATCTATCAAACTCATCCCATGAAAATAATAAACGAGCTTTTTTGCCAAGTTTTATTAATGCTTTATATACAAAATAACTTGTGGCAACATCACGAAAATTACCGATGTGAATTGAACCCGAAGGACTAATTCCTGCTGCACAAACATATTCTTCTTTTGTTGGATTTTTTTCAATTATTCTTTTTGCTAACTCTTCTGCCCAATGCATAGTTATCACCTCATACTTATTATTTTAAATAATTATAGCATACTAGTTCCTTTTTTTCAAGAACTGTTTGTTTTATAAACAAAAGTTATTTAAAAATTTTTAAAAAAACACTTGCAATTATAATATATTTATAGTATAATATTAAAGCATTTGAAATTGGTGGGGTAGCGAAGTGGCTAAACGCGGTGGACTGTAAATCCACTCTCTCCGAGTTCGGTGGTTCGAATCCACTCCCCACCACCATTTTTGTTATTATAGGGCTTTAGCCAAGCGGTAAGGCAACGGACTTTGACTCCGTCATTCACTAGTTCGAATCTAGTAAGCCCTGCCATTTAGATTTCCACTATGTAAGCCTTACATAGTTTTTATTTTTTTAGGGCTTTAGCCAAGCGGTAAGGCAGCAGGTTCTGACCCTGCCATCCACTAGTTCGAATCTAGTAAGCCCTGCCATATAAGAGATTTATTAGCCTTTATAAGAGGCTATTTTTTTAGGAGGTTTATAATGCCACTTTCATACGAAGAAGCTTTGTATTATAAAATTTTATTACAAACTGGATTTACTAAAGAAACAAATGAATGGATTAATAAAATAATGTATACCTCTGAAACACTTGATGGAATATACCTTGATTTAGTTTGTAATCAAAATAACTTAAATAATCTCATTTCCTGTTTACAGAGCTACATAATAGATAAGAAAATTGATGAGAAAGCTGTTTGTGAGAAATTAAGATTATTTATTAAAACTAAATTAGCAAACAATGAAATATCTTTAGAAGAAGCAGTAAACTATTTTAGCTCCTTTGCAATTATATCCGAAAATATGTATAATTCACCTTGGAATAACTTCTATTCAATAAGTCTTTTATATGATTATTTATTAGAAGGATTTCTAAACAAAGACGAATTCTTCAAAGCACTAAACGATTTTATTGAAACTGGCAAAGAAATAAACTTTAGTATTCTATCTTTTAATAGTAATACTAAACCTCAAAAAAATAATAAAATTTTATTACTAATTATTATACTTATATTATTTTCCTTAATAACTATAATAATACTTAGTAATTAATAATACTTTGTCTTATTTTTTTATAAATAATCCTAATTTAAAACAACCATTATAACTAAAAAAGAGAATTGCAACTAACTGGTGCAACAAAAATAACAAATATCATTGATTAAGAATAAACATTAATATATAATATTTATATAAAAGCCCTTAAACATTGAAAGGAGTTGATTTTTATGAACAAAAAGTTTTATAACAAATTAGAAGTAAAAATTAATTCCTTTAATAATATACAGTAGCACTTCTAATCTGTTAGAGGTGCTTTTTTGCTACTGAAAAAATTGGTTATTACACCAAAACATATTAGAAAGTAGGTATTAATTATGGACAATTTTAGCGTATTTAAAACAATTCATTTTCCAGACGAATGGGGAAAAAGAATTCCCGAAATGTATCAAAAGCAATACAACTTAACAAAAGGTGGTTCAATTTTTCGTAGTGTGATTCAAATGAATCAAGACCCAAAACACCACTTCTTCATTTTAGGATTATTAGATGATAAAGTTATTGCCAGCCTTTTTGTATCAACGTTTATTGAATACACTGATGAGGGAGTAATAGAAAACTATGATGAATATTTGATTTCATCACTAATAGTAGATAAAGATTATCAAAGAAAAGGATTTGGCACAAAACTTCTTAATGGTGCAATAAAAATATTACAAGAAGAAAATGCCAACAAAATTGTTGCTTTCGCTTGTGATAACAGCAAAAAACTATTTGAGAACTTTAACTTTAAAAAAGACCCTAACAAAAAAGAGTTCGGCTCTACAGTACCAGCAAATGATACTGATGTATACTATGAATTAAATTTACCAAGCAACTTCTTTTTAGCTCCCCTTGATAAAAAAGATACAAATTTTGTTGCGATGTCGATGATGAAGGAGTTTAGAAAGTATTATAAACACACAGACGATGAACCAGTAATACTTCTACCACACATCACAATGTATCAGCAAACAATAATGCACTGGGATAACGCTGATAATGCTTCTGTAAAAACGATAAGATGTAATAGAATGGCTGTAGGATATGCTCATATGTATTATGAAGACTATGATGATAATTTTGGTAATAGTGAACATTCCATTAACTTAAACTTTTATTTAGACGAAAACTATTTGTTTAAAAGTGCTATAAAAGCAATAGTAGATGAAACTATTGAATTCTATAAATTACAGAAACAAACTCATAACATAGAATGTATAAAAGTTTATTTAAACAAATATTATATTTTAATGAAAAGATATGACTTTTACAAAAGATGTTTTTTAGAATTAGGTTTTAAACAAGAAAGCCAAGAATTATTCACTTTAAGCATCTAAATATATGAGTACCACCCTAAAAATGGGTGGTTTTACTTAAGGTCTAATAATCTTTTTTAATACTTGTATTCAGCACTTGAGAAAAAAGCAAAAATGTATTATAATAAAAATATATAAAGGTGAAATGTTATGTTGAAATGTGGAACACAAAAATTAGAAACTGAAAGATTAATATTACGAAAATTAAATATAAACGACACAGAAAAAATTTATAAAAACTGGACAAGCGACCCACTTGTTTCTAAATATGTTACATGGGATGTACACAAATCAATAAGTGATACCCTTGAATACGTAAAATACAAGTGTGAACGTTATGAAAATGACTACTGTTTTGACTGGATTGTTGTTCTAAAAGAAACAAATGAACCAATCGGTGAAATTGATACCGTTAAAATATCCATACAAAATAATACAATAGAACTTGGATACTGTTATGGTAGTAAATTTTGGAACAAAGGATATGCGACAGAAGCTTTAACAAAAGTTATAGAATATCTAAAAACAACAGCACAAGTTGAAAAAGTAATTGCTTGCCATGTTTCTTCAAATCCTGCTTCAGGAAAAGTAATGCAAAAAGCAGGAATGCAGTATGACGCAACTTTACCAAAGTATATAAAGAACAAAAATACAAATGAGCGAGTTGATTTAGTTTTCTATTCAACAAATTAACCCAAAATGAAAGGATTATAAATATGAACAAAATGATTAAGGCCTTAGGCTTAAATGAACAAGTAAAAATTTATATAACTGACACAACAAAAGTTGTTAATGATGCCATTAACAAACACGATTTATGGCCTAGTGCAGCAAGTGTATTAGGGAAAACAATGACTATCGGTCTTCTAATGGGAGGATCTTTAAAACAAGACCAAGCCCTAACACTAAAAATCGATGGCAATGGTCCTATTGGACAAGTTGTTGTTGACGCAAACGGAAAAGGTGATGTGCGTGGATATGTAACCAACCCTCATATTACTTTTTCAAGATCAGGAAAAATCGATGAAATAACTACTTTAGGTTGCAATGGTTATATTGATGTAATCAAAGACTTGCAAATGAATGATTTATTCACATCAAGTATTGAAATAACGAGTGGTGACTTAGCAAAAGATTTCACTTATTATCTTATGACTAGTGAACAAATACCATCAGCAATCCTTCTTGGCTCAAAATTTGATGTTGATAATTCATGCTTAGTTTGTGGAGGAATGATGGTGCAAGTTCTTCCAAACGCCACAGAAGAAACAATTTCATATCTTGAAAATATCTTCAAAGGTTCAATCGAACTATCTGAACTTCTTCTTAAAAACTCTTTAGAAGATATAATTAAATTATTCTTCAAAGATAATTATAAAATCTTAGAAGAATTAGATGTCAATTTCAATTGCCCATGTTCACATCAAAGATTCAAAGAAAACCTTATTCGTTTAGGCGAAAAAGAAATAAAAGATATGATAGATGATCAAAAAGATATTGAAGTAGTTTGTCATTACTGCAATTCAAAATATGATTTTAAATTGGATGAATTAAGTGATATATACAATCTTTTAAAGAAATAATAACTAAACTTTAAAAACATCTGAAGTTAATTCCACAGATGTTTTTTTAGATAGAAGAAATAAATACTTCCTATTTTTTTAATGCAATTGCTTTTTGATAAGAAAAACACACACAATTATACAAAATACATATTTCACTGGTTTTTAAATCAATTCCTTCATAACTTTTATGTAATCACGTTTTGCATTGAAAACTGCCATAATATATATCATATTTTCTAACTTTTTGTAAAGATAAAAAATAAGATATTCTTTATATACCAAAAAATTACAAATTATTATTAAATCCAAATGCAATAATTAAAATATGCAGTGGCCTTCTCATAAGTCACTGCATATTACTTAATTTTATTCATTTAATAGCTCTTCAAGTTCATCAACTAATTGTTTCATTCTATTAGTCACTGCTTTAAATGTTTCTTCTTTAGTAAAATCAACACCAGCATCTAAAGCTTCTTCTATTGGATATTTAGAACCACCAGCTTTTAAAAGGCCAATATATCTTTCAAAGGCTTTTTCATCGCCTCTGCTAACATCTTCATAAATCTTTAGAGAAGCAGAAAAACTTGTAGCATATTGATAAACATAGAATGGTGTATAGAATAAATGAGGAATATACGCCCACACATATTTCTTCACATTCTCTTTTTCAATATCTAATCCATAATAGTCTTGATATAATTTTACCATAATATCACTTAATACTTTGTGATTAATTGTTTCACCCTTCTCGGCAAGTTTTGATACAATTAACTCATATTCAGCGAATAATGTTTGGCGATAGAAAGTAGCCATAATATTATCTATAGATTTTTGTAATAAAGCAATTTTATCATTTTTGCTTAATGAACCATTTTTCATTAAGTAATCTAATAAATTATGTTCATTAAAAGTTGAAGCAATTTCTGCTACAAAGATTGTATATCCTTGTAAAGTTGTTGGATTGTTTTCAATTGCATAAATTGAATGAATTGAGTGCCCCGCTTCATGAGCAACGGTAAACACATCATCTAATGTATCAGTATAATTTAGTAAAATATAAGGTCTTAAATTAGCTTGATTTGAGGAATAAGCTCCTGTTCTTTTACCATCTTTTTCATATACATCAACAAATCCTTCTTCTAAAGCCATTTGAGCTTTTTCTTGGAAATCTTTAGGAAACTTTGAAATTGATTTAAAGAATAATTCTTTTGCTTCATTATATGTATATTTAGAATTAGCGCTTGCAAGATTTAAAAATCTATCATAAGTATGATATTCTTCTAAACCTAAATATTTTTTTCTTAAATTGATATATTTTTTCACAGCTTCACTGTTGTTTCTAGCAACATTAACTAATGTTTCATAAACTGCTATAGGAATATTGTTAGCATACAAGTATGATTCTAAAATGCTACTATATCCTTTAGCTTCCATTTTAGCTTTGTTTGCTAGAGCTATATTATTGTAAATAGAGGCAAAAGTATTCTTTTGTTCATCATATTTACTATAAAGTGTTTCAAAGACAAGTTTTCTATCTTCAGGATTAGTAGAATCACTAACTAAAACATTCCAGTTTCCTTGTGTAACAACTACTTTTTCACCAGTGCTCAAAGTCACTTCCTTGTTTACACCATCACTAACAGCTAGACTAGAATATAATTCTCTACCGCTTTGCATTGCTGGAGAGCAAAGAGACATAATGCGCTCTTCCTTTTCGGAAAGTATATATTTTGCTTTTCGGAAGATTTTTTCAAAACTAAATCTTAGTTCTTCAAGTTCAGGATTACGATCTAAAAATTCAAATACTTTTTTCTCACCAAGTGCAAGTATTTCTGGTTCTTCGAAAGAAGTATCTTGATTTAATTTGAAAAGTAGTTGTTGGCATAAGTTAACATCACTTAAGCCCTCAATATCCTTCTTATTTAAATCTGATTTTAAAGATGCATATTCAAATACTTTACTTAATTGTTCTTCAAGCATTATTTGTCTTTTATAATATTCTTTAAACATCTTCTCATTGCTTAATTTTCCTTTGTAATCTTTAAGTTCTTCACAAAGTTTTTTGACGTTTTGAAAATCGTTCAAAAAATCTTCTCTTGTTTTATATAAATATTCTAAATTCCAATTCATTGATTACCTTCCTTTATAAATTTAATCTTTTCTAAACTTTTTAACCTTTTCTAAATTCCTTTAATCTTTTCTCTATTTCTTTAATTGGTAAACCAACCACATTATCATAATCTCCATCGAGAGATTCGATGTATTTTGCAAACTCTCCCTGAACCGCATAACCTCCTGCTTTGTCGTAAGGTTCATCTAAAGAAATATATTCTTCAATATCTTCTTTAGTCATTTTTTTAACTCTAACAAAGGTTTTAGAGGCAAAAAGAGTATAATTATTCTTTGTACCTAAAAAGACTCCAGTTATTACTTTGTGAGTCTTTCCTGATAAAGAAGTTATCATTTGCCTAGCATCGTTTTTATCTTTAGGTTTCCCTAGAATACGATTTTCAATTACTACAATTGTATCAGCACATATAACAATATCATTCTCATATTCTTTGGTAATAGCTAACGCTTTCTTTAAAGCAGTTTTTTTAGCATATTCTTCGGGATTAGTTTCATCTACGTCCTCAACGACATCTTTTGTTACTACAGTAAATTCTATGCCAGCTTTTTCTAGTATTTCTTTCCTTCGTGGTGATTTTGAACCTAAGATAATCATATATTTAATTTATCCTCAACTATCTTAACTATTCTTTTGATTTCATCATCTTTAGGAAAACTATTATTAAGAAGTTCAAAAGCCCAACAAATGGCTCCTGTTGCAGGAGGAACAGTCAGAAGACGAATATCACAATTTTTCTTTGTATATTGGCAAATAAGATTTTTAAATGTTTCGATTAAAGTCGGATTACTTCCCTTAACCCATACACTACCCGCTAACACAACTAAAGGTTTTTCGCCTAAATCAAGATTAGCAACGCATCCTCCCGCACTTCTTGCAAGATTGTTTGCCATTTCTTTAAGCATATCTAAGCATACTTCATCACCTTGATTAGCGCATTCAAAGACAGCTTTGCAAATTCGCTCTAAATTTACTTTTTTTGAAGTAATAAGTTTATCGCTTATTGCTTCCATAAGATAATATTTATCCTCTACACCAAATTCATCTAATACGATATCATTAATTAGGGATTTATCGCCAAAGCGATATAAATAATCAAATGTACTTCTTATTGCTCTTCTAGCTAGCCAATTGCCACCTGCTTCATCACCAACGATTGCTCCGATACCACCCACTTGAAGTTCATTTCCTTGCAAATCTATGCCTCCTGCAGATGTTCCCGTTCCACAAATCGAACAGACACCATATGAGCTAACAGCTTTAATGCCTAAGAACGAATCATTTACAACCTTAAAATTATTAAAGCCTATTTTTTTTACAACTTCTTCAATTTGTTTTTTTTGGTATGGAGTATCAACGCCAGCTAAACCAAACACACTTGCCTTTATATTTTGAGGTAATAAATTATTTCTTTTTAGAAAAACATCAAATACTTTTTCTAAGACTTCATATGTTCCCGTGAAACTATTTGGTAGTGCCTCGTGACTACATGTACCTCCACGATAATGGTCTACAAAAACTCCTTTGCTATCAAATAGAAAATAATCAGTTTTAGTATTACCACCATCTACGCCTAAAATGTATTCTTTCATATTATTTGTTTTCCTTAAAAAATTGAGGTAAATGCAGTTTATGTGCTTCTTTAAGTTCATCAAAACAAGGTTTTGCTTTATGATAGTCAAACACTAATGGATTAATCATTAAAGCTCTCATTGCTTCATCTTCATCTCCAGTTAAAGCAGCCTTTACAGCATGTTTTTCATATGCTTTCATCATATGCATCATTTCTTTAATGTGTTCATTATGGCAATTAGTTTTGATTGGTTCAGCACCATCTTTACCGATAATTGCACAAACTTCAACTGCATCATTATCGTCCATAAAAGGAATTGCCCCTTTATTTAGAACATTAACAACTTGCACATCACGTTTATCATTATATATAGAATCAACAAGGTTTATAGCAACTTCTGAATAACGAGCTCCCCCACGTTTGCTTAAAAGTTCTGGTTTAGTATGTAACTCACTATTAGAATATATTTCTAAGAGTTGTTCTTCTATTTCCATACAAATCTCTCCACGACATTTTTCTGCGTTAAGAGCTTTATCATATTTTCCATCTTTGAAATAATAATATTCTAAATAGCATGTAGGAATTGCACCTACTGTTTTAATTAGTTCATGACTAAACCCACTTGCTGGGATATTTTGCATAACAGCTCCATTTAAGCCTTCATCAATTGCCTTTTGTAAGTAGTCAACACCATCATCAACTATACCAGTGATCCACGCTAAGTGATTTAATCCTACATACTCGATATAAGCATTAGGCAAATTCATAGCTTTTCTAATGCCATCCATTGTATTAATCGGAACATTACATAAGCCCATCATTTTTATTTTACTATTATTTAGTACCGCTTCAGCGATCATCCCTGATGGATTACTAAAGTTTATAAGCCAAGCATTTGGACAAATCTCTTCCATATGGTGAACAATATTCATTATTTCTGGTATTGTTCTCATACCTTTGAAAAATCCACCGATACCATTTGTTTCTTGTCCTATTAAACCATACTTAAGTGGTATTTTCTCATCAAGAACTCTTGCAGGTAATTTTCCAACTCTTATTTGAGCTAAAACAAAATCTGCATCCTTTAACGCTAAATCTAAGTCCTTAGTTAGAACAACTTCGCAATCAAGTCCTGCTGCTTCAATCATTCTTTTACAAAGTCCACCAACTATATTAAGTTTTCTATCTTCTATATCCATTAAATATAAATGTTTTAAAGGCAACGAATCTTTTTTATTAATTATTCCTTCAATAAGTTCAGGAGTATATGTACTTCCTGCTCCAATAATTGCTATTTTTAATTCTTTACTCATCAAATCACCTCTTAGTATTATTTACGTTTATTATATCACGATTAGACTAATAATAAAATATTTTAACTAAATTTTATTATCATATTAACATATTTTAACTACATTTTATTATTATATTTTACTTTTTAGATTTTAAACACATAAAAACACCCGAGATTTAACTTCTTGGGTGCCTTTATTGTAAGTAGGTTATTTTACTTCTTTAATTTCAAAAATTTCATACATTATATGTATTATACAAATTTGTATTATACAAAATCATTATTTTATAAATTTATACTTTCCTTTACCATATCCTACTACAGGTTCAATAATATTGTTCTCTAGTAATTTTTTTATGAGTTTTGAGGTACTTGAATTTTGTAATTCAAGTATTTCCACAACATCATTTCTTCCAAAAACATTATTATATCCAAATTCATTAATCATTCTATGGATATGTACAATTGTTTTACTAGAAAATTCATTTTCCACTTTTGAAAGTTTATCTTGAATGTCTACTTTTTTAGTTTGAATGTCTACTTTTTTAGTTTGAATGTCTACTTTTTCATCTCCTATATTAGCATTGATATGAAGGTAACGGTTATGTAATTCATTTTTTTCGTTTAAAAGAAGATTTCTTAAAAATACTTCAAGATACTCTGTTGTTTCATAAATTTTTTTTTGTAAATTTGTATAATTAGCACGAACAAGAGCATTTCTAAAATACCATGCATTTTCCGAAAATAAATCATTGGTAACAGAAAAACCAAGCGTTCTTAGATATTTAATAAAGAAAACTGCTGTTGTTCTTGTATCTCCCTCACCAAAGATATGAATTTGCCATAGTCTTGATATAAATATTGCAAGATGATGTATTATTTCATCTATTTTTAATCCTTTATAACAAAAGTTCTTTTCTTGCGAGAAATCATATTCAAGAGTAGCCCTAAGTTCGGAAGCTGTTCCATATATAACAGTTTCGCCATCAAGTACCCACTCTTTTTTTGTTATATTATAGTCTCTTATTTTTCCAGCGTGTTTATA
This sequence comes from uncultured Coprobacillus sp., assembly GCA_964389905.1. Taxonomy (GTDB): domain Bacteria; phylum Bacillota_I; class Bacilli_A; order ML615J-28; family CAG-698; genus CAG-698. Next base: position 41,617 of record CAYMGD010000010.1, on the reverse strand, counting down.
AATACCATTAAAAAGTTTTCTATGAATAGAAATATATTCATTTGGTGAAAAAGAAAATGCATTTTCTGATAACACCTCTACAATGCGAGCTGAAACTTTATCCGCTTCTTCTGTTCTTTCATCTTCTGGGATATGATAATGTTTTTCTTTGTAATAACTATCTATAAGATTTTGAGCTTCTTTTAGTGTAATAATTCCTTCAATATTTTTAATTGCCGTTTCTATCAAATATTGTGAAGGATTCAATCCATCTACAGCTTGTAAGCCAATAGCAGTCTTCCACGCATAACCTTTGCGCATTTTATTTGGTTCAGACTCTTTTAGGTAGTCTTTGAAAGGATCTTTATTCATATTTATTACCTCACTCTACGAAATATTATAGCAAAAAACAACTTTTTTTTCAATTGTATCCCTACCATAAATTAAAAACACCCGAGATTTAACTTATTGGGTGTCTTTATTGTAAGTAGATTATTTAACTTCTTCAATTTCAAGAACTTCATACATTTTTTCTGCGTCATCTTTTTTAGATGAATTAATGATATCTAAAACTTTAACTTTCATATGCGTTTTAAAGAAGTGTATTTCGATAATATCACCAATTTTTACCTCTGCACTAGGTTTAACGATTCTTCCATTGATATATATCTTTTCGCCTAAACTAGCTTCTTTGGCAACGCTACGCCTCTTAATAAGTCTTGAAACTTTTAAGAATTTATCAATTCTCATTATTTATCTCCATCATTTTTATCGCCATCAATTTCATTTTTCTTTTCTTTCAAAGATTCAAGTTGTTTTTCATAAATTTCTTGCAACTCTTTTTCTTTATCATCAATGGCTTTTTTAGCTTCTTCTTTGGCTTTTTTCTTTTCCCACCACTCAAGTTTACCTGTTGAAACAATTTCTTGAATATCTTCTTTTGTTAATGTTTCAATTTCAACTAAATGATTAGCAAGTTTGATTAGTAAGTCTTTATTTTCAGAAAGCACTTCTTTAGCTTTTGCATAACATTCTTCAATAATATTACGAACTTCATTATCAATTTCTAAAGCAATTTGATCTGAGAAATTCTTTTCACTCATATAATCACGGCCTAAGAAAACATTATGTCCTGAGTTTTCATATTGGATAGGCCCTAATTTACTCATACCATACTCAGCAACCATTGCTCTTGCAATCTTTGTTGCTTTCTTAATATCGTCATAAGCACCAGTTGTAATATCATTTGCCATTAGTTCTTCAGCTGCTCTACCGCCTAAGAAGCCTATAATCTTATCTATTAAACTATTCTTTGTTTCTAAGAATAATTCTTCATCTGGAGTCATTAAGTTGTATCCACCCGCATCACCACGAGGCACAATTGTAACCTTTTGAACTGTTGCAGCACGTTTTAACATTATACCAATTACAGCATGTCCAGATTCATGATAAGCAACAACTTGTTTTTCATATTCTGTATACTTACGACTCTTCTTAGCTGGTCCCATCATAACACGGTCAATAGCTTCATCGATGTCATAAATTTTGATTTCACGACGATTTTCACGAGCAGCAAGCAATGCAGCTTCGTTTAATAGATTTTCCAAATCAGCACCACTAAAGCCAGGAGTTCTTCTAGCAATGTCATCGAAGACAATTTTTGGTGACAGCTTCTTATTACGAGCATGTACTTTTAATATTGCAACACGTCCTTGAACATCAGGATTACTTATATGAATTGTTCTATCAAAACGACCAGGTCTTAGTAAAGCTGGATCTAGAATATCAACACGGTTAGTTGCTGCCATAACAATGACACCAGAATTTTCTTGGAAACCATCCATCTCAACAAGTAATTGGTTAAGTGTTTGTTCACGCTCATCATGACCTCCACCTAAGCCAGCACCTCTTTGACGACCAACGGCATCAATTTCATCGATAAATATAATACATGGGGCATTTTGTTTTGCTGTTTTAAACATATCTCTAACACGGCTAGCACCAACACCGACGAACATCTCAACAAAATCAGAACCTGAAATTGAGAAGAATGGTACTTTTGCTTCACCAGCACACGCCTTCGCAAGTAATGTTTTACCTGTTCCTGGAGGACCCACTAAAAGAACACCTTTAGGGATTCTTGCACCAATTTCTTGATACTTACGTGGATTCTTTAAGAAATCAATAATCTCAACAAGTTCTTCTTTTTCTTCGTCACATCCAGCAACATCATCAAATGTTTTCTGTGTGTTACGACTTTTAACTGCTCTACTTCTCGCAAAATCAAAGGCTTTATTATTTGAACTACCTGCATTTTTGATTAAATAGAAGAATAAAGCTACAAAAATTACAATAGGAACAACAACTAATAAGACATCAACAAAACTTGTTGTTGCTTTAATTTCTCTATTAATTTTTTGAATATATCCATGATATTTACCATTAGGATGGGTTACTAGTTCATCAAATGTTTCTCGAGGGAAAAGAACATAATATGTACCTTTTTCCCCTTCTTCAGTTGTATATGTACCTGTAACTTCATAATCATCATTGTATCCACCTGCTGGAACAACATTGGCACTAATGATATCGCCATGTTCAACTTTCTCTAAGAAATCGTCAGTTGTGAGTACATCCTTAGTATTAACCATTCGACTTACAAAGAACCAAATACCTATTATTAAAAGTAAGCTTACAATGAGCATCCCCATATAGGGTTTTTTCATTTTTTGGTTATTGTTTTTACCTTGCATATTTTACTATCCTTTCATTACAATGATTACTTCTGTAATCAAATTACTTTTCGTAAATAGATCGTTTTAATACTCCTACATAATCTAAATTACGATATAATTGATTATAATCTAATCCGAAACCAACTACAAACTTTGGTTCAATTACAGCTCCAACATAAGCTGGTTCTTGGCACATAACAGTACGTCCTGCTGGCTTGTCAAGTAAAGTTGCGATTTCAATTGAAGCTGCTTTACGATCTTTTAATAGATTAATAACTTCTTGAATTGTTAAACCACTATCAACAATATCTTCAACAAGTATTATATGTCTATTCTCAACATCTGTTTCAATATCTTTTAAAAGAGTAACAACACCTGTTGAATGTGTGCCTTTATAACTTGTAACATCCATAAAATCAATTTCCATATCACAGTGAATATGTTTGATCAACTCTGCCATAAAAGGTACAGCACCCTTTAATAAGCCAATTAGTAATGGCACCTTTCCAGCGTACTTTTCTGTAATTTCTTTGCCAAGTTCTTCACAACGTGCTTTAATTTCCTCATTTGTTAGTACGATTTCTTCAATAAAACTATCCATAAACATCCTCCATCACTTTTTTTCGAGTTTTATTATTATATCACATTCTTTAACTGCATTTAGTAATACACTTTTCCTAATGCCAAAAATACCTAAAATAGTTTCATCTTTTTCAAGAATTAAAACATCATTTCTTTTTGCCATAGGAATTTTCATATTGATTAATAAATCTTTTACCTTCTTTTCCCCAGACTTTAATAAAATCTTATCACCTGGGTTTCTCGTTCTTATAGTTACTGGAAGATTATTACTATTATAACATATTTCATCATCTTTTAAAACTCCCATATGGGGATTTAAACAAACATTTACCCTGAAATTGTCATTTATCTCATAAACTCCCAAGCCATCAATTGTTACTTTTATTGGCTTAAATTCGCCTTTATGAACATAATTTATTACTATTTTATCATACTCAATAATAAAATCAAAGATATTTTTAAAATACTCTTTGTAATTAGCTTTATTACTTTGAATAATCTTTATTAGTTCTTTTATATTAGCTTTACTCAAATTATCTTTCTTTACTAATTCAAATAAAACTTCTTCTTGAAGAAAGTTAGATAGTCTCAAAAACTCATTTCGATTTATTATTATTTCATCATTTTCCTTTAAAGTGTTTTTAGAAATAAAGTTATCTCTAACCTCATTCACAACAACACCTGCATTTTTAAGAGTATTAGAAAACTCATATATCTTTTCAATAAGATTAGGACATTCTTCCTTCATTTTAGGAATAATATCTAATCTAAACCTATTTCGGGTATAATCTTTATGAGAATTTGAATCATCTTCATAATACTTTATTTTATGCGTTTTTTGATAATTTATAATATCTTGTTTAGAATATTTTAAAAGAGGTCTAATAACATAATAATTTTCTTTCACAAAACAATCTTGGATGCCACTATAACCGATAAGCGAGCTTCCTCGTGACATACGCATAAGTATTGTTTCGAGGTTATCATCGCCGTGATGAGCTAAAACCAAATAATCAGCTTTTTCTTCTTTCATAATTTTATCAAAGAATTTATATCTTAGTTCCCTTGCTTTTGCTTGGAAGTTATCTTCATTTTCCCCAAAGTACAAACCTTCGATGTATAGTTTTATTTTCTTTTCATCGCAAAAATCAGAAATGTATTTTTCTTCTTCCTCGCTTTCTACCCTTCGGTGATGGTTAACATGACAAACTACAATTTCAATATTTTGATATTTGTTTTGAAAATTAATAAATAGATCCAAAAGAACACTTGAATCTATTCCTGTTGAAACGGCCAAAACAAATTTCTTATTTTGATAAATTATATTTTTTTCTTGGAAAAAGGATAATAGTAAATTATTTGTTTCTGCCATTTCATTCTCCTCGCATAATAATAAACATATTTTACCACCTTTTGCCCTCCTTTTAAAGAAAAAAATAATAAAAGCGTTTCAAAACGCTGATTAATACTTAAAAAGAGGCTTTTATTACCTCTCTAATTAGAATTTAGTTTCCCCATTTTCCCGTTTCTTGTATCTAATACACAAGAATCAAAAGATGTTATCATATCATTTTCAGTACTTTTCCTTAGTACTTCCATAATTAAATCATCAAGGAAATCTTTAAAGTATATATCTCGAGCCTCAAATAAATAATATGCTAAAGCGCCTGGAATAACATTGATTTCATTGATGTATAATTTATTCATTTCTTTATCATATAAATAATCTACCCGCAAAACACCAACATCTTCAAATATCTCATATATTTTTTTAGTTAGTTTGCTAATTCTTTGTTTAAGATTAATTGGTATCTTGGCGGGAAGAATTCTTTCACTTTTACTAAAAGTATACTTTTCTTCGAAGCTGAAAAAGTCATTATTTGGTTTTACTTCTTCAATTTTTGATAGAATTATTTCATCTTTTGTTTTATATACTGCTTGATTAAACTCTGTAAAGTCTTCTACTACCTCTTCAATAATTACTCCATCATCATATTTAAAACTATTATTTAAAGCCTTTTTAATTTCTTCCCTTAAATTATTATCTGAATGTCTAATAAAATTTATTCCGATACTTGAGCCTAAACTTACTGGTTTAACAATTTTATCTTTTTCTTTAAAAATACTTTGAATATTTTTATAAATAGTAATCGGTTCTCTTTCCCATAAACTTTTTGTTATATAATAAAACTTAAGTACTGGTAGTTTATTATCTTTTAATACTGTTTTTGTGAGATACTTATTATGAAAAGTACTACTTGTATACACATTTGGAATAACAGTAGGAATATTTAACGTCTGAAAGAAACCGCTTAAAACTCCATTTTCTAAGTCTTTACCATGACACAAACAAAGCACACAATCGATTTTTTCTTTTCCCGCATAAATGTTTCCATTCTTTCTGAAAAAATCAATTTTTTTGAAATTAATATTCTTAAGTTTATTCTTTTCTATTATTTTAAAGTCTTCTACTTTAAAATAATTCTCTTTTTTTGACTTTTTCAAAAGATTAAAATTATTATCTTTATCTAAATACAAAGGAATAATTTTATACTTTTCTTGGTCAATCGCACTAACAACTTGTGTAAAAGTTATAATCGAAATATCATGTTCAACACTTTTACCACCAAATACAACCCCTAAATTAATCATCTTACCTCCCATATATATCTGTTATATCATTTTCGATTAGAATCGTTTTTACTTTACTATCATTTATTACTAAAGAAAATGCTTCGCTAAATGTTTTCACTTCAAAATATGAATAGTTTTCTTTATCAAAGATTTCTTTAATAAAACCTGTTGCTATACTAGTTACTAAATAACATTTAAGCTTACAACTAATAATTTTGTACGCAATTTCCTCGTTGATATCCTTTATCTCTTTACCACCTGTTACTACACCTGGAGTTATCACGACTCTTTCTTCTTTTTGCAAGCAAGTAACGTTTAAAGCTTCCAAGAAACCATTTTTATTACTATTGAAACTATCATTAATTATTACCTTATCACCTTTATGAATTATCTCTAAACGAGAGGAAACAGGTTTTAACGTTTTAACTTTTCTTTTCAGATATTCATAATCTAATCCTATAAAGCGGCATATGCTTATACAAGCACAAATATTAATCAAATTATTTTTCCCTAGTAAAGCAGTTTCAAATCTAGTAATGGTTTCTCCCTCAACAAAATCAAACTTAGACAAGTTTTCCTCAAATTCCAAATTATCAATGTAATAATCTGCGCCTTCTCCAATTCCAAAAGATATACATTTCATCTCTTTAAGAGCATATGTTGATTCTTTATTATAAAAATGAATATTACTATTATTCATTAATAAAGTTTTTTCTTTAACAATATTTTCTTTACTTTTAAAAGTTTCTAAATGCTGACTACTAATATTAGTTATTAAACTTATACTAGGTTTTACAATTTTCAAAGATTTCTTAATATCATTTTTATGACTTGCTCCGTACTCAATAACAGCAATTTCAGTAGCATTAAGCATTTCCTCATTGATGCACCTTGCAATGCCACTAGCAGTATTGTATGATTTAGGAGTCATAAAAGTTACATATCTACCCGAAAGAAGATGTTGTAAGATGTTCTTACAAGTTGTTTTTCCAGCACTTCCTGTTATTCCTATAACTAAAGGATTTATTCTTTCGATTTTCTTTTTGGCTTTTCTTGAATAATATTTATTTATAACTATTTCTATAGGATAAAGAATAATATGACTGATAAAGAAAATTACATATTCTAAAGCAATAATTAATTCTTTATGCCAATGATATTTATCACATAATAAAAATAAGATAAGATAAATAATAATATTAATACAAATTAATCTGAAAACTCGTTTTGTAAACTTTAGCTTTACAACATATTTTTCTTTTAATCTAAATATAACATAAACTCCTAATGAAGTAACACTAATTATTTTAAGAACTAAAGAATCAATAAAAATATTGAGCAAAGGAACTAAGTATAAAACATTAAAGACTTTGGAAAATATTCTTCTAATGATAAGATAAAAACCACTAAAGTGATAATGTGCTTCTTGAAAGATTAAAAGTAAATAATACAAATTAAAAAGTAAACAAAAGAAATAAACTAAAGACATTTAGATATTTCCTTTCTGATGATTCCTACTACTTTATCCTCTTCATCGAGATAAGAAAAATGTTTTGACTTATAAAAAGTATATAACTGTGAGTTAGGTATATTTTTATATATCTTTCCTGTTTCTTTGAAAGATACAATATCATCAAATACACTACCCATAATAATAGTTTGACACTTTAACTTTCTCATTGTTTTGGTTAAGTCAAAGTTTACAATCTTTACAAAAGTTTTTTTCATAATATTACTTAGTTTTTTATAATCACTAGAGCCTTTATTCTTTATGTATTTTCGATATCTTTGAGGTGAAAAAACATATAAAAAGGCTTTTGTAAGTTTGTATTTCCATATTTTTAAGCGAAACTTAAAGCTTTTGTTTTTTAAAGCTTTTCCATTTATTAAAAATAGTTTCTTAACTTTATATTTTTCCGAAAACCTTATTCCTACTCTTGCCCCAAAGGAATGACCAATTATGATTATATTTTCTATTTTTTCATTAATGATAACTTCATATAATGTACTTACGTAATTATCTAATGTTAATGGTTTAAGAGGTAAACCACTTTTTCCAAATCCTAAAAAATCAACTACTAATATTTTATAATTTGTGAATCTCTTTACTATGTTATCAAAAGTATCACTACTCATTCCCCAGCCGTGAAGAAAAATCAAAGCATTCATTTTTTCTTCATTAAGAACTTTATAAAACATTTTACCAAATTTTGTTTCTATGTACACTTCTTTCATACTTCATCATATGAAAAAAACTACGATTTTATTCGTAGTTATTAACCGATTGAACCATTCATTTCTAGTTTAATTAGTTGATTAAGTTCTACAGCATATTCCATTGGAAGTTCTTTAGAGAATGGTTCGATGAAGCCCATAATAATCATTTCTAAGGCTTGAGCTTCTGTTAAACCTCTACTCATTAAATAGAACATTTGGTCTTCACTAACTTTTGATACTGTAGCTTCATGTTCGATACGAGCAGTATTATTCAAAACTATATTTGTTGGGATAGTATCACTTTTTGATATACTATCAATAATAATTGTATCGCATTCGACGTGGCTTTTAGCGTTGAAAGCTTTTTTGCCGTGTTTTACAGTTCCACGGTAGTTAACAATTCCTCCACCTCGGCAAATTGACTTCGAAATGATAGTACTAGTTGTATTAGGAGCTAAATGTATCATTTTTGCACCTGTATCTTGGTATTGTCCAGTCCCTGCAAAAGCAATCGAAATTGTTGTTCCTTTGGCTCCTTCTCCAGCTAATATGCAAGCAGGATATTTCATATTTGCCATTGAGCCAATATTACCATCAATCCATTCCATATGCGCATTATTATAACAAATAGCTCTTTTAGTTACTAAATTCAAAATGTTATTTGACCAATTTTGAATCGCTGAATAACGGCAATATCCGCCATCCTTAATATATATCTCTACAACACCAGCATGTAATGAGTCTTTTGAGTATATTGGAGCAGTACAACCTTCTACATAATAAAGGCTAGCCCCTTCTTCAACAATTATCAATGTTCTTTCAAATTGACCCATTCGTTCTGTATTTATACGAAAATATGATTGTAATGGTTTATCAATTTTAACACCTTTTGGTATATATATAAATGATCCCCCACTCCATACTGCTGTGTTCAAAGCCGCATATTTGTTATCATTATAAGGAATAACTTTAGAAAAATACTCTTTTACTATTTCAGGATATTTCTTTACAGCCGTATCAGTATCACAGAACAATACTCCTTGTTTTTCTAGTTCTATTAAAGTACTATGGTAAACAACTTCTGACTCGAATTGTGTTGTTACGCCTCCTAAGAAATCTCTTTCAGCTTCAGGAATGCCTAGTTTATCAAAAGTATTTTTAATATTTTCTGGAACATCATCCCATTTTTTCTCAACTTTTTGATTATCTTTACGATAATATGTATAATCGTCAAAGTCAATAAAACTTAAATCAGGACCATACTTAGGATTTTCCATCTTTACAAAAGCTTCATAAGCTTTAATACGAATATCAAGCATCCACTCAGGTTCACCTTTATATTTTGAAATTGCCTTTACTACTTCTAAATTCAAACCTTTACCTGTATTAAAGACATTATCAGTTTCAGTTTTAAAATCGTATTTATATTCGCCAATAATTTCATTTATTTTTTCATTATTCATCTTTTTCACCATTTAAAAGTTTTTCTAAAGCTTTCCATGACAAAGTAGCACATTTAATACGAGCAGGGAACTTCGAAACACCTTGATAAACCAAAGCTTCTTCTAAATCCTCATCAGGATCATCGTTTCCCATCATCATATCATAAAATTCCTTTATTAAATGTTCTGCTTCATCAACGGTTTTTCCTTTTAATGTTTCTGATAATACTGAAGCTGAAGAGCAGCAAATAGAACATCCACTTCCTTCATGATTGATTTCTTGGATTATTCCATTTTCATCAACTTTTATCTCAACAGTTATATCATCTCCACACGAAGGATTTCGCAAATGAACATGATCATAACCTTTTAGCCCTTTATTTCGTGGGTTTTTGTAATGGTCAAAAATCACTTGTTTATATAAATTTTCTAAATCATTCATCTTACCACATCCTTTTAAAGAAATCGACTGTTTCTTTAACTTTCTCTACAAATTTATCAGCATCTTCTTTAGTATTATATATATAAAACGATCCACGAAGGGTACCATTTACCTTAAGCCATTTAGTTAATAATTGAGCACAGTGATGTCCTGCTCTTAGACATACTTTTCCCTCATCAAAGATAGTTGCGGCATCATGAGGATGCACTCCTGTAATATTAAAAGCAATAATCGGCACTTCAGGATTCTTATTATATATTTCTATTCCAGGCACATCCTTTAGTTTTTCCATTGTATAATTATATAATTCTAAAGTGTGTTTATGAATATTTTCAAAACCTATTTCAGTAAGATAATCAATTGCTTTTCCTAAGCCAATAACAGAAGCAATATTAGGAGTACCTGTTTCAAAGCGTGAAGGAATATCCTTAACATCTACTTTATCAAGATATACTTCTTCATTCATATCCCCTCCATAATAAAGAGGTGATAACTTTTTCAAATGTTTCTTTTTGCCATACAAAACTCCAACTCCAGTTGGACCCATCATCTTATGCCCTGAAAAAGCCAAAAAGTCACAATCAAGTTTTTCAACATCTACTTTCATATGTGCAACAGCTTGCGCCGCGTCAACAACTACAATTATATTTCTCTCATGGCATATTTTAATAATCTCTTCTAAAGGAGTAACATATCCCATTACATTAGATACATATGTCAAAGCAACAACTTTTGTTTTATCTGTTAAAACACTTTTGAACTTTTCCACAGTTATTCTTCCTTCGCTTGTTAGAGGAATATACTTTAAATAGGCTCCTTTTCTCTTAGCAAGCATCATCCAAGGAAGTACTGAAGAGTGATGTTCAAGTTCACTTGTTATTATTTCATCACCTAAAGTTATATTTTCTTCTCCATACGTTAAAGCACATAAATTAAGTGCTTCACTAGCATTTCTTACAAAGATTATCTCTTCATCCTTAGCATTAATAAACTTAGCAACTTTGCTTCTAGCAATATCAAATTCATCAGTTGCTTTATAACTTAATTGATACACTCCACGATGAATATTAACGCCATAATTAAAATAATACTCATTCATCTTATCAATAACCATTTGGGGTTTAAGCGATGTTGCCCCGTTATCTAAATAACATATCTCAGGATTATTTTTATATAACGGAAAATCTTCTCTTATTTTTAGAGCATCTAGCATATTCATCACCTCTATAGATATTTTGAAACTTCCTTAACTACTTCATCACATACTTTTTCGTTATCTAAAGCTTTATATATAGGATTTATAAATCCCTCAACAATTAGTTTTTCGCTTTCTAGTCTTGTTAGTCCTCGGCACATTAAATAGAATAAATCTTCTTCATCAATGGCTCCAATTCCTGCTCCATGGGAAGCTAAGCAATCATATTCATCAATTTGAAGCAATGGATTAGCACTTATTCCACTTTCTAGTGATAATAATATGCCTTTTGTTTTCTGGTTTACACTGCTTTGTTTAGAGCCCTGTAAAACAACTCCATTAGTATTTATATCAACTAATGATTCACTTTTACATATTACATAATTGCGCATTTCAGATTTTGTTTCCTTTTCTTTGTGAGTTACAAGTAAAGAATACTTTTGCTTTTTCTTAGAGTTATTGATTATAATATTATAATCATTATTAGTACTCTTTATACCATCCATATTTGTCTCAGAACTATATTCAATTTCTTCAGTGCATAAAGCTAACTTCATATTATTAAGATATGCATTTTCTTTAACAACGTTACTAGCTTTAATTACTTGTTTACCATTTTCGTTTTCATATACAGAAATTATCTTAACATTTGCTCCTTTTTCACAAATAATATTATAACTAATATTAATATTATTTTGAAGATTAAGGCATTCATAAATAGTAACTTCTTTTCCTTCAGCAATTTTAAAAGTAAAATCACAATCGCTTTGTAAATCTTCAAACAAATAGTATTTACCACTTTCATTAAAAGATAGATTTTTAGAAGCATTTATGAAAATATAATTGTCATCTTTAATTAATGATTGCAAGATGTTTTTCATTATTTGTCTCCTGCTTTTTTGACAGCACATGTTCCTAAAACTGTTCTAACCTTTTGAGGAACCTCATCAACAATTCCAAGTTCAGCTTTTAACCAGTCATAACCTTCATTATCAATTTTTTCAATAAGTTCCTTACCACCCGTTTTTACAATTCTACCATCCATAAGAATATGAACATAGTCACAATGAATATAATCAAGTAATCTTTCATAATGTGTAATAATAATTGCTCCAAAATCATCAGAACGCATTGAATCAACGTTTTCACCAACAATTTTTAAAGCATCAACATCTAAACCTGAATCAATTTCATCCAAAATTGCAAAATTAGGTTTAAGCATTTTCATCTGTAAGATTTCATTTCTCTTCTTTTCACCACCACTAAAACCTTCATTTAAGTAACGATGAGGAAGATCAGAACGCATTTTTAAATCTTTAACTGCAGTATCTAATTCTTTAATGAACTTAAATAGTTTGATATGTTCTCCTTCAGGAAGGCGAGCTTGCATTGCTTGTTTAATAAAATCAGAATTAGTCACACCACTAATCTCATTAGGATATTGCATTGCTAAGAAAAGGCCCTTACGACTTCTTTCATCAACTGGCATATTCGTGATATTCTCACCATCAAGCAAAATTTCACCACTAGTGACTTGATATTTGTAATGTCCCATCAAAGTATTTGCCAAAGTACTTTTTCCTGTTCCATTTGGTCCCATAATAGCATGAATTTCACCAGTTTTAACCTCTAAATCAATTCCTTTAAGTATCTCTTTAGAGTTTTCTTTATCTATAACACTAACATGTAAATCTTTTATTTTTAAAGTTCTTTCCATTTTTGTTTTCTCCTAATTATAAATTAATACTTCTGTTATAATATTCTAAGATATCTTCGTATGAAGTACCTACTTCTGTTGTTATATTTGCGTCAAAAGTTGCGAGCATCGCTTGCACTCCTTCAGCCATTTTACTATCTAATTCATTTTTTAGTTTATTTGATGGTTCTAAGGCTTTATCCCATTCTTTTTGCGTCTTTTTACTTTGTTTATTTACTCTGATTAAGAAAAACAAAGTTAAACCAAAAATAATACCACTTATGCCATATCCTAACCCTAACCAATACGGGTTAGTAATCTCACTTAAGAGTACTACAATAGTTACACTTGCTAATAAGCAACAAGCCAAAGTAAAATACCACTTAATATTCTTTTTTCTTCTCTTTATTTTTGCAACAATCGGCCAATAATAATAATTAACAGTATTTAATTCATTAGTATATTCGCCTTTTAAGACATTAATTTCATCATTTATTTTATTAATTTGTATATTATTCATATAAATCACCATCTACATATTATAGCACAGATATACTTTTTTTTAAAGAGGATATTTTGAAAATTACAAATAATTATAATTAGCACATCTTTTAAAATAAAAATATATATAAAAGACCTCTTTCAAGGTCAATTTACAAACAAACAAGAATACTTCCTATTAGTATTAGAATAATACCAATTAATCCTATTCCTTTTATTTTCTCTTTCAAAACTAATATGCTAAGTAAAATAACAATAATTAAACTAACTTTATCAATACTTGCAACTTTGTTAGCATCTTGTTTATTTAAAGCAAGATAATAAAATATCCACGTTAGAAAAGTAACAACAGCTGTTATAATTACCCACATTATCGTATTTTTATTCAATGCCTTTATTTCCTTATAAGAACCATTGATTATAATACTTATTAATAAAAGAAAACATACAACAACCGATCTTAAAGTTAAAGAAAGAATGGGATTAATTCCTTTTAAACCCATTTTTATTAATATTGTCATTAGAGCACTAAATAGTGCCGAAAGCAAAGAAAAGATAATCCACATGTATTTCACCTTTTTATCCTACAATTATGATTATCATTTTTTTACTTTTTATTAGTTTTTATTAATTATTTTTTCAAATTCTAAGAGATCCTTTATAACATATGTAATTTTATTATGCATTTCATTATATAGTTTTGTTTCTAAAATTTCCTTTTTAGGTGCATATAGACACGTGTCAATGTTATATTCTATGCCACCAATTATATCAGCTGACAAACTATCCCCTAATAGAATTACATCTTCTTTTTTAGGATTATTTATATGTTCAAAGACATAATCAAAGAATTCTTTTCGGGGTTTTTGATAACCTATTTTTTCCGATATGAAGACATCTTCAAAATATATATTTAGCCCTGAAAGAGCTAATCTTTTTTTCTGAGTATTATATACGCCATTAGTAACTGGATATATTTTTACTTTCCCTTTTATCCTTTCAAGCATTGCTTGAGCATTTTGCATCAAATCACCAGAATTAGCAAGTTCATCTAAATAATATTTATTTACTTTGACTTCATCAATACTATAGTCATACTTTCCAAAAAAGTCTATGAATCTTTTTTCTAATAACTTTTCTTTAGAAATTAGTCCTTTTTCAAACTGATTCCAATAATATTTATTTATTTTTTTAAATTCTTCTTTTAATTCATATGTATCACTTAATCCATACTTTAGTAGTGTTTTTGTTAAGGCTTTATCTTCAGCCTTATCGAAATCTAATAGTGTATTGTCTAAATCAACTAATAATATTTTATACATACTACTCCTTTTAGAAAATCAATTGGATTTCCAATTGATTCTATTCCTCGTTTATAAAGTTTTCATTAATTTCATCTTCGAAGTCATCATCAGTATAATCAACACAATCCATTTGTTCTAAAATGGCTACTTTAACTTTTGTCTCACCAATGACTTCAGCTAAAAGTTCAAAGCACACATCTACACAAATTGAATTATCGTTTATTTGAGCATTTGTACATGTTGGTTCTTGAATTGCTTCAACAAGAATGTCTCTTGTGGATTCATTTATATCTCTTACAATAGGTTTTATGTTGATTTTTTTAGTATATGTAACAGTTGTTCGGGCTACATCTGTTTTAGTATTGTTGTCATAAGAATACCATACATCGACTTCATAAGACCCATTTATGTTGGCTTGAAGAGCATTCAAGGAAGCTTCAAAGTTATGATTAATAACCCAACATCCTAAAACACTATAAGGCTCATTTGTAGCGATAACTTCATCGGTACGACGAATTATCTTTTTCCCTTTACCAACAATAGTTTTGGTAACTATTTCTCTGATGTCGTTCATATAATCCCTCCTCAATACAATATATTCATTGAGGAATGGGTTTGCTACTATTTTAGATGATTTTGCCCTTTAAATGCCAACTATAAGCTTTCTCAATTTTCACATTAACAAGTTCACCAATTAGGCTTGCATCACCGATAAAATTAACTAATTTATTATGTTTAGTATATCCTGTCAAGTAATTCTTATTCTTTTCTGAATATCCTTCAACTAACACTTCAACAACTTCTCCTTCGAAGCGTTTATTACCTTTTAAATATCCTTCATTAATAACTTTGTTAAGCGCCAATAATCTGTTCTTCTTTTCTTCCTCTGTTAAAGTGTTCTCAAATTTTGCAGCTGGTGTGCCTTCTCGTGGTGAGTAGATAAAAGTATATGCTCCTTCGAAATCAGCTTTCCTAACAAGATCTAATGTTTCCTCAAAGTCTTCTTGTGTCTCGCCAGGGAAAGCTACAATAATATCTGTTGTAATAGATATTCCTGGAACAGTTTCTTTTAATTTTCGAATTTTTTCAAGATATTCTTCTTTAGTATATTTTCGATTCATTCTTTTTAGGATAGCATCACTTCCAGATTGTACTGGAAGGTGCAAATTAGGCATTATATTTCCTCCTAATCCCATAGCTTTTATAGTTGCATCATCTAAGTCACGAGGATGTGATGTGGTATATCGAATTCTTTTAATATCTAATTTATTTAAATCAACTAACAAATCAGCAAATGTATATTGACGATCTTTAAAGTCTTTACCATAAGCATTAACATTTTGGCCTAATAATGTTACTTCAACATAACCATCTTCACTAAGTTTTTTAACTTCCTTAATGATATCTTCTGGCAAGCGAGATCTCTCTTTTCCTCTTGTATAAGGAACAATGCAATAAGTACAAAACTCATCGCAGCCATACATAATATCTACCCAAGCTTTTTTGTTATGAGCTCTTTTTACTGGCATTCCCTCAACAATATCTCCTTCTTCAGAATATACATCAATTATACGACTGTTTTTTTCATATGCTTCATATATGTATTCTGATAATTTATGAATATTATGAGTTCCTAAAACAATGTCAACTTGAGGATACTTTTCGGAAATCCTTCTTGCTACTTTTTCTTCTTGTGCCATACAGCCACATAAAATCATCAATAGATTTGGCTTAACTTTCTTTAAGTTTTTTATTCTTCCAAGTTCACCAAAAACTCTATTCTCAGCATTTTCTCTAATTGCACATGTATTGAACACAATCACATCTGCTAACTCATCACTATCAACATCTTTAAAACCCATACTTTCAAGAAGCCCCGATATCCTCTCACTATCAGCCATATTTCCTTGGCATCCATAAGTTTTAATATGATAATATTTTCCATTTCCAATGTTTAAACATTTATTATCCATTTCATATTGTATAACTTTTGTTTCTTTTGTTATTCTTTTTCTAGCAAGTGCTAAATTAGGAATAACAAATCGGCTAAATTCTTTTTTCATATGTTAGTCTCCAGTTATTATATTAATATATCACTATGTAAAATAAAATCATATTCATCATAGTATTTATTTTCACGTGGTATCCACTTATCATAAAACATCTTGATACCTTCCTTTTCTCTTTCTTCTAATCTTTGCTTTTGTATGTCACTTGTACAAACAAAGTATACTAGAAAGTCATAATATTTACGAATTTGCTTATCGTAACTATATACTCCTTCAAAAAGAACAATGTTCTTCACATCATATTCCTTTTTTACATATTTCTTTTGGTGACAATCATATGCCATATATGTTAAATGATTATTAGTTTTAGCTTCTTTCAATACTTTCTCTAAACTATTGAAATTAAGTCTTTCATTTGTACTTTCAGGAAAGAAATCATCAACATGAATCACTGTAACATCATCAAGCATATTTGTAATAGTAGTTTTACCACTCCCACAAATTCCTTCGCAAGCTAATATAAGGCGTTTCCCTTTATTCTTTTCAGAAAGACCCATAAGGAAAATTTTTAATTTAAGTACTCTTATATCTAAATCCAAATATTTATTATGTATTACCCTATAAGAAGGTTGATAATACTTTTTATAAATGTTACTATGAGTAGGAATAAGATTATTACCAACTCCAATATTACAAAGAGAGGATAATACCCTATTATCGCATAGCCTCTTTTCATTAACATATTCTATTTCCTGAAATATATTCTTTTTAGTTTTCTCTTTTGAGGAAAGAAGAAAAGATGAAAACAACTTTTCTAATGAGAAATATTTCTTATAAGGATATATATTAACCCTTATAACGCTACTTGAAATATATTCATATAAACTATTTTCTTTCAAAGAACAACTATTGCTTTCACTAAGCAAATAATCATAAGCTTTTTCAGAAACTAAATGTCCATTTAAAAATGTCTCCTGAAAAAGCATTTTATAAACATCTATTGTTTCCATTTTAGGATATTTCATTAAATGCCTTTTTACGTAAGATACTATTTCTTTTCCCATGATTTCTCCCAAAGTATTTTTTCATAATCATCATCAGTCAAGGCATATGCCATCAAATCACATATTTTACCATTATATAATTGGTATCCCTTTTTTCTAATACCTTCATAAACAAAACATAACTTCTCACACACCCGTTTAGACTGGATATTATCAGTAAAACACATACACTCAATGCGTTTCAAATTCAAGTTTTCAAAACCAAAACGTAAAACTTCCTTAGATGCTTCAACTGCATAACCATTCCCCCAATAAGCAGGATTAATAGTGTAACCTAATTCCGCCTTAAAGTTTGGTGTATATGTATGTAACTCAATGGTTCCAATCATTTTGTTTTCACTTTTCAAAATCACCGCAAAAACACCCAACTGCCCGTAATACTTCTTACGGTTAAACACCTTTATAACATCTTTGGTATAACTAACACTACTATGTGGCTCCCAACCAGCTACAGGACCAATATATGATAGTTTTGCATACTCAAACATATCTTTAGCATCTTTATCACATATTTCCCTCAAAATAAGTCTAGGTGTTTCTAGTATAGGCAAACTACTTTGCATTATATCGCCTCATTTATATTATATTTTTATAATTTATTAATGTTAATATTTTAATACAAAATCACTATTTTTTCAATACTCAGTTGATGATATTTCAAAGGGCAATTGTTTTTCATAACAAAATGACAGTCTACTTTCATAAACTGTCATAATATAAACTATTCACTTGCTTTATTTTCATTTATTATTTGTGCAATACTAATTTTCTTTAGCTTTTTATTTGACTTTAAACTTGCAATAAATGAAATAATTACAAAAAATAACACACTAATAAGTATCATTATAAAGTCATAACTAAATACAGGTACATTTATATCAAGATAAGTTATAACTTTTTCATTTAAAACTACATATATTATATTTAAAATAATATTTGAAGCAATTATTGTTATTATCATTATTATAAAATCAATAATATAATAAATATAATTAATATATTTTTGATTTAATCCTAAAGACTTAAGAATACCAATTTCTATTCTATTCATATTAACAATATTATATCTATAAAACATATATATTAAAATCACAATGCTAAACATTACAATAGATAAAGCTATAAAAATAGGTTTCAGTAAATTAAATATATCTTCAATTATGTCAACCTGATCATTGTATTCACTATATACAGATAGATCATTCTCACTATAAATTGACTTCAAAATACTTTTCCTTTCCTTTAGTGATTTATTAAAATATAGTAATGTGTAACGAAAATCACTTATATATAGTTCTTCACAAAGGTAATCATATAAAGAATCACTTACCAAACTATCCCAATAGTTTGTTATACCTATTACTTTTACTTTGATGTCAAAATCAATTAAACCACCTATGGTGCTGAACATATCTTTGCAAGACAAATCGTATTGTTTTCCAACAATTTCTTTTGTAACTATTTCCGTTGCTTTGTTTTCAAAATATTTATATGTTTTTTCTTCATCATATTTGTTGTAATTTTTAATAGAAATAATATATTCATAATACTTTTCATAATCTTGAGGATTACTACTCATCACTGTATAATTTTCTTTTGCATAATCTAATACTAATTCTAAAGTTCTACTTTCTACTAATTCACTTATTGCATCTTTCGATAACACAATTTCATAACTATTCGGATTCAAATTGATATTTTCTTTTACATAACTATCAATATCACTATCATATTTACTAAAACTTTTTGTTGTTAAATCATCCAAATAAAGATCAAAATAAATGCTTTCGTTCTGATTCCAGTACACTTCATCCTTTACAAAAACCATACTTGCTAGTCCATAATCATTAATTTCTCTATCCCAAATTTTATGAATACTATCCTTTTCTTCATAAGGAAGAAAAATATATTTATCAAAATCAAATAGTTCTAGATCAACATGAGACTGAAATATTCCTTTTATTAAATAATTATTTGAATTTAAATATAATGTTTTACCGATTAAATCAGACATCTCATTAGCCCCTTCAAATTTTGAATATGCTAAAGTATGTGCTAATAAATCAGATATTAAAATTTCATTATTACCCTTTATTTCTTCACCAATCAATACTTTTGTATTTAAATCAGACAAAACATTTTCTGTATAAAATATTCCTCCAGAAATATTTGGGCTAGTATTAAATACAGTTTGTATATCGGAAAAAGAATTATAATACTTACTACTTATCAAATAGTAATTACTTTCTATATCATCAAAAAGCTTCGAATATTTTTCTCTTGAAAAACCATATGAAAATCCATAACGAGTTTTTATTTTTTTTAAATTTGCACCAACTACTAAATAGTTTTGATTGTTCACATAAGTAGCATTTGCCATAACTGATGACATTTTAATAGTAAGTGGGCTTAAAAAAGTTAATGTTATGGTAAGACTTAGAATAATCATTAATAGTAATATAATTAAATGCTTTACATTATATGAAAATTTATTCTTAGCTAGTTTCAATAATTCTTTAAAAGAAAACTTATTATCAATATAATCTAAATGATTGTTTTTATAATATAATTCATTTATTGAATTATCACTTACTATTTCACCTTTTTTGATTTCTATTATTCTATCAGCATATTTTTCACTTAACTTCTGGTTATGTGAAACAATAAGTACTAAGGTATCTTTTGATATCTCTTGTAACTTCTTAAATATTACTTCTGATGTATCATCATCTAAAGCACTTGTTGGTTCATCTGCTAATATTATATTAGGTTTCTTTATTATTGCTCTTATAATACTTATCCTTTGTTTTTGTCCACCACTTAGTTCATTTATATATTTGTTTTTAGTTTCATTCATCTCAAAAAGATTTAAGTAATAATCTATTTCTTGATTGTTAACTTCTTTATTAAGTATTTTATATACTAAGCATAAGTTTTCATAAACTGATAAATCAGGTATAAGATTATAATCTTGAAAGACAAATCCTATATTATTTCTTCTTATTGAGTCTTTTTCTTTCTCTGATAAGTTATTATAACTTTTATCAAAAAGAATTATTTCACCAGAGTCATAACTATCAATTAATCCTATCATATTTAGGAGTGTAGTTTTACCACTTCCTGTTTGACCAGTTATGAAAATCATTCCATTATCTGGTAAAGTAAGGTTAATGTTTGATAGTGCCTTCGTACTACTTTTCTTATTTGAAATATATGTTTTACATAAATTCTTTACTTCTATCATATTTATTCCTTTTATGAAACAACAATTCCCATTTCTAATTCTTTTAATTTCCATGTATCTTCATAATCACCTGATGCACCATATCTAATAACAAATTCATTTGAAAGTAATTTATCTATGTCTATATTTAATTCAAATGAAACATTAGTCCATGTGGAGATTTTTTCTCCATCTCCTATTGATGTACTATATGAAGCTAAAAGTTCTGATGTTTCACTAGAATCTAAATATATAAAGAACCATTGATAGCCATCCCATACTTCTTTAATTTTACAAGTAAAAACAAGTTTAACATTTTGGTAACCCATCTTTTTAAGAAAATTTAAGTCAAGACAATATTCATCTTGCAAATCAACACATGTTCTTGATTGATTAAATCTACCACTATCTGTTATTGTAAGTATACCTTCTTCAACTACCTCACTCGAATATGTTAGATCATTATTATATAATATTTTAGATACTTTATTTTGTTCTGCCACTACATAGTCATTATATTCTCTTCTCATTTCATCATATAAATCACCATACTCTTCAGGTAAAATATCCCATAAAGGCAATAATCCATTTTCTGAATATGTTATTAAAGCAGTATTATCTTCAACAATTTCATTATCATCATTATAAATAGTAAGGCTTTGTTGCCATTGTGATAAAGCACTATTAGTTAATCCACTAAAATTGCCACCTTTAACAACAATATTAGTAGCAGATATGTGATTACTTGAAGTAAAATTGCCTTTTCCCGCTAAACTAAGATTATAACTATTGCCTATTCCTGTTATATTTGAAGCACTTATTGATATCTGATTTTCTATTGTATTCTTAACACTTTCTGTAAACATCACTTTATTTGACAAAACAGAAAAATATGCTTCAATTTTGCCCCCATAAATTGCACTTGTTATTAAATGAGTTCCATAAGTGCTAAAGAAATCTCCATAACCCATCTTTCTAGATGATAATCTTTCTAATGCATTTAAATAACCTGAGCTAAAATGATCTTCATAATAATACATAAATGAAGCTGAATTTGGTAACGTAATAGAATATTTATATTTCATGATGTCATAGATTTTGAAATATTGATAATTATATGCATCATTAATATAATCCACGTTCAATGCAAAGTTATTATATAGCTTTCCTGAATAAATATTATATTTTGCATTTAAACCGAATTTAGTATTATAGTCTTCGGAAATTTTTTCTGTAATTTCTTTTATTGAATTAGATGTATATTCCAAACTTGAATATGTTTGAATATTTGCTTTTGTCAATACTAGAGAATCTAAATAATCTTTGTCTAATATAGGCGCTCCGGGATTAAACATTTCATATCTAGGATGGACTAGATTTGTAGAATAACCAACTCCACATTCATATTCAGCCGTTGATGCCTCAACATTTTTTAGGCCAAATATTAAAGTGCTTACCAAAACTAAAATAAAAACTAATACTTTTTTCATTTAAATTATTCCTCCCCATATATAAGTTTTTTATAGTTTCTTATTAGATTTTAAAATTAACTTAATAAATAATATTATAAATATAATTATGTTAAGTCCTAATAATCCTAAAACAACTATATAATTATATCTTAATAATTTAAAGTTTATAGATAACATTATTTCTAACATTATTTCAGAAAAATAAAACATAACAAAATTTAATATTAGAGTTAATAACAAGCTTAAAAACAATAATATTAAAATACAATTAACTTTTATGTATAATAAGTATCTATTACTTAAACCATTATTTTTTAGCACTTTATACTTTTTCATATTTGCTTTGAAATTAGTTCTTTCAAAATAAAATACCAAAAGCACTGAAACTAGTGATAATATAACTATTAACAAAGATAATTCCTTTTGACTACTTTGAACACTTTTTTGTACTCTATGCAAAACTATAGAATATTCATTTATAGAATAAATATTACTTTTTACATTATCATCTAAATACTTAAAAGTAATCATCTTCTCCTTCAAAGAACAAGCTAAACTTATAAAACCACCATTATAGTCATATGTTGATGTTTCTTTTAGTATATCTTGATACATTTTTTTATTAAATAGAATATTTACTTCTTGCAAGCTATTTAAAAGTACTCCTATAACTTTTACATCTTTCGAATAATATTTTATTTTTTTAGAGCTTCCTGTAACACTAAAACTCATAGAAAAACTTTCCAAACTATCCAAGATTTTTTCAATTTCAATTCTTTGTTCTTCTTCAGTATACGAGTTTAAAATATCTCTTATTTTTCTTCCTTTATATTCTAAGCCACCAAATGTTTCATAACTCATAATTATTTCATTATCACCTAGATTATGTTTTAATCCTATTATATCTAGATTTTGATGTTGAGTATTATCATAATAACTTATATTAATATCATCATCATAATTGTTATAAAACGCACGTAATGTTGTTATATTATCATCGGTAAAAAAATCACTATCATTAATGATAAAATATGATGATACTTTATATAACATTTCATTTTCAAAATCATCTAATGCTTTTTCTTGATTACTTGCTTGCTTATACTCTTCATATTTTTTATCAATATCAATATTTTCATCAAATATTCCAGTAATAACATATTTATTATCATTTACTGATATAGATCTATTTATAAGGTCTTCTATAGAATTTATATTAAATCCTATTGTTTTCAAAAAACACGTAGCAGCAAAATGAGAAACCATTAGTTCCTGGTTGTTAGCTGGTAATCTTCCATTCAAAACAGTTAGATTCAAATCTTCAATAATACTTTCTTCGTAATTGATTCCACCATAAATCTTTAGTTCATAAAACATATCATCACATAAGTATTCACTTAATGAATAACTATATTTATTATTAACACAATATACTTTCTTGTTTAAATCTTTTGATATATTATTTAACTCAGTCAATGAAACTTGCTTATTTAAAAAATCAGTATCATCGTAAAGGAATTTCTGATTTCCGATAAAGGTATAATCTATAGTATTATGTGTAGCATAAGATAATACTTTGCTGTTTTGAATTGTTAATAATCCCATTAGTAGTGATATTAGTAAATTAAATAGTATCAAAATACTTAATGAGAATAACAATATTTTCTTTTTTGTATTTATAAATTTTATAGCTAGTTTCAATAATTCTTTAAAAGAAAACTTATTATCAATATAATCTAAATGATTGTTTTTATAATATAATTCATTTATTGAATTATCACTTACTATTTCACCTTTTTTGATTTCTATTATTCTATCAGCATATTTTTCACTTAACTTCTGGTTATGTGAAACAATAAGTACTAAGGTATCTTTTGATATCTCTTGTAACTTCTTAAATATTACTTCTGATGTATCATCATCTAAAGCACTTGTTGGTTCATCTGCTAATATTATATTAGGTTTCTTTATTATTGCTCTTATAATACTTATCCTTTGTTTTTGTCCACCACTTAGTTCATTTATATATTTGTTTTTAGTTTCATTCATCTCAAAAAGATTTAAGTAATAATCTATTTCTTGATTGTTAACTTCTTTATTAAGTATTTTATATACTAAGCATAAGTTTTCATAAACTGATAAATCAGGTATAAGATTATAATCTTGAAAGACAAATCCTATATTATTTCTTCTTATTGAGTCTTTTTCTTTCTCTGATAAGTTATTATAACTTTTATCAAAAAGAATTATTTCACCAGAGTCATAACTATCAATTAATCCTATCATATTTAGGAGTGTAGTTTTACCACTTCCTGTTTGACCAGTTATGAAAATCATTCCATTATCTGGTAAAGTAAGGTTAATGTTTGATAGTGCCTTCGTACTACTTTTCTTATTTGAAATATATGTTTTACACAAATTCTTTACTTCTATCATATTTATTCCTTTTAATTAGAGAAAATAAAAAACTTTCTATGGCTTACCTTAGAAAGTATATCAAGTTCTTTCTCATTATTAAAACATTCTTATTAATAAACTTTAAGGTTTAGCCATTATCATTACATATTGATTATACATCTTGTACCATTATATGTCAAGAAGTATGAAATCTTACACAAATAAACTAAATATTAATTATATAAGAAAATGACACTATTTCTAGTGCCATATTCATAATACTTATTTACGCTGCTCAACTATTAATTTAATAGCTGTTCTCTCTTCGCCTTCGATTTCAATATCACTAAATGCAGGAACACAGATTAAATCTTTTCCTGTTGGAGCTACATATCCTCTGGCAATTGCAATTGATTTAATTGCTTGATTTAATGCTCCTGCCCCGATTGCTTGAATTTCCACGGCTCCTTGTGACTTAAAAGCATTAGCTAATGCTCCGGCTACAGAATTTGGTTTTGATTTTGATGAAACTTTTAAAACATCCATTGTTATCCTCCTGTTTATATTTGCAGGATTATTCTACAACATATACTCTGTCTATTTTTGTCACTTTATGCGTATTTTCATTTATTTCTAAAATTACTGCACAGAATTGTGACTCGCCACTATCTTCTGGCTCAAATCTTTGTCTTCCATCATTCATATATCTATCAACAATGATATCTTTTTTTACACCAATAACACCATTTAATGGACCTGTCATCCCTACATCAGTGATGTAAGCTGTCCCATTTGGTAGAATTCTCGCATCAGCTGTTTGTACGTGTGTATGTGTTCCTAAAATAGCTGTTACCTGCCCATCAAAAGCATATCCAAAGGCAATTTTTTCGCTAGTGCTTTCCGCGTGAAAATCAATTATAGTAATATCAGAGTTGATACTTTCCAACAAAGATTTTGTTGCAAGGAATGGACTAGTTGCTTCAGGTGCCATAAACACTTCACCAAGCATTTGCATAATAGTTATTTTTATACCATTATAATTTACTTGCACATAACCAGTTCCTGGCATATTTTCAATATAATTATATGGTCTAACAATACATTTTGCATCATCGATAACATTCATAATCGATTTTTGTTGGAAGGAATGATTTCCTAATGTTACAACATTAACACCCATATTGAGAAGCCACAAATAATGTCCTTCATTCATCCCTTTTCCATGAGATATATTTTCACCATTTACAATTATAAAATTAATTTTTTCGTTTTCTCTTATTCTTTTGATGTTTGTTTCTAAAGCTTTTCGGCCTAATTTAGAAAAAACATCACCAACAAATAGAATTTTCATATAAACTCCTTTAAAAAAAAGTTTCTAAGTATAGCCTAGAAACATTTTATTTTTGTCCTTACTATTTTGCAGTTTCTTGAACGCGAGTTTCTCTGATAACTGTTACTTTAATAGTTCCAGGATATGTAAGAGCATTTTCAATCTTTATGCGAATATCACGAGCAAGTTTATGAGCCAAGTTATCATCAACTTCAGTTGGTTTAACCATAACTCTAATTTCTCGACCAGCTTGAAGTGCATAAGATTTTTCTACACCCTTAAATTCATTACATATTTCTTCAAGTTGTGTTAATCTCTTAATGTAATTTTCGATTGATTCGCTTCTTGCACCAGGTCTTGCGGCAGAAATTGTATCAGCAGCAGCAACAAGTAATGAAATTAAATCAGTTGCTTCTTTGTCTCCATGATGTGAAGCAATAGCATTCACAACAACACTATTTTCACGATAACGAGTAGCTAATTCAACACCGATATCAACATGGCTTCCTTCCATTTCATGGTCAGCAGCTTTCCCAATATCATGAAGTAAACCAGCACGACGTGCTAATGTTTCATTTAAGCCAATTTCAGCAGCTAATTTACCAGTAAGAAAAGCAACTTCTTTTGAGTGAGATAAAGCATTTTGTCCATAACTTGTACGGAATTTTAAACGTCCAAGTAACTTTACAAGTTCAGGATGCATCTTTGCAACTCCAACTTCGTAAATTGTTTTTTCACCAGCTTCACGAATCTCATTGTCTAATTCTTTCTTGAACTTGTTTACAAGTTCTTCAATTCTTGATGGTTGAATACGACCATCAGAAATTAGTGCTTCTAATGTTCTGCGAGCTATTTCTCTTCTAATTGGATCATAGCAAGATATAACTACAGCTTCAGGAGTATCATCAATAATCAAATCAACACCTGTTGAAGCTTCAATAGAACGAATATTACGTCCTTCACGACCTATAATACGTCCTTTCATTTCATCATTTGGAAGTGGTACAACTGAAACAGTTTTTTCACTTACAGCATCACCAGCGTATTGTTGGATAGCATTAGCAAGAAACATTTGTGCTTTCTTATTGCTTTCCACTTTTGCTTTGTCCTCAGCTTCTTTAATAACTACGGCAATTTCATCTGCCATTTCTTCTTCGATTCTCTCTAAAATAATTTTTTTGGCTTCTTCGACTCTCAAACCAGAAATTTCAATTAATTTTCTGTTCTGTTCTTCAATTAATTCATTGCTTTTAGCAAATTGTTTTTCAAGATCATTTTTTATTTGATCAATTTTTTGTTCTTTAACACTCAAACCTTCTTCTCGTTTATCAAGATTATTGCTACGATTATCAAGGCGTTCTTCACGTTGTAATAGTTTTTGTTCTAAATCATTAACCGTTTTACGTTTTTCCTTGATTTCACGATCAGCATCTTGCTTTAAAGCTTTAATTTCTTTTTCACTTTCTTGCTTTAAAGTATAAAGTTCATGTTTTTGCTCAACAATAGCTTTTTTACGATTTTCTTCAGCTAGTTTTTTAGCATCTTCAATGATCTTAGATGCATCTTTTTCAGATTTTTTACGTTTCTTTTCTAAAACAAAATAACCTGCAAAAGCACCAATGGCTAAACAAAATATTGAAAGAAGAACAGCTACGATTACGAATGTACCATTTCCATTAGCTAGAAATATCATCATCATAACCTCCTTTTTCTCAAAACAATATATTACAGAATAAAATATAACTATTTTCTTTTTATTATATTTGATTATATAATTTTATTATTTTACTTTGATATTATACTACTTTTTCACATTATAGTCAATGACAAAAAAATTTATTAAAAATGACTTAATTTTCATAAACATTCCATAAAAAAATTATAATTTTTACTTGTTACCAAAATTCATCATCAAAAAAATATCATATAAAACATAAGATAATTATCTTTAAAAGGTTATGCTATACTAAAAGGTTATGCTATACTAAAAGTTATGTTATTTACAATAACTTTTATATAGAATATATTGGAAAACAAATGCATAAATAAAGGAAAAGTAGGCAAAAAGCCTACTTAGCATTTTATTCAATATTAAAATATTATTCTATGTTGAAATATTTGTTTTTAATTTTTGTTAATAGTTCTTCGCATAAATTTGGATTATTGCGTAAATATTCTTTAACGTTTTCACGACCTTGGCCAAGTTTTTCGCCACTATATGAAAACCATGAACCACTTTTCTCAACAATATCAAATTTAACACCTAAGTCTATTATTTCTGCTTCTTTTGAAACACCTTTGCCGTAAATCAAATCAACATCACAAGTTTTAAATGGCGGAGCAACTTTATTCTTCACAACTTTAATTCTTGTAATATTACCTATTGCTGAATCACCTTGTTTGATTTGTTCAACACGGCGAATATCAAGTCTTATTGTTGAATAAAATTTAAGAGCTCTTCCGCCTGAAGTTGTTTCAGGACTACCAAACATTACTCCAACTTTTTCTCTAATTTGATTTATAAAAATAGCAACACAATTTGTTTTACTTATAGCTCCACTTAATTTTCTCATTGCTTGCGACATCAAACGGGCTTGAAGACCAATATGAGAATCTCCCATATCACCATCAATTTCAACTTTTGGGACCAAAGCAGCTACAGAGTCAATTACAATGATTGAAACAGCTCCACTACGAATTAAATAATCACATATTTCTAGAGCTTGTTCACCTGTGTCAGGCTGTGAAACTATTAAATTATCCACATCAACACCTAAATTAAAGGCATAACGAGGATCTAAAGCATGTTCAGCATCAACAAAAGCAGCAATACCACCTTGCTTTTGGGCTTCAGCAATCGCATGTAAAGCAAATGTTGTTTTACCACTACTCTCAGGGCCATATATTTCTATGATTCTTCCTTTAGGATATCCACCAACACCTAAAGCCATATCTAAAGCTATTGAACCACTAGGAATAACTTCATATTGCTCATTTACTTTATCACCAAGGCGCATAATTGAGCCTTTTCCAAATTGTTTTTCTATCGACTTAAATGCTTCTTCTAAAGCTTTAATTTTATCGTCAGCCATTAGTATTCTCCTTATTTATTCTCTTTTAAAACTTTTGCATTCTTTATAAAATAATCTACTCCCGATACTATTGACATAATTGTTGCCAATGAAACCAATACTACTGTAATAATATCATGAATAATTCCCATTTGACCAGTTAGTTCAATTGCATTAACAAATAATATATAAATAATCATAAACATCTGCGAAACAGTCTTAAACTTTCCAAGTTTACTTGCTGCAATAACTACACCATTATCTGCCGCAAGCGTTCTTAAACCAGTAATAGCAAATTCACGAGCTAATATTATTGTAATTACAAAACCAAAACTAATATCAAATGCTTTAAAAATTCCTAACTCTAGTATAGCAATCATTGTTGACATAACCAAAAGCTTATCAGCTAGAGGATCCATAAACTTACCAAAGTTTGTTACTAAATTGTATTTTCTCGCAATTTTACCATCTAAAAAGTCGGTAATTGAAGCTAGAATAAATATAACTAGTAATATTAACAATTGTAAGTTGATACCTTCTACTAGTGTTGCTAGTGGTGACAACAAAGAAATAATAATAACAAGAGGAATTGCACACATTCTTCCTATAGTTAGTTTGTTAGGTAAATTCATTTTTTAAAAATCCTTTCAATAAATATTATATTTTCACTATATTTTACCTTATAATTATACCATATTATCGAGTAATAGTAAATACTAAAGCCGTTCAACTTTTGTCATTTTAATTAGTTAATACGATAAAAATTGTCATAATTTCTTATTATCACATTTTTGTATATAATTAAACCAACTGCTATACAAAGTACACCAGAAGCGAAAATATAAGGTAAATTATAGAGAATAAACGAATAAATGTATATATATACAACTGATGTTTTCCCTGCACCGAATATATCTTCCAAAAAGGCTTCATCGATACCAAATGAAGCAGCATTAAGCACTCCACTAATTCCACTTGATATCCATCTTAGAACTAAACCTAAAGAAAAGCCTAAAACAAAATATTTCTTTTTACCTTCTAATATTTGTTTACGAAATACTCCAGCAATAGCTAGTACAGCAAATCCTAAAATATAATCCAAAGTAAACGAAACAATATTAAAACCATATCCATCAATAAAATAATTGATTAGACCAAAAGCTGCTCCCCCCACAAGTCCATATGGCACTCCACAAGTAATAGAAATCATCACAAGTGGTAACATCGAAAGTGATACACTTCCACCATACGGAAAATGCAAAAATGGAATAGCCTTAACAATAAAATCAAAACACACTGATAGTGCGATCATTGTTGCCGTAAAGACAACGTAAAAAACTTCTTTTTTTCTCATAATAACCTCCCAAAACAACGAAGTTTTTGGAATGCTAAAACAATTAGAAATAAAATTCCTACGCTAGCATTACCTAGATCAGGTTCAATGGTCGTTGCATTCGCAACCTCTCAGCCGTGGCTCCCATAATCTTTCTTGCAAAAGACAATTAATTATATTACTTTTTTATAATTTTTTCAATCTATTATTGTTTTAATAAAAAAATTATGTTAAACTATAAGTGAAAAAGGAGAACTCAAATGGAAAATAGCAATGACAAAATTACTCTTGTAAATGATGAAGGCTTAGAGATTGAATTTGATGTGGTTGCTGGAATCAACTACAACGAAGAATTTTATTTAATTATGTGTCCAAATAACTTAGAAGATGTAGAAGAAGATGAAGCATTTGTCTTCAAATATATCGAATACGAAGATGGTGACGTTGAATACGAATATGTTGATGACGATGAAACCCTTGATGAAGTATTCAAACTATATGAAAAACTAATCGAAGAAGAAGAAAACTAGAGATCCTAAACCTCTAGTTTTTTTTGCATATTTCTTTGCCTGCAACATAACCACTAAGCCAAGCAAAATATAAATTATATCCACCCGTTGCCCCAGCAACATCTAATACTTCGCCAACAAAAAATAAGTTTTCATACTTTTGGCTTTCAAAACTATTGCTAACCTCAGTTGTTCTAACTCCTCCAAGAGTTATTTGAGCCTCATCAAAACCTCTTTTAGATTCAACAGTAAAAGTTAAATCTTTTATCACCGAATATACATCTATTCCCATACGGCATCTTCTTTTGATTTCTTCCCATAATGGTAAAGGAAACATATTTTTTGTGTAAGATATATCTCTTTTTGTCATTAGTCTTACCATTTCCTCAAAACTATAATCAGGCATTAAATCCATATGTATTGTATCGTATTCTTCTAAATGATTTGAAGCATCAAGTATTACAATACCCGATAAACCATCTTCTCTAAAAAGGACTTCTCCTGTGTCATAGAAATCATTACATCTTATTGCACACTTCCAGTGAAGACCTTTTAAGCTACTTGTATCTTCATAGGTTATAATCGGTACAAGCCCAGGATTAAGTTCAGTTATGCTATGCCCCATATTCATAGCTAATTCATACCCACAAGTTTTTTCTTGTGCTTTAGATCCTGTTGCTACTATTACATAGTCACCTTCTATTTCATTATTAATTATAAACTTATCATTAACTTTTTGAATGGATTTAACTTCATAATCTAATTTATAATTAACTTTTAATTTATCTAGTGTATCTTGTAATGTTCTTACTACGCATTTAGACGAAAGATTATACGGATATAATCGTCCCAGACTATCTTTTCTTAAAAGAAAGCCATAATTATCTAATATTTTATTAATGTTAATTTTACTATTTTTAGATATAAGTGTAAAATTATCGTATTTATCTTCAGTAATGCTTTCATTGGAAATGTTACATTTGCCACTACCAGTTTTTAAAACCTTTTTCAAAAGTTTGTTATTTTGTTCAAGAATTAATACATCCATTTTCGGTTTTGATTTTTTGATTGTGATTGCAGAGAAAACACCAGCTGCTCCCCCACCAATTATTATAGTTCTCATAATGTGCTCCTTATAAGGCTTTTTTGTAATTATATTTTAGCACCTTTTACTTTGTAACACAAATAATTTATTTGATTGAAACTTCATTTTTAACTACTAACAATAGGAATACCTATACATTGCTCTTGCCAGCCAAATATAAAAAGGATGAAACTGCATTTATACAATATCATCCTTAATGCTAAAAGTGATGTTTGTTTTATTTTTAAAAAGTAACACTTCTAAAATTTAGTGTTAAGTTCAGTTACTTTTCTATCATTATATGCGAATATTTTTCAATAACTTTTGTAATTTTTTTTCTTCTATCCAAATGAATTTCTGAACCATTAATAGTCTTAATTCTTATTGATGGATTTCTCATTATATTCGTTACTTCAATAATATTTATTTCTTTCCAATCATATTGTTTAATGGTTTTATTTAAAAATAATACTTTAATTCCATTTTCGTCAATAAAAACCTTTTGAAAAATCCAATAAAAGCCTATAAGAAAAAATAAAATAATTAAACATAAAGATATTATTAATAGTACCCACCCAAAATTATGTCCATAATTTAAACTAGCAAAAAATCCTATTAGCAAAAATATTTCAAAAACCATTATTACTGAAAAATAAGATATTGTTTGAAATAAATTTTTGTAAAATTTGTGTCCAACCATATATTATTCCTCCAAACAATTAAAAACTAGGCATCAATTTTCCTAAAAGATATGATGTTATATCATAAGCTGCTTCTGTTCCACCAGCAATAAATCCTGCCTCGACGGAGCTATTACGAGTATCCACATCGATTTTAATGTGTCTATATTATTTAATCTGGGTATCCCAGCTAAAACAGTAGCTGTGTAATACTATGTTACAAAGTGTTACACAGCTTATCCTGTTTACAAAGAATGCAACTATCTATTATCACAATTACAATCAAGTAAGTTTATGTTAATTATTATGTTTCAACTCATTTTGAACATAATTATTACTTACTTTTTTATTTTTTATAATTATATTACTCAAGTCAAAATCAATGTATTCGATGTATAATATATTATCAGTATTATAAAATTTATTTACTTATGGAATTCTAGTTTATAATAACTATTTTATCATTATTTGTAAGCATTAAAATTTTCTCCAATTAAATATATCAAAATAAATTAATTATTCACAAAAAATTAAGATACTTATTTTGATTATATAAATGCCCTATTTTTAACCTTCTCTTATAATATGTTTACATTTTTTATTAAATTTTTTTATGACAATTGCAACCTTAGCAACTCTCAATTATAACAAATATAAATATACTTCATTTTTACTACTTAACCTGTAATATTTAATTCTATTTCATCATATAAAGTCACAAAATTTATCTATCAAAATAATTAATAATAATTACTTCCCCATTATTTCCATTTTTAATTTCAAATAAAGTATCAGGAATTAAATAAGATTTTCCATTTTCTGATGTAAAACTTTTCTTTTTTTCTTTAGTTGTTAATCTTAAAATAGATGAATCAAATAAATGTGTGTCATTAATAATTTGAATTTTGCAAAAATTTGATATGATAATATCAACATCACCATATTCTTTTATTCGAACATTTTTAATTTTTTTATTTGCAATTTTATTAATTGCTAAATGCAAATTCTTAAAAAGCAAAGTATTTTCCATGTCTTTCTGAGATCTATACTTTTTTAATGAAATTTCTTTATAATTACTATCTAAAAATAAATCATCAAAACATGCCAATAATGAATTTTTATATATAATTCTAAAATTAATCTCTGTTTCAACAATATAAATTATATTTTCCCTTATTATTTCCAACTCAAATCTTGTCGGAATAATTCCTAAACCTCTTATAACTCGTAAGTCTTTAATTTTAGATTCCCTTAAAAAATCATTTAAACTCATAATACTCTATCCTTTTTACTTTCTAAATAATTCATAAATAATTTGTTCAATTTCATGATATGAATAATTTTGATGCGAAATATAATCATGTAATACCCTTGCTTCATCTTTTGTTAAATGATGTTTTTTACATAACTGATCAAATTGTTTGTTTTCATATTAGTTATGTCCCATTCTAGGACCACTACCTTTTGCAAACATTAATAAACTACTTGAATTATGGTCTTATTATCATCACAGGAGTTTTTGACAATAAACCATCACAAGAGTTCTTGACAGGGGCGATTTATCACCATAAATATTTTTTACATAGCCACTTTTTTTTACCATTTTTATTAAGTTTTTTATTGACAATTACACCATGTCTCTCCTGAGTAATAAAACTTAATCTTTTTAAATATGTTTTCTGGAATTTGCACAAGATTACCATATTTAATGAAAAAACAATACATTCTTTTTCATTAATTTTTTCATTTAAATAAACATACAAAACACCTGTAGTTCTGCAATCTCCAAATCCTAAAGATAAATAATTTTTAATAGAAAATTTTGCATAAAGAAGTTTATCCACTTTAGTTAAAGGTATAACAATATTTTGTTTTTTCTTTTTAATTATTATTTGGCTTGAAGTAAATATTGTTTTTTTAAATTCTATTCCCATTTCTACCATAGTTCTTTTCTAAAAAGTCATACCAATTAAATCACTAGTTAGATTTTCAAATAAGAAATATGCTACCCTCACGCCAACTTTTACAATAGCATTAGTTGTTTTTGCTATAATATATGATGAATACGCGCTATTGTAATTTGCAGAAACATTTCCGATAGTTTTCACTATGTTTGTTCCACTATTTCTCCTGTATTGCTAATAATTCCTTGAATTAATCCAAATATATCTCTTATATAATAGTAATATCCTTCTGTTTTTTCTCATCGTTTCAAACTCTTCAGGTCTCACGTGCATAGCACATGGTTTTATACTTGCTCTTCGAGCAGCGTAAATAAGGAAAATGCAACAAATAGCATTTTCAATTGTTGTTGTAACTGGGATATCCAGGCTTCACTCTTGTCTACCAAATGTAGAAAGGATGAAACTGCATTAATATATATCATCCTTAATGTTAAAAGTAATGTTTGTTTTTTTATTAATTTTAATATTATTTAGTTAGTTCTTCAAAACCTTCTGACCACGCATTAAAATCATCAATTTTCACGTCAATGATTTCAAAATTATTAGGATATTTTTTTCCTACTCTATTATGTTTTTTTAAATATTCAATATGTTTTTGCGCTTTTTCGGTAGTAGAAAAATAATCAAATATATTCCAATACGTAAATCCATCAGATGCATTATCATACTCATGAGTTACACAATATAAAATTACATTAGACTTATTTTTGATAGCGGCATCAAAATCAACACCAAATTTAATTATTTTAAAATTTTCAAAATTATATTGATTAAATCCAGTTAATCCCATAGAAATATCAACTTTTTTCTTTGCAAATTTTAGGTTCGAAAAAACACCTAAATTGAAATACGACTTATAATCTTCACAAACAAAATATTCAAATTTTACTAAATAAAAATATTTAATCATATTACCATCCTCTATAATATCTTAGATACCTTTCTATCCATTTAACGATTTTATTATATTCTGTTCCAGGACCTTTTGACCAATTTCCAGGGCCATACTTCCAATTTAAAATATCTGTTGCATTTTGTTGTGCAGTTTTTGTTGGATCAACCATACTTTCATTTACCCAGCTTGGTTTATCGGAAGATGTTACCTTTCCTGGTTGTCTTGAAGTTTTAGCAAACATTAATAAACTACTTGCTGCCAAAGCACCTGCAGCTGATACAATTAATGATCCACCAACAACAATATTTGTAGCCACAGTTCCAGACATAGTTAATCCAGCTGCCCAAGCACCAGTAAGAGAAAGCCCTCCACCCGAAACTAACAAACTCTCTGCTAATGGTCCAGCATAATAACCTACAATTCCTCCTGCAACACCACCTGCTACTGTTCCCAGTGCTGTCCATCCAACTAATTCTCAGCCTCTGGCACCATCACTATAAGCAGTGACCCCGGCATATACACCACCTGTCACCGCACCTGCTCCTATACATAACAATAATATTACAGTCGCAACTGCCATGTTTCCACTAGGATCGATGTAGTTAATAGGATTATTATAACAATAACAATATAAATTCAACCCACTAATACTTTCAGGATCTAAATACTCAACATCATCAGGACTTATAAACCTACATAATTCAGGTGAATAATACCTTGAAGATAACCAGTACCATCCTGTCTCGACGTCATAATCTTGATTATCCTTAAATATTATCTAACAAATAAATCGATAGATAATATTAATTTCTTTTATTTTCTTATTATCAATCGTATTGACATCAATTTCAATATGATCAATAAGTGAATGTACAATCTCATTTGTAAGCTCAGTAAAGTTTAGATATTTATCAGCTACTTGTCTAAACTCTTTAATCCTATCAAATTGAGTTTTGTACTTGTTAGATTTTGTCGTTAAGTCTTCTAACTTACTAATTAATTCTTTTTGTTCTTTTTGAAAATCAGTAAGTAAGATTTGATAGTTATCATCTGTAATTCTTCCACACACATTATCTTCATATAACTTTTTCATTGATTTTGTTATAACATTTAATCTTGATTCAATTTTAGTTTTTTGAACATCTAATTGTTTACTTTCACTATTTATATCAATACTAGAAATAATATCTTCAATAAAGGCATCGCCTTTATTTTTTATTGATTCCATTAATGATCTTAATCTAGTTGTAACAATCTCTTCTAAGTCTTTGTACATAATAGAAACACTTTCGTGAATATCTTTATCTCCTAAGTATCTTCCCATACAAGCATACTTATAAACTCTTATTCCTGATTTATTTCTTTTGTTGTAACAAAATGTTAATGTTCTTCCACATTTCTTACATTTAACTATACTTTTAAATAAATTAGGATTTGTATAATTGTTTTCGTATTTTCTATTACTAATCATTAATTGAACTTTTTCAAAATCATCTCTAGAGATAATAGGTTCATGTGTGTCTTTCACAATTATTCTTTCATGTTCTGGTACTCTTGTTCTTTTCTTTGTCTTATAGTTTTTAACTTCATATTTATGATTAACCATATCACCAACATAAACTCTATCTTTTAAGATTTTGTTTACTGTATTAGTATTCCATAACCTTACATCATAATTTCTTCTTGATGATTTAGTTGATTCAAGTAAGTTAATAAATCGTTGTTCACCAGAACTTGCTTTATAAGCTCCAGGAGTAGGTATTCCTCTTCTATTAAGTTCATTACAAATACTTTTACTTCCTAGATTCATTAAAGATAGTTCAAATATTAACTTAACATTATCTTTTACTTCTTCATCAATTATTAATTGAGTTTTATTGTTTGGATTTACTTTATAACCATAAGGACATTGGCAAGAGATATAATAACCTTTATACATTCTTTGTCTTTTAGCAGTTTTAACTTTTCTTGATATGTCTTTAGCATACATATCATTTAAGATATTTTTAAATGGTGCAATATCATTATTATCATACAAAGTATCAATATTATCATTAACACTAATATATCTTACATTGTGTTCTGGAAAGTATATTTCAGTATAATATCCAGTCATAATATAATCTCTACCAAGTCTAGATAAGTCTTTTGTAACAACAATATCAATCTTACCATTTTCAATATCTTGAAGAAGTCTTTGGAATCCTGGTCTATTATAATTTAAGCCAGTATAACCATCATCAACATAGATATCATATAATACAAAGTTATTA
This sequence comes from uncultured Coprobacillus sp., assembly GCA_964389905.1. GTDB lineage: Bacteria > Bacillota_I > Bacilli_A > ML615J-28 > CAG-698 > CAG-698. Next base: position 3,586 of record CAYMGD010000010.1, on the reverse strand, counting down.
TCTTTTACAAATTGTTCAAGCATCATTTTCTGTGTTTGAATACTAGATGAATCACCAACCATTCCGTCATCTTGCGATAAACGACAATATATCGCTGTGTTTTTACGTTCTATTTGTTTCACTAGTTTCCTCCTGTGAAACAAACATCACTTTGAACAATGTTATTATAGCATAGATTAATTAGTTTGTCCATTATTCTAATCCTCCTAAACTCCCTAAATTTAAGCTTTTAACGATTAGTTCTTTAATTATATCTTCCAATGTCTTTGTTCCTTTAAACTCTTCTGTAACCTTAATTTGAGGTTTTAAATCTTTATTTTGATAGTTATTTTTAATATCTTCCATATATCTATTCTCCCTTCGCCATTAATACTACTTTTCACCCCAAAAGTTAGGCGTTTTCAAAAAAATATTTTAATAAATCGTCCGACAAAAAAAGACATATCAATTTTTTGACATGTCTTTTTAATCGTTTTTAGAGAAGAATAATTCTTTTTTATGTTGTAATCTTAATTTCTCCTTCTTTAAAATCGCATATTGTTCTTTTAAAGTTCTTTTATCTAAACTAGGATTCATCTTAAATTCTTCCCAGTCAAAATCTCTAAATCCATAAGGATTATCTAAATCATATAATAATTCTAAAGTTAATTCTTTCCCATTATTATTTCTTTGTGGACCAATATATTTAATTATATTTTTTCTTTGTGATCCTTGTGTAAAATTAGGTATTACTTCTATAAGATTACTTTTTTGTAATACTTTAATGTCTTTTTGAATAGTTCTTTTACTTACACAAAGTTTATTTGATAAATATATTAAATCAATTGGTTCATTGTTATATTGTATTATATAGTTTAATATTATTTCTTGTCGTTCTTTAATTGTTGGTTTTCTGTATTCATATACTGTGTATCCTAGTGTTTTATCATAACTTTCGATTATTACTATACCATATTTACGATAGTTTTCACCTTCATTTGTATATGACAATGTTTACCTCCAATATAAAACTATTTTATTGTTTGTTCATCATCATTTCATAATGACTAATATGTCCTGATTTTTCAAAAATCAGTTTAAATACTTTAACATATTTTTCTATTAATTCTTTTGTCACAATGATGTTATAATCATCTGGAATATAATGCGAATTATCATTTATACACGAAAGTAAAGAGTGACACAATTGTTTTTCTTCACCTTCTAGTTCATTAATTAATTTTTCATAATTTAATCCGCCAATTATATTAAAATAATATTCTAGTATTCTTCTCATAGTATTAAAGATTGTACCCTTATTTTTTTCTGAATCATCTCGTATTTCATCCCACAATAAATCATAAGTCGTTGAAATAGGATTTTTGGGATATTCTTTAATACTAGAAATTCCTTCGTTTTTTTGAACTATAAAATAATCAGTATTTTCTTGATTAAATGATAAATCCTTTTTAGATCTATTAGGCCTAAATGTTATTTCCTTAAAAAAATATACATTATGCGTTAAAACCAATACTTGTTTAATATTATTACTAGATGTTAGACAATCATCAATTATGTTTTTAACTAATGTACTAACAATAAATAATATATTGCTATCCAAAGAAGATATAGGGTCATCAATTACAACTACACAATCTTCTTTCATTCCTGATTCCTTTAGTGTCCCCTGAATTAACTGATAAAAATATAAAAACGAAATAAATCGTTGTTCTCCTTCACTTAATGTTTTACCAACATTAGATCCATCTGCTCTAACAACCTTATATGTATTTGAATCATTAGCTACAAAATGGAAATCATTAAAACCAAAAGACTCTAAAAGTTTATTCATCTTATCTAATGTATTAGAAATCCCTGACATCGATGCTCTTAATACTGCAGCTTCCGTTTCTTTATTTTTTTTCTCATTATTAAGATTATCAAGTTCTTGTCTAATATTTATAATTCCTTTATTAAGCCCTTTAACATCTTTAGTGTAAGAAGCAATGTATTGTCTTAGCTGATCATACAACGAATTGTTAACATATTCCAACAATTTATTTTTTTCTTTTTTAATATCACTTACTTTTCTATTATTTTCATCTATTTCGATATTTAACTGAAGAATAATATTATTGATATTTAAAATTACTTCTTCAATTGAAACCAATGAAAATTTGAAAGAAGGTGTAGCAAGTTTCTTTTCAAAAATACTATTATTTTGATTTAAAATATTATCCAAAAGCAACAAACTATTTCTTAAATCGTCAACATTAAAAATTTGTTCATATGTTTTTATGATATTATTAATTATATTTATTATATTAATAACTCTTAAATAATATAGCTTTTTAGCATCTTCAATAAGAGCAATTGTAGTTTCATATGATTCATCAAACAACTGATTAATCATTAAAAGTTTATCTTCACCAATTTTTGTTGACAAAAAGGACACACATCATTTGTTGATGATAAATATTCAACACCTTTTTTTACCCAGTCAGAGTTCATTTATTTATCAATTAATATTGATATTTGAAGAGTTTTATTACTAGTAATACTTTCATTTAATGATATTATGCCAGGTAAATCAGATATATTGATACTTATTGGATATTCTATTTTTTCCAAAATACTAAGTTTTTTGATATATAAACTGTCATATAATTTTTTTAGTTCTTCTATTGATTTTCTTTCAGATTCTGTAGGATTAATGCTTAAACAATATTTCGCAAATAACTCTTTATTTCCCACTTTTCCAATAAACAAATCTTTAAATGCAGTATTATATTCATTTTTAAAACTCCAACATCGTTCATTAAAATTAGTTTTCTTCTCATTTAATGCTCCTTCTTGTTTATTTAAGGTGTTTTTCTTGTCATTAATTTTTTTTATTAATTCATTTCTTTCTTCTTCTAATGCTTTAATTTTTTCTAAAATATCATTAGAATCTTTACCCAATGTGAATATTCCTTGAATTAATGAATTATTATTAAAATGTAAATCTACGAAGTCATTATTATAAACTAAAATTGAATGTTCTTCACCTTGTATTACAGATGAATGGATATATTGATTAGGAGCATTTAATAATCTACTTATAGTTGTTTTTCCTGAACCATTACTTCCATAAATAAAATTTATTTTTTTAGGTCTTATTTCTACTTTATTTTTATAAGAAGCAGCATTTTCAATTTCTATTTTTGTAATCACAGTATTGCTCCTTTCTAATAATTTGTTATTAATACTTCTCTTGTTATAGCTTCTTTATCTTTAATTTGATAATTGGAATTACTATAGCTTGCTTTAATATAAATCAAATTAAAATGATTTTTATCAACCCATTTTTTAAGTTCCTCATGAACTTTACCTTTATGTTCAATAACGTTAGATAAAGCAAAAGGTATTCCTACTTCATTCAATTTTTCTAAAAATTGTAATAATCTTCTTTCTTCTTTAATAGTCCAACCATTATTTTCATTGTAAGATGCAATTCCTAAATAATATGGTGGATCACAATAAAAGAAAGGAGCAGATTGATTTGAATAATCAATTTTATAAAAATCTTTATTATAAAATAAAATCGATTTATTCTTTATTTTCAAAG
>CAYMGD010000009.1:0-58667 GCA_964389905.1 uncultured Coprobacillus sp. | reverse complement strand
ATAGTACAGATGATGAATTTGATACAATGATTGGTAATTTGACTAATGCTTATTATACTATAAAAGTAGATATTAGAGCAAGGTTAAAGTAAAGATACAATAATTTCAAGATTTCTTGATTTTTGTATCTTTTTTTTGTTTGGCACTTAATACTTTCCATATTTCTAGTGGGAAAAGTATAGGATATAAAAATAATACTATTTTCTTTCCAGAAGATTTAAGAATGTTTAAGTGTTTAAGATAATGTTTAGATATTAAACAGTAATAAATAAAAACTCCAATTATAAAAAATAGTATTGAATATAGAGTTATATAGTGGGCGGTATTCTTAATAATAAAAGAAACAGAAATATATGTCACTAGAATCCAATATATTAGTTCTAATATGTATTTAAAAATTAATTTTATACCTTTTACTAAAAAAGAAAAAGAATCAAAAGTTGTTGAAACAAATAAACCTAAAAGAATATATAAAAAGATAATTTTTAATTGTTCTAAAGCATTAATCATTTAAATAACTTTTGAATAAAACCTTTGCTTTTTTTAGTGTCTTTTGGAGTGTAGTAAGATAGAGAATCTATAGATCCTATAATTAACATATTACCTTTATCTATATCAAAGGATTTCATTTCCATATTTTCACCTAATATTTTTAGATGTCCTAAAGATGTTTCAATTTGAAACTCATTAGGATTTAATGAATCTATTTTATTAACACCACTTATTTTAAGAGTTTTTCTTCCTTCGAGTTCAATATTTTGGACTATTAAATCATTCATTTTATTCACCTAATACATCTTATGCACAAAAATAGTAAATATGCAATTTCTACTATTGTTTTTGAAAAATCATAAAAAAGGCTATAAAATACATTTATAATTAATGTATTATTAAAGCCTTTTATAATAATTTTTTATTTTTTGTTTTTAATAAATCATCGAACATAGAGTTAAATAAATTATAACTTATTACTTTATAACCATAAGGAGTATCAATTGGTTTAACTTCACAAATTTCACTTTCATTTTGATATTTAAGAATTGTTTCTGTCGAAGGATAAAGGATGATAACTTTCATATCGGTATCGTTCGAAAGTTTCATTTTAATAAATGTTTCAACTTCGTTTAAATATCTTTTGTTTGGATAACTTCTGCCTTTTCTTTTTCCTCCAAAGCGAAGGCACCATGTATTTTTACTATTAATAGTAACTGATGAATTACTAGGTATTTTTACAACTTTGCAATAAAATGTTCTAGTATCATTTTTCATTATAAAATCATAATGACATTTTTCAACTTTCTCAAAAGTCATTTTTTTTGATGTAACAAAGAGTTCAATCTCTGTAAAAAGAAGTTTTTCTTTGTTTCGATTAATAAAGAATGTTATTAAAAGTAGAATAATCAATAATGATAATATAACAAGAAAATAATTTAAATAAGGATTTGCTAGAAACATATTAACACCTTAGTTCTTCTAAAACTAAAGAGAAGATGTGATCTGTTGTGAGAACATCAGGTAGTGAAGAAATATCTTCATCAAGAAGATTATTAAAACCATCTAATAAGTCTTCATTGAACTCTTTTTTGTTTTGGATTATATTTTCTAATTCATCAATTATTTTCTCACATTTAGTTTTAAATTCCTGTGTGAGTAATTTTTTTTCTTTTAATGATTCTAAATAATCATCAAGAAAAAGAATATAGTTAATAGCTTTATCATATTTTTTTAAAAGTATTTGGTTTTTATTCAAGTATTTATCGTAGTAAATTTTAATTGCTTCAACTGTTTCATGAAGATAACTAAAACCAGTTTCAAAAATGATTGTAAATTCTTCATTTATATCTTTTTTGATTCTTTCAAGATTGCAAATGTGATCTAATACTTTTTTTACATCTTCAATACGATATTGTAAAACAGTATTTTGTTTTTTTAAGATGTTTAAGATATCATTATTATCATATATATATGCTTTGTAGTCTTTGCTTTGAATCATATATATTACCTTTTTTTGTTTTGTTCTTTATAAATTTTCTTGTAATCTTTTGATCTTACAGTGTAAGGAAGTTTACCATTCTTTTTTAGAGTTAAGCATTTGTTGATAATTGTTCTTAAAGCATCAATGTTTCCTTCCACAAATGTATCTTTTGAAATAAAGAATGCTGCATCGTTTACGGTATGAAAGTAGAATACTTCGTTTGTCTCCACGATTTTAGCAATCATATTCCAGTTTAAGACAAGTTTTTCAGTTACATTACTTTCCGTCTTAACAATTTTTTCTTTGGTAAATTCAAATGTTTCGATTACATCTTTCTTTTCTTTTTCCTCTTTATTTGTTGCTCTAGCAACAGAGAAAAGTAGGTATAAAGGAACGAAGAGTACGCCAATGATGGCAATAGACCAGGAAATAATATAAGATGCACCTTCTTTGTTTACTGTTTCTGATAAAATAAGGGATAACAAAGAATAAATTCCTAGAGCAGTTATCAAATACATAAAGAAAGAGTGTGTTAAAAGATATCTTAAATTAAATCTATTTACTTGTTTCCTATTAAATTTAGTTTTGCTTATTACTTTTAATTGTGCCATTTTTCCACCTCGTATTATATTATTATACCAAATGTGAGAGGAAAATAAAAGAGGTATTTTTAAATAAGCAATTGTAATTTACTAAAAAATGTTATACTATTAAGGTAAAATAGGAGGACTAAAAATGAATACAATAAAAATAAAAAAAGGAAAAACAAAAATGATAGCTCATCGTGGTTTAAGTTGTCTTGAAAGAGAAAACACAATGCGAGCTTTTGCGGTAGCTTGCAATAAAAGCCACTACGGAACAGAATGCGATATCCATTATACTAAAGATCATAAACTTGTTATTTGTCATAATGCTACCACAGGAAGTTTTTCAGATGATGATTATGTGATATCAGAAACAGATTATTCAAAGATATCACAAGTGAGATTATATGAAAAAGGAACAGAAAAACCAGCATGTGATTTGGTTATTCCGCTTTTCGAAGACTATTTACTTCTACATCATCGTTATGATAAACATATGTTTATCGAGATAAAATTTAAAATAACTGAAGAAGAAGCAAGTGAGATATTGCAAATAATTAAACCTTATTATAAGTTAGTTACTTTCATATCTTTTCATTATGATAATTTAATTCTAATAAGAAATTTGGATAAAAATATTCCTTTAGCTTTACTTACTAGTAAATTTGATGAAAATTTGATTGAGAAATGTCTTAAATACAATTTGGGAATCGACATTTTCTATCAAGAATTAAATAAAGAAAGAATTGATTTGTTTCATGCTAATGATATTATTGTCAATGCGTGGACAATAAACGATAAAAATGTCGCTCAAGAACTGATTTCATGCGGAATTGATTTCATTACAACAGATATTTTAGAGTAAAAGCAAAATTATACATATTTAGTCACTTCATAAAGAATATAATTTTCTATGCGAGGTGGAAAAAATGAATATGTATAAAATGAATGCTTACTTTATTGCTCCATATGAGGAAAAGTATTTAAGAACGTGTGAAAACTTAGAAAGAATTAGTTATTGTGATGTGGTGTTGCTTGGTGACTTTGATAAGATTAATAGTATTTTATGTAAAATGCATATGAATACGAATGCAAGAATAATAGATTTAAAAAGCGAAGATGGAATATTAAATTACTTAAAAACTAAAGATTTGAAAACTTCAATAATTATTTTAGGATGTATAAGTGAAACATTTTCGCTTAAGCTTTTACAAGATAGAATGATTAAAAGTGATAGAACATTTGTTCCTTCCTTGAATGAAATGTTTGTTATTGATATTCCTAAACTTAAACATTTTATTTTTGTTGGAAATGCGTGTGGAAATAAAAATTATGAAATGATTGATAAAAGAAAAAATATGCTTTTGTTATACAAATTTATGAAGAAGTTAGGCGTTACTAAAGCTAATGTTTCATTAATTAAAAGTGATAATAGGAATAATGATACTTTAGAATATAGTTTAATAAAGATGATATTAAATGATAATTTGAATAAGTCTATTAATATTTTAAATCCTTGCCGTGTAACAGATTTATTCAATATTAATAGCAAATATAATATATTTTCATCTAATGTTAATGTTTTAATGTTTAAAAATAGTGATGTAACAAAAATGTTTATAGAACTTTTACAACTTTTTACAAATTATCGTATTGGTAATATTTGTGAATATAGCGGTTTATTCTTTATTGATGGGTTCAAAGCAAAAGATGAGGAGAACATTATTTTTTCAATTCTCCTCATTAGTAAGTGCTTAAAAGAAAGATCTTCAAAAGAAAAATCTTTAGTTAATAGTATTGCAGAGGATTCCTATCCTCTGTAGCTTCTGTATTGGACTATCGTATCCCCTAAACAATGAATCAATGTTTTTTATTATTGTTTCTTCACCACTTGCAATACCTGCAAGAAGTAAAGCGGCACTGCATCTGAGGTCATGAGATGTCATTAGGCCACCAGTATATTTGGTTTTACCTTCTATGATAATCTTTTGACCCTCTATAGATATATGAGCACCTATTTTATTTAACTCAGCAATATGGGATGTTCGGTTGGAAAATACAGTTTCGGTGATACTTGATTTTCCTTCGCAAAGTGATAGTATTACTGTAAGAATCGGAGCTAAATCACTAGAAAATTCTGGATAAGGTCCAGTAATAGTATGATGGCTTCGCATACTATTATTTTTACTAACACATACAGAATTATCTGTTGTGTGAATGCTTAAGCCTATTTCTTTTAAAGCAGTTAGAAAATTATTTAAGTATAATGGATTAATGTTACAAACAGTTATTTTTGAAACATTTGGTAAAGATCCTAAGGAAAGATATGTGCCTGCTTCAATTCTATCGCTTATGATAGTATACTCTGTGCCATCTAAGTTTTTGCTGCCCCTAATGATTATCGTATTTGTACCGATTCCTTTTATTGATGCTCCCATCGAAACAAGAAAATTACAAACATCAATTACTTCAGGCTCTCTTGCAGAGTTGTAGATGGTTGTAACGCCTTTTACTTGTACGGAGGCAAGAATTGTGTTAATAGTTGCACCAACAGAAGGATAAGCAAGGGTTATGGCGTTAGATTGCATATTAGAAAAATCACATAAAAGGCCTTTATCACTTGTTATAAAAGATGCTCCAAGTTTTTTGAAAGCCTCTAAATGATAGTCGATAGGTCTGTCTCCAAGATCACATCCTCCGCATGATTTAAAAGTGAATTTGTTCAGAAAGTTGGCATATGCTCCAATAAAATAATAAGAACCGCGAAGCTTGTCCACACTATCGGGAAAAATTGTGCTACAGTTATTATTTCTTTTAATAACGACAGTATTGTTACTGAAAAGAACAAAGTGACCCATTTCTTTCATAATATCTATAATTATTTTTACATCGGTAATATCAGGAATATTGTGAATTACACTTAATTTATTAGATATTAAAGCTGCAGGAAGTATTGCAACAGCACTATTCTTTGCACCACTGATAACTATTTTTCCACCATAATTATTCTGTTGTTTATGTATAATCAAATCCATTCTAATCACCTTTATAGAAATATATGACAAATTTTAAAAGATTATTCGCAAGTTTTGAAATTAATGCTTTTATTTAAAAGTAAAATATGATAAAATATACTTTAGTGGTGGTAAAAATGCGATATAGAACAGAAAAAGATAAATTAGGCGAAAAAATTATTTCTCAAGAAGCTTACTATGGAATAGGAACAAGCCGCTCCAAAGATGCTTTTCAACTTACAAAGCATGGTCTCTCAAGGCAAATGATTAAAGCTTTAGCGTTAGTGAAAAAAGTTATATGCATTACTAATGGAAAAATGAAGCTTTTAGATGAAGAAAAAACAAGAGCATTGTCGTTAAGTTGCGATGAAATTCTAAATGGAAAACTTCACGGACAATTTGTAGTTGATGTTGTACATGATGGCTATGGCTATGGGATGAATGCTAACATAAACGAAGTTATTGCTAATCGCGCTAATGAGATGTTAGGAGGGAAAAAAGGTGATTATGCTCCTATTTCATTAGAAGATGTTTCTCTTTACGAAAACATTAATGAAGTGAATATTCTTGTTGGAAAAATTGCTTTGGTAAAATTAACTAAAAAATTAATCGCTGAAAGTAAAAAAACATATAATGTGATAGGCTCATTTTTAGAAAAAAATATTGAGAAAAATGATTTGCTTGTTTATGAACAATTACTATCTATTAAAGAAATTCTAGAATGTGATACAAAACGTATAGATAAAGCGATTCACACAATACTAAAAGTGAGTTATGGGAAAAATGTTCCTCAAAATATTAGAAATGAATACTTGGAAGTTTTCATCGAAACATTAAACGATGAAGTTACAGAAAAATATGTGCTCACCGAAAACTATTTGTCAGCAAGTACAAACTTAGATTGCTTTATGTATATATCGGCTTTAGTTAAAAATTTGATGGTGAATTTCTCTCGTTCAATGAGCAATTTGAGTAAGCTTATTGAAGAGAACGAATTGAAGATATCTTGTATACAAGATGTTTCTGAAACACCAAGCAAACTAATTTTAACATTTATAAAGCAAGTATCATTTTATATTTTTGGAAATGATATGACTGTATCTAGGGCTGTAGAAGAAGGAACACTTGACGATAATACTTATCTTCCAATAATTTATGCTTCACTTCATGAAAGCATAAATTTAGTACGAAGAGCGATAAGAACAGTTAAAGAACAATTGTTCGAGAAAATGGAATTTTAAGGGCTGTTAGCCCTTTAATTTAACTGGTAAAAATTTCCTACTCAAAGTTGGAAAAAGAACAAAAAAAGATAAACTTTTTTTACGAAAATGCATAATATAAAAAAGAGAAAAAGCTAGACTAAAAAAGCTACTGAAAATACTGATTTAAGAGACATATTTATAAAAAAACATACTTTTTTAATGATTTTTAAGAGTTTTAAACAAAAAAAATAAATACAAAAAGCTGATATTTTCTTTCCAAAAAAAGATAAAAAATCTATTTTTTACAAATTATTTTGAAAATTACCAAAATCTTTCAAAAAAGTATGTCAATTTCTTTGAAAAATGTCTTGACATCAATATGGTAGCATGATATAATTTATTTACAAAATTTAAGTTTCAATAATAGTTTTTGTAGCGTTATTTAAGGATTTTAAGGCCTTAAAGAAGGCTTTAAGACCTTAAGATGGCAATATTTAAAACTTTTATAATGCTTATGACGAACTTCACTGTTCCTTCTGAATTGTGAGCATCAAGTTTAGATTAGCAAGAGCAAAATTATTTTTGGGACATTAGGTTTTAATAAAAAAATATAATATTATTAAAGGAGAAGAATTAATGAAAAGAATTTTTGCAAAAAGATTTCTTACTGTTTTAGCATTCCTTTTCGCATTCGCTTTATTAATTAATGCTAATGTTGCAAAGGCAAATGCTGAGGAAACTGGTGCATCTTCTGAAGAAACTGGAGTTGTTGAGGCTGAAAAAGATCCAAAACAAGGTTTCATAGATAACGCCAGCAAATTACCTGACGCATCTACATGGGATGACAAATACTATTCTGATAGAGATTTCTTTGAATTACTACAAAAAACAGATCTTTATTATAGAAGTTTAAGTGCAAGTGAAGTTAAAGAAATTAATACTGCTTACCCTGCAACATTAAATTATGATTATGTTGTTACTACAAAGAAATTTAAAGAAGCAATTGATCTTGCCAGTGAAATCAATGAATTAACTGGTCGTCTTACTTATATCGCAGGTGCATTACCAATTAATCAAATTGATGGTGCATATGTTGATAAAGTTGAATTAAGTTATGCATCTATAGATGCACAATTAAAAGGATACGTTGTTTTTGCATCAGATCCAAGTAAAATTGCAGATGCAAAAGCAGAAGTTGCTAAATACAAACAACTTAATGAAGAAGCTATCGCTGCTATTCAAGCTATTCTTTATTTAAAAGATGGTGCTATGGTTGCTGATTCAACAGGTAAAATTGTTTTAGCAAGTAAAGATACTTTCACTGCTGCAAAGAAATATTTCAGTGCTGTTGATTATGATGGTTTATCTGATGACCAAATCGCTGCATTAGAAGAATTAAATATTGATACTACTGAAAGCCTAGGCGAAATCCTTGAAGCATATGCTAAAAAGGTTAACGTTGATGATGCTATTAAATTAGGTTTATATGAAGAAGGTAAAGTTTCACCAAGAGATTATGAATTAATCGTTGATGCTCTTGAAAAAGACCTAAAAGCTGAATATGATGTTGCTAAAGCTGCATGGAAAAAATTATATCAAGACGTTCTTGATACAAAAGCACTAATTGATGAATTATATGAAGAATCAGATATCAATTTTACTACATTAGAAAACGTATATACTAATTTTGCTAAGATTGAAAAATTACAAAAGATGTATGAAAACCTTCAAACACTTCAAGCTGAAGGAAATAACTTCAATAACGTTTATGATGAATTAAAATTATTAGATGCTGAAGCTCCAGCTAAATATGATACTATAATAGCTGCATATAATACATTACAAGCTAAAATTGATGAAGTTGAAAAATTAATTAAGAAATTAGAAGGCATCGCAGACGCTGATGTTTATACAGCTGCTAAATATCATGACGATCCAGAAACTTCTTTTGCTAAAATGATGGCTGCTCAAAATGCATTTAATAAATTACCATTAGATCTTCAAGCTGCTAGTAAAGAATACAAAGAAGATGCAGTTGAAAATTATGAAATTTTAGAAAAATTCGTTGAAGCATATAATAAGAAGATTGCTGAAATCGAAGCTGTTGATGAAGCAATTAAGAAAGCTTGGAAAGCATACGAAGATTCTTCAAAGAATCCAACTCTTGATTACGAATTAGAAAAACTTTATTCAGAAATGAATAACAAATATGATGCATTATCAGAAGCTCAAAAAGCTGATATTGCTAATAAGAAATTATTAGATAAGACAAGAGCTTCAATCGATAAATTACTAAAAGAAGCTAATGAAATTTCTAAGAAGATTGATGATTTATATTATGCTTATGAACATGGTCAAATCGTTGTAGAAAATTCTTATATGCGTGATGTTAAAGAAACTAGAGAACAATATGATGAATTTGTTGAAAAAGTTACAAACGAAGATGGAACTGTAAGTGTTAACGTTACAAAAGCTAACCTTATCAAAAACATTGATAAATTAGAAAAAATCGAAGCTGCCATTGAAGAACAAACTAAAGATATCAAAGGCTGGCAAGCAAAAGTTAATGAAGCTTGGGCTGCTTGTACTAATGAAGAAGGCGATATCGAATTAGTTTATGGCGAAAATGGAAATTATAAACTTATTGAAGAAGCAGAAACATTATATAATGGTCTTAATAATACATTAAAACAAGCTGCTCAATCATACTACAAAGATACTTATGATAAATATGATGCATTAGTTAAAGCATTAGAAGCTATCGAAAAAGCAATTGAAGAATTAGCTGAAAAGATGGAAAACTTAAAGAAATTATCAACAGTAACTATGAACAGCGCATCTCTTAAAGCTTATATTGATGAAGTTGATGCTTGCACAACTGCTTTAGAAGCTTTAGGAACATTTGGAGAAAAATTAAAAGCTGAATATGCTGAAGAATATGCTAACTATGTTGAAATTAGTTCAAAAGATGCTCCAGCTGCAAAAGTTGAAAAAGCAATCGTTGATGCTTTATATGATACAGTAGCTGATGCATATAGAACTGAATTAACAATTGCTAATGCAAATGATGTTGAAGATGCAAATGATTTATATGAAGCATTAAATGATGCTCAAAAAGCATTAGTTAGAAATTATGTAGATGATGAAGATGATACAAGTGTTAATACTTTAGAAGAAGCATTAGCAATTATCGCTGAAATCACTAAGAAATTAAATACTTGGATTGAAAAAGTTGAAGCATTAGTTGAAGAAACAAAACAAACTGTTGCTGGAGAACAAATCGTTGTTGTTGATTTATCAGATGCAGGTAAATTAGCTCAATTAGAAAAAGAATATGCTAATTTCAATGCTGATGAAAAAGCTTATAACCCTATTGTTGAAGCTTATGCAAAATTAACAAAAGTTAGAGCTGATGGTGTTGCTGTTGTTACTGCTCCTACTACAGGCTTAAATGACAGAATTCAAGCAATCATTCTTGTTACAACATTTGATGTTGAAGATATCGAAGAATTAACTGCTATTAAAGATATTTATGATGCATTACATGAAAGTCAACAAGCTTTAGTTGTTGATTATGATAAATTCAATAAGCAATATGAAATCGTTAAGATTATCCAAAGCTTTGAAGAAGCTGTTAAGACTATTGATGAAACATTAACAAAACATGATGGCGAAGTTACAGAAGAAATCGTAATTATGGTTCAAATCGTTAAGACAATTTATGTTCAACATGGTCTTGATAAGATTATTAGTGCTGATGTAAAAGCATTATATGAAGGATTAGAAGCAAAATGCGAAGGCAAAGAAGTTATCAACTTAATCGATACTAAGAATGCTTTAATCGAAGATATCGAATCTTTAAGCAAAGATTTAGAAGAAAAAGCAAAACAAATCGCTGCATTAAATACTGCATTAGAAGAAGCTAAAGCTGCATTAGAAGCTAATGATAGCGAAATCAGTAGTCTTATCACTGCTCTTGAAAAGAACTATAAGAACGCTGATGAAAGCATTAAATCTGCATATGAAGATGCAATTGAAGCTGCAAAATCTGAATTAACAAAAGCATTAAGCGATCAAGAAACTGCATTAAAAGCTGCAATCGCTAAAGCTGAATCTGCTGCTTCATCTAATTTAACAGAAGCTAAAGAAGAATTAACAAAAGCTTATAAAGATGCTGATTCTGCATTAAAAGCTGATTATGATGAACAAATTGCTAAAGCAAAAGAAGAATTAGAAGCTAAGATTACTGCTCAAATTGCTGAATTAACTGCTTTATTAAAAGCTGCTAAAGAAGCATCTGACGCTCAATTAGAAACTACAAGATCCGCATTAGAACAAGCTTATAAAGATGCTGATTCTGCAGTTAAAGAAGCTTATGAAGATGCAATCAATGATGCAAAAGCTGAATTAGAAGTTGAAATCGCTGCTCTTAAAGCTCAATTAGAAGCTGACAAAGCTGAATTAGACAAAGCTATTTCTGCATTAGAAAAGAGCCAAAAGACTGCTACAGTTGTTATCTGTGTTGTATTTGGTCTAATCTCTGCTGGATTAGGAACTTGTGTATTCCTTCTATTCAGAAGAAAAGTTGCTTAATTTCTAAGTAAATATGATTTATGAGTGCCTCTCTCGGGAGGCACTTTTGTGTACAAAAAAAGATAGGTGTTTACCTATCTTTTATAATAAGTATTTAAATACAACTAAAACATCATAATAATTATCAGATTGGAAACTAATTGTATCACTATCAATTAGTTTAACACCTGGGAAGAATGAGGCTCTATAGGCATTGTTATGATCTTTATATTGTATTTTTATATCAAAATGTTCTGGCAATTTTACTAAATTATCTTTTGTACATTTCTTTAATGCTTTTTTTGCGCCTTCTTCAAGTTCTTTATGAGTTAGTTTTGGGTGTTTTGATATAACAGCAGCATGCATTCCTGTTTTTGAAGCAACTGTTTCAATATTTGAATTTTCTTCTTTTACAAGATTTGTTAAGTTTTCATCACCGCTTAAGAAAGCAACTGGTACATTAAGCATTGATGCATAAAGAGCATTTATATAAAACTCACTTGCGATTTGTCCATTAATTGTAACTTGCATTAGTCGAACTGAATTCATTGTATGTGAAAGAGAATTGCCAGATGATCTTGAGGCACTGTGATATCCAACAAACATTACTGCATCAAATGATTCGTCTAAGCCAGCCATCATAGAACATACTCCGCCTTCCCATCCTCTTAACAATTTAACACATTCAGGTAAATCCATTATGTTAAGATTTCTTGCGCTATCATGAGCATCTTTAATAACAATTTCTTTTGCTCCTGCAGCAATAGCGCCTTTGCAAACAGCGTTTACTTCTCTTTGTAATTCTTCTTTGAATTCTTGATATCTAGGACTATCTGTTTCTGTTTCATCCCAGTTACAAATACCATTAATTCCTTCGATATCAACACTTATAAATACTTTTTCCATAATAACCTCCATATATGATAATTATACTCCAAATTGTCATAAATTTAAATAAGTATTTATCTTTTTTTTAGTTTGTGCTATAATATTATAGTAAGATAAATAATAATATTATGGAGGATAAAAATGAACGATTTAGAAAAAAATGAAAATATTATTCAAGAAGAATCAGAAAACACGAATGAGGTTCGAGAAGAAGTAGAAGATAAAGAAAGTATTGATGATAAGGAAAATGAAGTTATTGAAGTAGAAAATGAAGAACAAAAAGAAAACGAAGAAACTGTGGAAGCTGAAGAGGTAATGGAATCGGTTATAGAAATGTATACAGATTACAATTACAGGGCACGTAAAACAAGTCAAATGTACTATATAAAAGTAAAAAGTCATTTCACTATATATAATATTGTGATGATTGTTTGTTGTCTTGCATTAGTTGTTTATTCAATTATACAAAAAAGTTATTTTCTAACTGCAATTTCTGCTTTAGCTGCTGCTTACTTAACATATTCTGTACTTACTCAAGAAAGTAAAGTTGATAAAGCTATTCTTAAATTTATGAAGACTAATCCTGCTTTTAGAATGAATTATGCTATCAATAACGAAAAGATTAGAATGTCACAAATAATTGATGGAGAAGAACAAAAAGGCGATGTCCCATGGGCATATGTACAAGAAGTACACTACACTGACGAGTATTACTTTTTATATTTGCAAGGAGCTTCACTAATAATTGATCGTAAAGAAGAATGCTTAACAAAGGGCACAAAAGCTGAACTTGATAGTTTAATTGCTGAAGTATGTTCTTTAAAGCCATTTAAATATTATAATAAACCTTTAAATATTAAGTATTGTATCGATGATACTGAATGCATTAATGAAAATGAGGAAAATAATAGTATTGAAAATACTGAAAGCATTAATGATAATGAGGAAAATAATAGTATTGAAAATACTGAAAGCATTAATGATAATGAAGAAAATAATAGTAATGGAAATACTGAAATAAAGGATGAAGATAACGAGTAATGAATATAAAAATTAAAGCAAATTTGTCCAATTCTCGTATGGAATCATTTTATCGTTTCCATTTTCTTCATAAAAGTTCTTTTCGAATATTGGAATTTGCTTTGATTATATTAAGTTTGATAATTTCAGTATTAGGAATTATACTTAATAATACTTATATATTTGCGATTTTTCTTGTAATGGGTTTAATAATAGTACTAACTAGAAAGTCACGAATCAGTAGCATTGCTAAGAAGTTTATTAAGAAAAATCCTCCTCGAGGAGAACCATATGTAATAACAATTAGAGAAGGAATTATTTCCTTTTACCAAGACACTTTGACAAAAACTTTTAATATTGATGATTTAAAATGTGTTTGTGAAATTGATGAATGTTTTTACTTGTATGTTGAAGAAAGTGTTGCCTTAATTATTCCTAAATATTTATTGAAACTTAATGAAAAGGAACAACTTCGTGGTTATTTTAAGGAGATGTGTTCTTTCAAACAATATAAGTTTATTTCAAGTACTGAACCAGAAGGTGCAATAAGTATATGAAAAAATGGTTAATTCTTCTAGTATTCGTTTTAGCTTTTGTTCTTGCTTTTACCTTACTTGATGGCATGCTTTTAATAATAAGTTTACTTATTTTATTTCCTCTTTTCTTCTTTTATTGTCCTTTGATTTTTGCAAAGGAGAAGCAGGAGGAAAAGACTGAAGAAGCAAAAAGAGAGGAAGAAGGAAGATATGGAAAGTGGTACTAAGATAAATAAGTTTGTTAGAACAGAAGATATGAAATTTGAACTTATATATGATAAGAACATAGATAAGCATATTGAAATAATATATGAAGATAATCATTTGCTTGTATGTACAAAACCAGATGGTTTGTTGAGCCAAGCTGATCATACAGGTGATGATGATATGCTATCATTATTAAAGGAATATCTTAGGAAAAAATACAATAAAAAAGGTGAAGCATTTTTAGGTTTAGTACATCGTTTAGACAGACGTGTTGCTGGGGTAATGGTTTTTTGTAAAACATCTAAAGCTGCTTCAAGAATATCTGAAGATATTCGTAATCACAAATTTCATAAGGTATATTTAGCTGTTTGTGCTGGTGAGTTTAGTGGTAGTGGAGAGCTTGTTAACTATCTTGAGAAAGAAAATGGTAGGGCTGTAGAGAGAACTTGTGGGAAAGAATCAAGATTACTATATAAAGTTATTAATCATTTTAGTTTACCTGATGAAGGAAAGAAAATGGCAAAGTTTTCTGTTCTAAAGATTGAACTTCTTACAGGTAAGTATAATCAAATAAGAAAACAAATGTCACTTTTTTCTCATCCTCTAATTAATGATTTTAAATATAATTACCAGGGGAAAAAGTATGGCGATACTTTAGGGTTAAGATGTATTGAAATTGGTTTTTATCATCCTATTACAAAGGAGTATATGGAATTTAATGTAACTAGCAGTATATCTTACCAAAGTAATTCTCTTTGGACAAAATATATGGAGGAAAGATATGAATAGCAAAAAGATATTGCTTGTGACGATAGGAATATTTATATTTGTTGTGGCAGGTATATGTATATACAATTATTCAAAAACAAATTATGCTGAAGTTTATTCGTCAACCATAACCATTAACGAGGCTGGTGATGCTGATATCAGTGAAACTTTAGTAATCAACTTTAAGAGTTATTATAATTATATCTATCGTGATATTAATACAAGTAAAGGATTTGAAAAGAATCCTTTAATGAAGGGAATTCAGTATAATGCTGGAAATGGGGAACTTGTTAAAAGCAGTGTTAAAGTAAAAGTTTATGAAGGAAATATTTATGAAGATAACGTAAAAGAAATAACTGAAGAAGTATATGTTGGAAAATCGTATAATGGAGATAAAAATAGATATGGGGAAGATATTGAGTGCCCTTGCTATAACGATTATTGTTATAGCAATTGTGAATCTCTTTATATAGATGCTAATGATTATGGCAAATTTGAGGGAACATTCTCTTTTACGATTGAATATACAATAGTTGGTATGGTAACATCATATAATGATTGTGCAGAACTTAACTATGTTATGTTTGATTACTTAGGATTTAAAACCAAAGAAGCGGCTGTTAGAATTAATTTACCTAATTCAACATATAGTAAAGAAGATATATATGGATACGTTCATAGTGCTAGCAATGGTAGTTATACACAAGATGGAAATCATGCTTTTGATATTTATGCAAAGAATGTTTCTTCAGATGATAAATTAGAATTCAGAGTTATTTTTCCTAAAGACGTAATAAAAGGCCTTGACGAAAAGTATACTGTTAATGCTGATATGAAATCAAAGATTCTTAATTATGAAGAAGAATTAAGTGCTGAAACAGCCTTACTTCATACTATTCAAGTGTCTTTCGATATTCTAGCAATAGCTATAGTTATTGGTCTTGTTGTGATAACGATAATAGTTTATAAAAAATACGATAAAGAATTTATTCCTAAATTTGATAATGAATATTATCGAGAATTACCATCTAATTATCCTCCTGCGATAATGAGTTATTTATACTATTTCCAAAAAACAAATGATGAAGACTTCTCGGCTACAATTTTAAATTTAGTGCGAAGGAAATATTTAGAATTGAATTGTTTGGGAGATATTAATGATAAGAAAGCAGATTATGAATTAGTATTTACTAAAAAAGATATAGATGGGTTAATGCCACATGAAAAGAATATTTTGAATTTTATAATCAATATAATCGGTAACGGTGAAAGAGTAACCTTTGATGAAATCGAATCATATGGCAAGAGTTATAGTAATGCTCAAAGGTTTCAAGATGAAGCACGTAAGTTTACTAAATCAATTGAAAAAGATGCTAGAAATTTTGATTTCTTTATCGATACGAAGAAAGCTAAAGCAAAAGTATCCATTTATGGTGTAATTGGTATAGTTATTGGTATATTAATTGCCTTAATTGGATCAAGCATGGGATTAGATATTACTATTCATGCATTTGCTATTATTGGATTATCAATTATATATTTAATATACGTAACAAGTATAAAGAAAAGAAGTATTAATGGAAATGAAGAATATGCTATGTGGAAGGCATTTAGGCATTTCTTGTGTGACTTTGGATCATTACAAGATTATTCTGTTTCAGGTATTGATATTTGGGAAGAGTATTTAGTTTATGCAACAAGTTTAAAGGTTGCAGAAAAAGTGATGGAACAATTAAAAGTAAAATTACCTCAAATGGATACTGCTGATGCAACATTCTTGTACTATACTCCAGGTAGTCATTACTATTCATTTTATATGATTAATAGAATGAATCATGTATATGCTCGTGGATACTCCAATGCTATGGGCGCAATTGCAGCTCACAATGCTCGAAATTCAGGTGGCTCTGGTGGCCATGGAGGAGGATTCTCTGGAGGAAGTTCATTTGGTGGCGGAGGCGGCGGCTTTCGAGGTGGAAGATAAAAATAATTTATAAGGAGGCATTATATGTTTTTATTAAGTACAGGAGGAATAGTAGGAATTGTTGCTGTGGTAGTTATTGTATTGATATTAATAATAATTGTTATTAGTTCGTATAATAAGTTGGTTCAATTACGTAATAGAGTTAGAAATCAACTTAGTCAAGTTGATGTACAACTAAAGAAAAGATTTGATTTAATACCCAATCTAGTTGAGACTGCAAAAGGATATGCTAAACACGAAGAATCAATTTTTGGCGAATTTGCTCGTGCAAGAGGGCTATACGCTCAAGCATCACAAGCTAAAGACGTTGAAAAAATGGCTGAAGCCGAAAAAGGTTTAAGTGGAGCTATTAGTAGATTGCTTATGGTTCAAGAAAGATATCCTGAATTAAAAGCAGATAGAAACTTTACAGAAATAATGTCACAATTAAAAGACTGTGAAAAATCTATCTCAACAAGTCGTCAATTTTATAATGATGTTGTACAAAAGTACAATAACAAAGTTGAAATGTTTCCAAGCAATATAATTGCTGGTATGTTCCATTTCGAACAAGCAAAATTCTTTGAAATTACAAATGAAGTAGAAAGAGAAGCTCCAAAAGTTCAATTCTAAGAAAAAAAGCTATTAACCAAACTATATCACAAATTATATAGAATGATTAATAGCTTTTATTTTTTAAAATCTTATTTAAGTTTGTCTTTATCGAAAAATAGTAACGCTGAAACAACATTACCTCTAGCGATAATTGTTCCAGTAAGCGTTGTTGTAACATTAAGATTTTTTCGATAGTAACCTAATATACGCATTTCAGGATAGTTAAAGGCTATTTGGTCGCCATTATCAGAATATCGAATTATACCAATTGTTTTTCCAGTATTTGTTTGGATTCGCTCGTCTCTCATTTTAAAGAACTCCTTTTACATTTAATATGTATTTTAAATAACAAAAAGTGCTTAACAATTCGATGTTAAGCATATTTTTTATTTTGCCTTTTTTTCTAAACGTTTATTGAAACGTTCAACTCTACCAGCAGCTTGAACAAACTTTTGTTCTCCTGTATAGAAAGGGTGGCATTTTGAACATGTATCAACACGCAATTCTTTTAATGTTGAACCAGTTTCAAATGTATTCCCACAAGTTGTACAAACAACTGTAACCTTTTGGTATTTAGGATGAATATCTTTTTTCATGTTTATTACTCCTTCCGCCATAGTTTTAGTAACCATAGAAAGTACCTATATTATTATACTACTTTTTGATATCAAAGTCAAATGTTTTAAACACGTTTTTTTAAAACTTTCTTTAAAAGTTTATGAAAAATGAAATGTAAAAAATAATGTATTTTCATTAAAAAAAACCTTTCTTTTTAAGTTTATTTTTAGTATAATATATAATAATATGAATATATTTGGAAAGTGGTGTCGATATGGATTTACAATTGCGTGAAGGATGGCTTGAAGTTATTGCTGGAAGTATGTATGCGGGAAAAACGGAAGAACTTTTAAGGCGAGTTCGTCGAATTGAGTTTGCTAAGAAAAATGTTATTGTTTTTAAACCATTGATTGATGATAGATATAGTATGAATGAAGTTGTTTCTCATAATAAGACAAAAGTTGAGTCAATAAATATTAAAACATCAAAAGATGTTTTAAAATATGTGCAAAAACCATATCCGTATGCAATTGCTTTTGATGAAGTGCAATTTATGGATGAGGGAATTGTTGATGTTTGTGAGCACTTGGCAAATGAAGGAGTAAGAGTCATATGCGCTGGTTTGGATACTGATTTTCGTGGCGAACCATTTGGTGTTATGCCGCAACTACTTGCTAGAGCTGACTGTGTCACAAAACTTAATGCAATTTGCCAGGTGTGTGGAGGCCTCGCAACAAGAACGCAAAGATTAATTGATGGCAAACCTGCTGATTATGATGACCCTGTAATTCTTGTTGGAGCTGAAGAACATTACGAAGCAAGATGTCGTCATTGTCACCAAGTAACTCATCATAAGAAAGAAAACAATAATGGATGATTTATATTATTTAAAAGAATGCTACAAAGAGGCACTAAAAGCCTATGATAAAGACGAAGTCCCTGTGGGATGTGTGATAGTACAAAACGATAAAATAATTGCAAGAGCCCATAATCTGCGGGAAACAAAAAAAATGGTTTTAGCCCACGCGGAGATAGAAGCTATACGAAAAGCTTGTTTGAAAACTAAAACAAAGTTTTTAGATGGGTCAACTATATATATAACTTTAGAACCATGTTTGATGTGCCTCGGAGCAATTGTCCAGGCTCGCATCAGCAGGGTGGTATTCTCAACTACTGAACCTAAGTTTGGTTGTGTTGTAAGTGTTGCTCATATTCTTGATGATTATAAATTTAATCACCAAGTATCCTATTCATGGGGAATAATGCAAGATGAAGTTGCCAAACTAATGAAAGATTTTTTTCAAAAAAAACGTTCGAAAAAGTGTTGATTTTATCTCTATAATAAGTTATAATATAATAGGATCTATTGTTTAGGTCTCTATATCCAATACTAGGCAGTGAACCAGGTCAGGTCGTGATTGAAGCAGCCTTAAGCTTAACTTGGCATGTGGATATGGAGACTTAAGCACTAGATCTTTTTTTGAGGATAAATAAATGAAAGATAAACAAACAGAAGATAAAAGTATCAAAGACATAATAAAGGGGAAAGTTATTCTCGCGCCACTTGCTGGATATACTAACTTAGCTTATCGAAAGATAATGAAAGAATATGGTGCTTCCTTAATGTATACTGAGATGGTCAGTGCTAAAGGTTTAATATATCGAAATGAACAAACACTAGATTATATTAAACTGTCCAGCACCGAACATCCTATAGCTGTTCAGCTCTTTGGCGGTGAAGCTTTAGATATGGCTAAGGCGACAAAAATTGTATGCGAAGAAAGCACTCCAGATATTATCGATATAAATATGGGATGTCCAATCAAAAAAGTAATCAAACAAGGAGCTGGAAGCCAGCTACTAACTGATCCAAATAAAGTTTATGAGATGGTAAAAGCTGTTGTCGCGGCTTCTAATGTACCAGTGAGTGTAAAGATTAGAGCTGGTGTAGACCATAATAATATTAATTGCATTGATATCGCTAAGACTGTCGAAAAAGCAGGTGCTAGTTTAATTGCTATTCATGGACGGACTAAAAGTGATATGTATACTGGCAAAGCTAACCTTGATTTTATTAAAATGGTTAAAGAAAACGTTTCTATACCAGTAATTGGTAATGGTGATATAAAATCGGTAGAAGATGCAATTAAAATGATTGAATATACTGGATGTGACTATGTAATGATTGGTAGAGGAACTATGGGTAATCCTTGGCTTTTAGAAAATATAAATAATTATTTTACTTCAAAGACTTATGATTATGTTCCTACTCCTAAAGAACGCATTGAAATGATAAAATATCATTACGAAGAACTAAAGAAAATAAAAAGCGAAAAAATTGCTTTACTAGAAATGCGTTCAATGGCAGCATTTTATATGAAAACAATTGACAATATAAAAAAATATCGAATCAGATTAAATGATATAACAAATGAAGAATCATTTTATGAATTATTAAATGAAATTTTAAAAGAGGTAGTGTATGAAAACTAAAACAATGAAAGTTATTAATAATAAACTATATATGGGCTCTTTTTCTCTTGAAGAAATAGCTCATAAATATCAGACACCATTATATGTCTATGATGAACAAGGAATAGTTGATAAGATTAATAAGTATAAAAAGTCCTTTAACAGCAAAAAGCTTAACACACAAGTTGTTTATGCTTCTAAAGCTTTTATTTGTCCTCGTTTATGCTCAATATTAAGAGAAAGAAATGTCTTTATTGATGCCATTTCAATTGGTGATTTATATTTATTAAAAAAATCAAAGTTTCCTATGGACATGGTTGTTTTGCATGGTAATAATAAATCTAAAGAAGAATTAACGGAAGCTGTAAAAAACCATGTTGGTTTTATTGTAGTTGATAATTTACATGAATTAAAATTATTAAAAAAAATAACTGAAAAATTAGAAATCAAAACAAAAACATTATTCCGTATTAATCCAGGTATTGAAGGACATACTCATGCTTTTGTTGAGACATCGCTTTTAGATTCAAAATTTGGTGAGTCTATTTATGATAAAGAATTATTAGATAAAATCTTTAAATTATATCAAGAAAGTAAGTATTTAGTCTTAGATGGTTTTCACAGTCATATTGGTTCACAAATTAGTACAGTTAATGTATATTTAGCTTTAGCAGAAAAGATGCTTAATTTTTCGGAAGAAGTGCAAAAACAGTATGGTTTTACATTTGAAACTTTAAACTTAGGTGGAGGATTTGGTATTCAATATTTAGATAGCGACCCAGTAGTTGATATTGAAGGATTTCTTCCTATACTAGTAAAAGCTGTTGAAGAAAAAATAGAGGATTTAAATTCTCGTATTAAAAATATAATGATTGAACCTGGCAGAAGTATTGTTGGCGATTCGGGTATTACATTATATACTTGTGGTGGTGTTAAGAAGACTTATGCAGGAGTTGAATATTTGTTTGTTGATGGAGGTATGCCTGATAATATTCGTAAAGCCTTATATGATGCTAAATATACTATCGCTAATGCTTCAAGAGTGGAAGATAAAGAAATGTATATGTATAATATTGCTGGTAAGTGCTGCGAAAGTGGAGATATGATTGCTAAAGAGGTAATGCTACCAAAAGCTAAAATTGGTGATACTATTGTAACATATGCTACTGGAGCATACTGCTTTACAATGTCAATGAATTATAATAATCTAACGCGACCTGGAGTTGTATTTGTTAATAATGATAAAGTATATGAAGTTGTGAAAAGACAAACGAAAGAGGATTTAATAAATAATTATATTATGACTGATAAAATACAAATATTTGATACCCATAGTGATATGTTATACGATTTAGATCGTAAAAAACAAAAAGGAATTGAAAATGAATTTACAGATTATCATGTGAAACAGTTACAAAATAGTGTGATTAAAGGTGCTATTTGGACAATGTATTCACCTGATGAATTTGATTTAATTGAAGGTTTAAAGAATGCCTTAAGTCAAATAAAGATGGAAGAACTTCCTGGCTTTAAAGTTGTTTTAGGCTTAGAAGGTTTAAGAAACTTAAAATCAATAGAAGATTTAGATACTTTATATGAAATGGGTTTCCGCCATGCGATGGTAACGTGGAATGAAGCTAATGATTATGCAACAGGAGCTAAAGCTGATCCTAATCGTGGATTAACTGAAAAAGGTAAAAAGCTTTACAAGCGTATGGAAGAATTGGGAATGATTATTGATTTAGCACATCTAAATGAAAAGAGTTTCTATGAAGCATTAGAGGTTGTTAATAAGAATATAATGTATTCTCATGGTTTAGTTAAGTCTTTGTGTGGTCATGTTCGTAATTTAACTGATGACCAAATGAAAGCTTTGAAGAAAGTTGATGGCTTGTTTGGTTTGACCCTTGCTAATAATTTTGTTAGTGATAATCCTCAAAACCAAGATTTAGAACATTTCTTAGATCATGTTGATTATGCAAGAAATATTATGGGGATTGATAATTTATGTTTTGGTTTTGACTTTATGGATTATTTATCTGAATTTCCTAATTCAAATATTGAAGAAGTATCTGATGCAACAAAAGCTTATCGTATAATTGATGGATTGCGTCAAAGAGGGTATAGTGAAGAAGATATTGAAAAGATTTGTTATTTGAACTTTTATAATCGTTATAAGGATAAAATTGTTTTAGGTAAATAATATGAATGAAATACAAAATCGTATCGATAAATTAAATGAAATATTAGAGGAAGCTGCTCGTAATAATGTTTTTCCTGGGGCAACATATGCTTTAGTATGCAGCGAAGGAAAATTCTATGGCTGTGTTGGAAAAAAGGCGATAGTTCCTGCTGTTGAAGAGAATAGTTTGGATACCCTTTATGATATGGCGTCATGTACTAAAGTTATATGCACAACTTCTTGCATTTTCAAGTTATTAGAACAAGGAAAAATTCGTTTGTTTGATACTGTTTCTTCGTACTTGCCACAGTTTAAGCACGAAGATATTCTCCTCTGGGATCTTTTGACACATACGTCAGGTCTTCCTGCAGGCGTTGAAGGAGTTACTAAGATTAAAACGCGTGAAGAAGCACTAGAAAAAATCTTTGCATTAGAGACAACATATTCTAAGAATACTAAAATTGTATATTCTGATATTGGATTTGTTTTGTTAGGCTTGATTGTGGAGAAAGTATCAGGAATGAGCCTAGATGAATATGCTGAAGAAAATATTTTTAAACCTTTAGAAATGCTAAATACGGGATATTTACCTAAAGATGTAAAAAGATGTGCCCCAACTGAAAATCGCAATGATGATATAGTGAAAGGAATGGTTCGTGGTTTTGTTCATGATGAGCTTTCATATATCCTTGGTGGTGTTGCGGGTCATGCGGGATTATTTAGTACTTGTGGTGATATCGAACATTTTATTGAAATGGTCTTGAATAAAGGTTTATACAAAGGTAAGAAAATTTTTTCTGAAGCAAGCATTGATTTGATGTTTACGCCGCAGGTTAAAGAAAATAAAGGTATTGCTCTTACTTGTAATACTAGAGGTTTAGGATGGATTGTACAAGGCGACTACTGTTCAGCTGGTGATTTGGCAAGCTCTGAAACGATTCTTCATACGGGCTTTACTGGAACAAATGTCTTTATAGATCGTATTAATAATGTTGGTTTTACTCTTTTATCAAATAGAGTTCACCCAACTAGAAGTAATACTTTATTAATCCCATTCAGGGGAAAATTAGGTAATTTTATAATTGCAAACTTTGGAGGAATAAACAATGGATAATATCATTTTAAAACCTTTTAATAAAATACTTACAAAAGAAGTAGTTGATTTATGGAATAATAATGCCTATGGTCATACAATATATGCTGAGTTAAACTATGAAGAATTTGAAAATAAATTCTTAAACAATCCTAATTATAAAAATGAAGGCAGTATATGTGCTTATTCTGGTGAGAAACTAGTGGGATTTGGCAATGCTATTTATTATCTTGATTCAAATCCTGAAACTTCTCCAGGCTATATAAGTATGATAGTTGTTGATAGAAATTATCAACGAAGAGGCATTGGAACAAGTATTTTGAAATATTTAGAAAACTATTTAAAAAATGAAGGAAGAACGTTTATTAGAAATTATTTTGGCTCACCAATTAATTTGAAATGGTATGTTCCTGGATATAATAAACATGAGCATGCTGGTGCTCCTGCTGTACCATATAATACACCATATTATTTCTTACTTCTGGCAAATAAATATTATTCAAATGGTCAACAAGATGCTTTTCATATTGACTTAACAAAATTTGAAATGCCTGAGGCTGTTTTAGACAAAATTGCTGAGAATGAAAAAGATGGATATACAATTACTTTCTATGATGAAACTAAACATCATGGTTTTGATGAAATGTTTGATGAACTAAAGAATGAAGGCTTTAGAAAATCAGTAAACAATGTTATATCAAAACCTAATCATGACCCACTAATAATTGTACAAAAAGATGGTGAAATCTTAGGCTTCACAGGACCTGTCCACACAGAACCAAGTGGAAGAGGCTCATTAACTGGTGTTGCTATCCATCCTAAAGCCCAAAAGAGAGGCTTAGGTAAAACAATGTTCTGTATGCTTTGCTTAAAGTCTAAAGAAAATGGTGCTAAGTTTATGACACTATTTACTGGTTCAGATAATCGAGCTCGTAACATATACTTATATGCAGGTTTACGAATTGTTCAATCATTTAATATAATGAGAAAGGATTTGTAATATGTTATTAAAGAAACTATCAAAAGGCGATACTATTGGTATTATTAATCCTGCTTTTAAAAATCCAGATGATGTTTATAATAAATACAGTAAAATGATAGAAATCATTAATAATATGGGCTATAAAATAAAATTTGGAAAGACATTTACATTGCAAAATGGTTATTTGGCAGGTACAGACGAAGAAAGAGCGGAAGACCTAAATGAAATGTTTCGTGATGAAAGTGTTAAGGCAATTGTTTGTATGCGTGGTGGATATGGTGCAAGTAGAATGGTTGACTTAGTTGATTATGCTCTAATCAAAGATAATCCTAAAGTTATTTGTGGATTTAGCGATATAACAGTTTTGCTTAATGCAATATATAAAAAGACTGAAATACCAACAATTCATGGTTTAGTATCTTTGTATATTGGTTCAAAAGTATGTGATGATTTTTCACTTAATGATTTTTGGAAAGTTCTAACAGAAAAACAAAAGGGTAGAGTGTTAAAAAATCCTAATGATTTATGCAAAACATTAATACCAGGAAAAACTACAGGCAAACTAGTAGGTGGTAATTTGAGTTTAATAGCAACAATGGTTGGTTCAGAATATGAAGTGGACTTTACGGATAAAATTGTCTTTATTGAAGAAGTTACTGAAGAACCATATCAAATTGATAGATATCTATCATCAATTCGCTTGCGCGGAATGCTTGAAAAAGCCAAAGGATTTGTTTTTGGATATTTTTCAGAATGCGAACCAAGTGAAGGTAGAAAAGGAACTCAGACATATGTTGATATTATTAAAGACTATGTAGGAAAACTTGGTAAACCAACGATTTATGATTTCGCTTGTGGGCACAGCTTTCCATTTATTAATTTGCCAATTGGCACTTTAGTAACTTTAGATGCTGATGAAAAGACAATAACTATTGAGGAGGAAATTTATGAGTAAAGCGATCAAAAGATTTTGTTTCGAAGGAAATATTAAATATTATGATTCTGAAAAAGATGTCTTAATACCTGATAAATATGAAGAAAAAGGTGAAGAATTGCGTGCTGTTTGGTTTTCGACAGTTGCGAACATTGATATTCCTAAAATGGCTGATACTTCATTAGAAAGCCAAAATAAGCTTAAAGAATATTTATTAAATGTTATTAAAACTCTTGAGGAGTATCATATGAATACAATCATTTTTCAAGTTAGACCTGTAAATGATGCTTTATATGAATCGAAATTAAACCCGTGGAGTAGCGTTCTAACGGGCAAAGAGGGAACAAATCCAGGATTTGATGTTTTTGGTTATTTCTGCGAAGAAGCTCAAAAACATGGTATTGAAGTCCATGCATGGATAAATCCATATCGTGCGGGTAGAGTTAATATAAAAGAAGCAAATATGACAAAAGAAGAATTTCTAGAAACATTAGCTCCAAATAATTTTGCAAGACTTCATCCTGAATGCGCAATACTAACAAAAGAAAATAAATTATTGTTAGATCCAGCAAATGAGTTAGTAAGAGAATTTGTTAGTGATAGTATAATAGAGATTGCTAGAAACTATAATATTAAAGCAGTTCATATCGATGATTATTTCTATCCATATGAAGACATTGCTGATCCTGATGAAGAAACAAAGAAAAACCAAAATAGCTTTGAAAAGGTAAGTGACTTTAGAAGAAATAATGTCAACTTAATGATAAAATTAATTCACGACAAATTACAAAAACTACCTAAAAAAGTTGAATTTGGAATAAGTCCATTTGGTATATATCGTACAAATACAAAATTCTTTGATAAAGAAGATGAAGCAGCTTGGGAGTATGGCTCAAATAACAGCAAAGGATGCTTAACAAATTATAAGGGATTATATGCTGATATATATAAATGGATGGAAGAAGGATGGATTGATTACGTTGTTCCTCAAAACTATTTTGATATGGATAGTACAAAACTTGACGAAAAAGGAGAGGAAAAATGTTTAGTCCGTTATGCTGATTTAGCTGACTGGTGGAGTTGGGCATCTAAAAAGACTAATACAAAACTATATATGGGACAAGCTTTCTATCGTTATTCGAAAGAAGGAGCATGGGCAAATCCTGAAGAAATCCCTAACCAATTAATGTATAATCAAAACTTAGATAATGTCTTAGGAACAATTTTCTTTACATACAAAGACTTTTTACGAGACGACTGCGAAAGTATTGTGAAGGGAAAAAAACTTCTTAAGGAACTTTGGACAAAAACTCCTCAAAACATCAAATAACGTAAATGAATAATCAAAACATTATTTTGACATAATAATATTAGGAGTCAAAATAATGGGAAATAAAATATCGATCGAAGAAGTTTACTTTAATGAAATAATTACAGGACATAGATTATATGTAGGTTTAAATATAAAAAGTGAATATGAAAACATTAATGCTTCAAAAGAAGAAATTGATGAAAGAATTAATGCTTTAGTTTGTATGCTATTTAAATATTTTATTTCCTCTAATTCGGTTAAAGTAAAAAAAGATATTATTAAATCAATTAGTAATATCTATGATAATATTTATAATGAGGTTCCTTGAAAAGGGAATCTTTTTTGTTTGTCAAATAATAAATTTAATAGGAAATTATTATTAAGACAAAAATGAAAATAACATGAAAACAAATGAAAAGATATGAAAACATAGAAGCGGATAAGAAAAAAACGTTGTAATCATTAATTAATACATCTTGAAAACAAAGCATTTTTATGCTATAATATGATATATTAGATAATCTATAAATACATTGGAGATAATTTATGTTAAATCTTTTCCCTTCAGTAGAAAAAGTTAATAAATTTATAGGAGATTATAACTTTAATAAACCTATAAAGTATTTATTTTTAGAAAAAAAAGTAAACGTTTTTATAAACTTTGATAAAAACATTGAGTTTTTAGAAACAAATAGTATTGAGGAAGCAGATGTTATTTATAAACTAAATAGTGCAATTGCAAGCCAAAATTATTATATCAAAATCGATGAAAGGGTTAACATCGAATATAGTGATGAGGCTGGAGCTTTTTATGCAACTCAAACTTTAGTTCACTACATCAAAGTTTCTGAAAATTCTTATTCGATTCCTAAAATGGAAATTTTTGATGGACCTAAAACAAAAGTTAGAGGATTTATGCTAGATATTAGCCGTAATAAAGTGGCTAAAGTGTCAGAAATCAAAAAACTAATTGACTTAATGACGCAACTTAAAATGAATCATTTAGAACTTTATGTTGAAGGTTTTTCTTTTGAATACAAATCATTTGCAAAGTATTTAGAAGAAGATGGTTATATTTCAGTTGATGAATATTTAGAGTTAGAAAAATATGCTAATGAAAGGTTTATTGATCTTGTTCCTAATCAAAATGGTTTTGGCCATATGGCCGATTGGTTAGAAAAGGATGAATTTAAAGATTTAGCTGTTTGCCCTGGTGGCATCAATCTTTGGGGAAGGTTGAGAGAACCAAGTACTTTAAATCCTTTAAATGAAGGATCAATCGAACTTGTTAAGAAAATGTATAAAGATATGCTTACTATTAGTAACTCTAAGTATTTTAATATGAACTTTGATGAACCATTTGAGCTTGGACATGGACTAACTGAAGGTATGAATCGTGAGGATTTATATCTTGACTATATGAATAAAGCTTATAATGAAGTGAAAAAGTACAACAAAACGCCACTAATGTGGGGCGATGTACTTGTCAGACATGATGACAAGTGGGACAGAATTCCTCAAGATATGATTTTTATTGATTGGGGATATGATGCAAATTATTCATTTGCAAAACATGCGAAAAAGTTACATGAAAAGAATGTTGCTTTTATGTGTGCTCCAGGCACATGTAGTTGGTCAAGCTTTTTTGGTAGATACATTGATTGGTATGAAAATATCAAAAATGCTGTTGACGCAGTTTATGATTATAAGGGCGAAGGAGTAATTCTTACTGATTGGGGTGATTTTGGCCACTTACAATTTTGGAATGTTAGTTTAGCACCAATAATCTTTATGGGAATGTATTCGTGGAACCATAAAGAAGGTACAATCCTAAATGTAAGAGATGCTCTAAATGAGTATTTATATAAATCATCACAAAACGAAGGAATATTAGCTGATATTATCATTGATTTGAGTAATTATTATCGTTTTGATACAGGCTATTCTTCAAATGGAACAAAGAGTTTTTATCGCTTTATGTGGGCTAGCGTTGCCCCTAATGATGCTAAGAAAGCAGGGATTACCCTATATGAATATTATGTCTCAAAAATAGGACTTAATGCTCTTTCTTTGAAAAAATATGAAATTTTAGAAAAATTCTTTGATAGTAAGTTAGAAGATTTAAAATATGTTTTAGTATGTAATGATGAAATTAAGCTTGTTTGTGATGAAATCAAGCAAACAATAACTCTTTTAAAAATAATTAATCATTTTAGTGTTGCGATTAATGATTATATGTCTTTAGAAGAAAAGATTAAATATTTAGATTATTGCTTAGAACGTAAAGATGAATATTTAGCTAATCAAGAAAAAGTATGGCTTTCAAGAAATAAGTTTGGTGGCTTTGAGAGAAGCAAAAAGCATTTAACAGATTTCTTTGAAACTATAGCAGAAGTAAAATTATTTCTAATGAAAAGAGGAAAACAATAATGAAAAAAATTTCTTATAATCCGAAAATTGTGAAAAAGGTTGTTTTGTTCTCAATACTTATTCTCTTAGTTGGAGTATTAACATATGTTGTTATCTCAAGCTATGTGGAAGATGGACACATAACAACAAACTCAAGCCTTTCAAGCGATGAAATACCATCAGGATCTTATCAAGATTATATTAAAACAACTGTTGGTATTGAAAGCAGCAAAGTTGATTCATATGATATTAATGAAATAACAAATGAAAATAGCACATTACAATTTAGTTCAATCTATAAAGAGTATATGAGTGCTACATTAGACAGTGAAATTGTTATAAATGGAAACGATGGAGTTGTTACTAATACAAATGATTGGGAGAGAAACTGGCCTTCAACTGATGGAAATATCGACTTATATGCAAGTTATTTAAATGGTGATACTGGTATATATGTTGGTGAAAAAGGAACAGTTACTTACACAGTGAAAAACGTTGAAAAGACTGGTTTTTACTATTTGAAGATAAGCTATTTTATTCCTAAAGGTAAAGGCGCAGCTGTTCAAAGAAAGATTTTAGTTAATGATGAAGTATTATTTGATGATTTACTAACTATGACTTTCTCTCGTGAATATACAGATGCAGGTGAAATAAAACAAGATATCAATGGTAATGACTTAAAACCAAGTCAAAAAGAAGTATATCAATATTGCAAAGATGTTTATTTGCAAGATACCACAGGTTATATTGTAAAACCATATCTAATCTTCTTAAAAGAAGGGGATAATACAATTGCTTTTGAAAGTGTTAAAGAAAATCTAGTTATTACAGAACTAAAAGTTTGTGATACTCATGATTATAATATTCCATCTTACGCTGAATATATCAGTAAATATACTGAAAAACAAATGACATTAGGTGAAGTTAGCAACTATAAATACGAAGCTGAAGCTTCAGGAAGAACTTCATCAAATCAAACATTATATCCAACATCAGATCGTACAAGTTCAGGAAATTACCCTGTTGACCCTGTTAAAACAAAATATAATGCAATTGGTGGTTCTAAATGGTCATCTGCTGGTGATTCAATCTCTTGGACAGTTAATGTTGAAGAAGAAGGTTTCTATCAATTAGCTTTTAGAGCTAAACAAGACTTATCACGTGGTATGTTTGCAACTCGTAAACTTTTAGTTGATGATGTGCAACCATTTGATGAAGCAGCTAACCTTCGTTTCTACTACAATTCTGATTATAGTATGATTTCTCTTGGTAATCAAGAAGGTGAAATATATTACTTATATCTAACAAAAGGAGAACATAAATTAACTTTACAAGCTACATTAGGTGATTATGGTTCTGCTATAAGTAGAGTTAATAAAGTGGTAGATAAATTAAATAGTTTATATTTAAAGATTATTGCTATCACAACAACTAATCCTGATGATTATACTGATTATAACATTTATGGTGAAAACTCAAGACTTGGAACTGATGAAAACGGTGAAAAGATTGATTTACAAAAGATATTCTCTGATTGCGCAATTGAATTAAATGCTGTATCAAAATACATTACAAAACTTACTGGTGAAAAGAGTAGTTTGAATAATGTCTTAGATAAACTTGTTATCCAAATCGGTGGATATGTAGATTATAATGGCGATGGTGAAGCAGAAGATGTTGGTGGATTCGCAACAAATCCTCGTAACGTAACTCGTGACTTATCTGCCTTTAAGACAAACCTTTCTTCATTAGGTACATGGGTAATGGATGTTCAAGATCAAACATTAACTATTGAATCATTCTACTTAGCACCAAAAGGGGTTGAATTACCACACGCTGAAGAAGGATTTTTGAAAGAATTATGGTTTGGTGTTCGTGGTTTCTTTGGTTCATTCTTCTTCGATTATGAATCAATCGGTGTAACAAGTGAAGAAGGATTTGATCACGAAATTGAAGTTTGGTTCTTAACAAGTGAAACTTCAGGACGTGAACAAGCTAACGTTATAAAGAACTTAATCGATATGTACTTTACATACGAAGATCCTGAAACTGAAAAAGAAGTTGACAATTACAAAGATTATGATTGTAATGTTGTCTTAAAAGTTTTAGCTTCAAGTGTTTTATTGCCAGCAACACTTGCTGGAACGGGACCAGATGTAGCAATTAACGTAGGTGAAGGTTTACCTATCAACTATGCTCTTCGTGGCGCCGTATATGACCTAAAGAAGTTTGATGACTTCCAAGAAGTTGTTGATGAAAGATTTACTCGTGAAGAAATGATTCCTATGATGTTAGGTGACATCGATGATCCAGATAGTGGATGCTATGGTTTCCCTAATACAGCATCATTCTTAGTAATGTTCTATCGTACAGATATATTTGAGGAAAATGGTTGGGAAGTTCCAAAAACATGGGATGACGTTACTAACCTAGTTAAAGAATTAAGTGTTAAGAACCTTGATTTCTACTTACCATTTGAGAATGCTGGTTCACAGATTTTCTCTACAATCCTCTATCAAATGGGAGGACAGTTCTATACTGATGACCAAACAGCATGTGACTTCTCAACAGAAACAGCTAAGAAGGCCTTCGAACAATGGTGTAGTTATTTCACAGACTATGGATTTGAAAAGTCAGCAAACTTTACAAACCGTTTCCGTAGTGGTGAAATGCCAATAGGTATCTCAGGTTACACATTATATAACACTTTAGCAGTATTTGCTCCTGATATCGCTGGTAAATGGGCTTTCGCACCTCTACCTGGTTATGAGGATGAAAATGGAAATATTAATAATAAAGGTGTTTTAAGTATTACATCATCAATAATAATGGCTCAAACAGAACATCCAGAAGAATCATGGGCATTCTTAAAATGGTGGTCTTCAAATGAAATACAAGAAAAGTATTCAATTGAAATTGAATCAATTTTAGGAAGTGGAGCTCGTAATAATACAGCTAACATAAATGCTTTACAAAGTCTTCCATGGAGTTCTGATGAATTAGATATTTTATTATCACAATTCAATAATGCCTTTGGTATCCCAGAAGTTGCTGGTGGATATTATATTGGACGTAATCTAGAAAATGCTATTCGTGAAGTTATAAATAACGACTCTAATCCACGTGAAACACTTGCTGAATACGTTGAATTAATCAACAGTGAGATAACAAGAAAACGTAAAGAGTTCGGATTACCAACTAAGGAAGAAGGTAAATAATTTATGGAAATGAATAATGAACAAAAAGTAAGCCTTTGGAAGAAAATTAAAAATTGGTTTGAAGATAAACATAAAAAAGTAGATGCTTGGAGTAAAAAGAAACCAAAGAGACGTCAAATATATTTAAATCGTAAATTATATTTGATGATGTTCCCATATTTATTACTGTTTACAACATTTACAATTGTACCAGTAATTATAAGTTTCTTATGTAGTTTTACAGACTTTAATATGCTACAATTTCCTCCAAACTGGCGAGGATGGGATAACTATTTAGATTTATTCCTTGAAGATACAATCTTCATAACAGCAGTAAAGAACACATTGATTATTGCTGTTATAGTTGGTCCTGGTGGATACTTGTTATCATTCGTCTTTGCATGGCTAATTAATGAACTTCCTCGATTCTTAAGAGCAATAGTTACATTCTTGTTCTATGCTCCAGCCTTAACAGGTGCGGTATCAATTTGGTCGTTAATCTTTAGTAGTGACTATTATGGATGGATGAATTCAATCCTGATAAATCTGAATATAATCAGGGAACCAATCCTATGGCTGAAAGATCCTGACTGGATATTACCAATTGTAATATTAGTCCAATTATGGAGTAGTTTAGGTGTTAACTTCTTAACCTTAATTGCAGGTTTAAAAGGTGTTAACAAAGAGTTCTACGAAGCTGGTGCTATCGATGGTATCAGAAATAGATGGCAAGAATTATGGTATATAACTCTTCCTTGTATTAAAGAGCAATTGTTATTTAGTGCCGTAATTCAGATTTCAAATACATTGGGAGTTGGAGCAATTACTACTGCTCTTTGTGGATTCCCATCAGTACAATATGCAGGTCATACAATAGTTAACCATTTAACCGACTATACAAGCACAAGATATGAATTAGGTTATGCTTCAGCAATTGCTACAATTCTATTCTTAGCTTCAATTGGTTTAAATAGCTTAATTAGAAAATTAATCAGAAAGGTAGGTTCTTAATGATGGCATCATTAAAGAAAAAAGTAACAAAATCTGTTGATGAAATCGAAAGAGAAAAGTTTGAACAGAAGAATCTTAAAAAAGCTCGTCATATAGACTCTCGACCTTTTGCTGAGATTTCCGATATGAAACTAAAGAGAAGATCAAAAAAGAAAAAACGTATCAATCGTTCGAAATTTGGAGATATAGTTTTATTCCTATTCCTTCTTGTTTCCGCAACTCTTTCAATTCTTCCTTTAGTTATGATTGTCAATAACGCCTTCAAGCCATTAGATGAAATATTTAAGTTCCCTCCAACAATCTTTGTTGTGAATCCAACTTTGAATAACTTCGCTGATTTAGGTGTTGTATTAGGAACATCATTAGTTCCATTCTCAAGATATTTATTTAACACAGTTTATGTAACAATTGTTGGTACATTTGGACACGTAATAGTTGCTTCAATGTGCTCATACGTATTATCAAGATATAAAGTTCCTGGTGGAAAAGTTATATTCTCATTAATCGTATATGCATTAATGTTCCCATCAAGCGTTACAGCAACTCCAAACTACATTATTCTTAACTGGTTAGGATTAATTGATACACACTGGTCAATTATTCTTCCTGTTGTTGGTGGAACATTAGGACTATTCTTAATGAAACAGTTTATGGACCAAATAAATATGGAATATATCGAATCTGCAAAACTAGATGGTGCAGGTGAGTTCAGAATATACTGGACTATTGTTATGCCACTAGTTAAACCAGCTTGGATTACCCTTGTAATTCTTAACTTCCAAAGTTTATGGAATACATATGGTTCAACAACTATTTATCGTGAAGATTTAAAAATGTTAAGTTATGCTATAAATCAGATTGCCTCAGCTGGTGTTGCTCGTACAGGTACATTAAATGCCGTACAACTAATAATGATTACTGTGCCAATTGCTGTATTCATTTTCTCACAAAGCAACGTTATGGAAACAATGGCTCATTCAGGAATGAAATAGAAAGGGCGAGGTGAATGATTATGAAGAAGAAAATTTTAATAGTTTTATTAATGTGTGTTGCTTTAACATTTACTCTTCACACTAATGCCTTTGGTTATATGTATTCTAGTGATGGCAAGATTATCGAGTCATCAGTAGGATACAATGTTACTGAAGAAAATGTATTTAATACACTTTCAGATGCATGGAAAGGTGCTTTCTCAACCGAAGAAAGTTACAATACATTTAATAGTCCAAGTGATTTATTCATCTATACTGATGAAGAAACTGGTATTGAGACAATATATATTGTTGATTCATCATCAAACTATTTATTTATCTTTGATGCTAACTTAAATTGGACTAAAACAGTTACTAAGTTTCCAATTGATCCAGGGAACTTTACAAATGCCGAACTTGCGAAAATAAAAACTGCTAAGTATACTGAATCAAATGGAACAAAAACTGCTTCATCAACTACTTTTTGGACAGCTGATAATCAAAGCAAATATGAAAGTGTAAAAAATACTCCATTTGAAAAAAGAACAGAAAGTAATAATTTATATATCGAATGCAATGCTTTAGCTGGTGTATACCGTGCTAAAAGACCACTTCGTGATAGCAATTATAAAATCGTTTTAGATGAAAATGAAAAAACAGTTTACGAAGATGTATTATATTTGTGTGATTCTAAAAACCAACAAATATTAATTGTTAATCCAACAACTTTCGAAGTTATTCAAGTTGTTTCTGCACCAGAAGGCGTAGATTTTACTTCAAAATTCGAGCCAACAAAAATGGTAATTGATTCAAGTGGTAGAATGTATGTTATTTCTACTGGTATATATGAAGGTATATTATTAATAAATTATGATGGTTCGTTTATGACATTTGTTGGTACAAACTATACAACATTATCTTTCTGGGATGCCCTAAAGAGAAGTCAAAAGACAGAAGAACAATTAGCTCAAGAAACAACAATACTTCAAACTTCTTTCAATAATTTAACTATTGATAGTAAAGGATTTTTGTATACTGTTTCAGGAGCTATAAAGAATGCTGACGGAACAACAACTACAAGTACAATGATTAAGAAAATTAATCAAACTAATAGTGATGTTTTAAAACGTAATGGTTATAACAACCCTGTAGGAGACTTAATTACTATAAAAACTGGTAGTAACGCTGGTTCAAGTAATTTCGTTGCGATAACAGTTAATGATTATGGTGTTTATACTGTCGCTGATTCAAAAGGAAATAAATTATTTACATATGATAATGAAGGTAACTTATTATATATTTCAGGTGGTTCAGGAAACCAAGTAACAGATATTAAGATACCTGTAGCAGTATCTTATCAAGGAGAAAATTTACTTGTTTTAGATAAAGGAAACAAATGTGTCTTACGTTATCAACCAACAGATTTTGCTAAGAGCATCAATAAAGCTGTTTACTATGAATACATTGGTGATGCTGATAAAGCTGCTGATGAATGGCAAAATGTAATTCAAGCAAATCCTGCGTACGAATTAGCTTACGTAGGTGTTGGTAAAAAATTATATAACGAAGGAAGATATCAAGAAGCAATGCTTAACTTCCAAAAAGGCGCAGATGTAAAATATTTCTCACGTGCATATAAGTTATATCGTGATGATTTGATTGAGAAGTATTTCCCATATGTTGGAGCTGCAGTATTAATTCTTGTTGGAGCAAGTATTGTACTAAAAACAGCTAAAAAGATTAAAAATAAAAAACATGGAGTAGAGGAGGATGATGAGCTATAATGAACGAAACAGTAAAAGAAACAAAAACCTTTAATTTCAAGTCTACTCTTGGCAAAATTGGCAGAGCAATTCTTAAAGGATTAAAGATATTCAAAGCTGAATTTATTACATATCCTTTATATATTATGTCTCATCCAATAAAAGGCTTTGATGATTTCAAGCGTGAAAAGAAAGGGAAAATGTGGGTTTCAATATGTTTTATTGCATTCACAATATTCCTAAATATTCTTAGTTATCAATATACAGGCTTTATAATGGATCCTACATTAGATGTTACATCTTTAAATTCTTTTAAAGAAATATTATATGTTGTAGGAATAATATTAATTATAACTGTTGCAAATTGGAGTATTACTACATTATTTGATGGAAAAGGAAAAATGAAAGAAATCTTTATGATGATTTCATATTCTTTATTCCCATTATGCTGGTCTAAACTTATTGGTATGGTAGCTAGTAACTTCCTAACACAAGGTGAATCAGCACTATATAGTTTAATTAATGGATTAGGTATCTTCTTAATGTGCTATATGGCATTCTTTGGATTTATATCAATTCATGAATATGGTTTAGGTAAGTGTATTTTAACACTAGTAGCAACGGCAATAGCCCTTCTAGTAATTTGCTTTATCGGTATATTGGCATTTGACTTGTTCCAAAAAATGGCAGGATTTGTTTATACAATATATCAAGAAATTTCATTGAGGTATTTTTAGGAGGTTGTTATGAAGTATAAATATTTAAGATTACGATTAATAATTCCTTCTTTGATTGTTATTATGTTAATTGTTTTAGTTCTCTTATTCTTTACAGGAGGATTAAAAGCTGCCTCAATTGACTACGATGATAATATTGAGTGGACAGAAGATGGTTTTATCTCTCCTGAAGCAATTGTTGAGAATGGTAAAACAAAATGGTTAGTTAATGGTGAAGCGATTAATACGAAAAAGTATGTTACAGATACTGATAAATATGTAATGTACATAAATGAAGATACAACAATTGTTTCAATTTATGAAAAACTTACTGGTTGGACAAAGGGTGATACAACAAAAGAAAAACTAATGTATGTTTCGGCGAACATAAATGGTGCTTCAAATGATGAAAAATCAAATATAACTCTTTATCCA
Source organism: uncultured Coprobacillus sp. (assembly GCA_964389905.1). Taxonomy (GTDB): domain Bacteria; phylum Bacillota_I; class Bacilli_A; order ML615J-28; family CAG-698; genus CAG-698. The sequence goes on along the minus strand of CAYMGD010000009.1, from coordinate 21,288 downwards.
ATAGATGAAAATGGAAAGATTCTTAATGCTCTTACAAGTTATGACAAGAGTGTTATGTATTCTAATACATTAGCTGGAACTAATGAAAAACATTATTCTTTAAGATATAATGCCGATGGTTCAATTGATATTTTATATCAAATCGGTGATTTCTCGAACTTACTTGAAACTTTCCCTAAATACTTTGATCGTTCTGACTTTGAAGAAATCTTTATCGGAAATACTTTCTTTAAGTATAATTCTGATAGTGAAGTTAAGAAAACTAAAGTTAATGTTTACGATGAAGAAGGAAATTTTGTTTCTGAAGGATATCAAATCGATGTAGCTAGTAAATTTAATTCTGATATTAAAGATGATGCTTATGCTTATGGTTTTGGTTATTGTTTTGATAATGAAGCAGCTTTATATATTCTTAAAAATGGTTTAGGAACAATTAAATATACGGCTGATAATAAGAACTTTGGTGTTGTTGATGCTACATATACTGAAGTTCCAGAAGATGAGAATGAAATATTAAATAAAGAAAAAGGTTATTGGCAAATATTTAATTTTGTTGATGAAGAAGGTAATTTAAAATTTAAATATGGGGAAAACTGCAACTGTGCAGGCTCACCAATTAAAATTAATCCATTCCTTACTGCTTCAATAATTAGTAATACATTATTTAGTGAAGGTTATTATCCAATTACATACGAATATACAGATACACAAGGTAACACTCAAAAAGCTACTACAACTGTAAATGACCGTGTAAATATGGATAATAGTAAATTAGAGTTTAAAGCAAATCAAACTCTTACATCTAAATCATTATATGAATACTTATGTGTTGGACAATATGGACTATATGATACAGAACAGAAATTATATAATTATTTAATTTCTGATGAAACAAAAGCAGATAAAATAAAGATTTATGAAAAACATGCTATGACTCTTTCTGATGAAAAGAACAATGACATTGTAGTATATTATGATTACAATGGCGATGGTGTGATTACATCTGATGAAGCTTTCATTTATGGAGGATATCAAGCTCGTGATTTACAAGGTAATTATTTATTCATTGATTCGGAAAATAAAGTTTTCTACTTTGATGAAAACGGAAATCGTATGATTAATGATGATGAAGGCGTTGCTCATGCAGTTGATAGTAATTCTGAATATCGTGCTTACCAAAATGGTTTAACAAAAGAAATTACAGAAGAACAAAATACTAAATTTGATGCTTTATCAGAAGCTTCATCAAGTGCTTATCAAATAGCTTTACGTTTTATGATTACTGATGGCGGTTTAGATATAACTGTGATTAATGAAGCAATTATTGAGGGATTAGGAAGTGACGCTGAAAATGTTGCATCATATTTCAAACATGATAAGAAATTATACAAAGTTGAAATATGTAAATATATTACAGCAAATAATGATGCTACAGCAGAAGGTGAAATTATTTTACCTGATGGTAGCGGAGCAATTATTTCCTTCAATAGTCAAAAGGACAAACAAAGTGTAAGTAAATATGCTGAGAAGTTTATTTATGGTGGAGATTCAGCGATTAACCAAGAAACAATGGGATATGAATCTGAAACACTAATGTTCCCTATGTTTGGTTTCTTAGAACAAAGTCGTAATTATGGTATCGTAGCTATCATTGATAAAGGTGCTGCTCAATCATCTATTACAGCAAACTTCCGTCGTGAATCAGCTATTAGTGGAATTGAAATGTACAATTATGCATACTTTAGTACTTACTATCGTAGCACTGAAGATGTTAAGATAACTTCATCATCTAGCTATGTAAAAGTTAGTGAAAAATTATATGAATCTGATGTTGTTTATAAATATCAATTTATAAAACCAGATGAAAATAATAGATTAGACTATACAACTGTTGCTAAGTGTTACCGCGAATATTTAATTAATAAATATAACTTAGAATCAAAGAAAGATGAAACAACAGTTGCAACTCCAACATTTACTTTTGTTGGTGCATATAAAAAGAAAACTATTCTTTTAGGTGTTGTTTATGAAGCTGAAAGATCACTTACAACATTTGAAGAAGCTGAAACAATTATTGATGATTTAACAAATAATGGTATTAGTTCAATGAATGTAGATTATACATTATGGACTGATGATGAAGGACAAGATCCAATCACTTATAAAGTGGATGTATCTAGTGTCTTAGGCGGTAAAAATGATTTAATAAATTTATATCGTAAAGTTAAAGAAAAAGGTTATAGTATGTTCTTAGATTTCGATGTAACTTATGGTATGGGATATGATATGCCATTTGGAAGTCTAAAATATAATACAAAATCTATATCTGGTTCTCAAACAAGCGTATTACAATATGTTCTATCAACTGGTTTAGCAGATTCAAGTCGTGGAGCTGGTGGAAACTTGTCTCCTGTCTTCTATAATTCATTATTAACAAAATATATGAAGAATTACAGCAAACTTGAGATTGATGGAATAGCTTTATATGGAATCGGTGATTCTAAGAATTCTGATTATTCAAGAAATAGACAAGTTTATTCTGGCGATGATACTAAGTACCAAAGAAATGCTTTAGAAACTGTTAAAGCAACTGGTAAAAAAATAATGCTTTCAAGTCCATTTGACTATGCATTTGAATATGTTGATGTGGCAAGTAGTGTTCCTGTAAAGACAACTTTACTTCCTATTATTGACTATTCAATTCCATTATATCAACTTGTTTGTAGCGGATTATTTGATTATACTTCACCTACAATCAATTATAATAATGATAACTCAATTGAATGGAATATTCTAAAAGCAATTGAAACAGGTTCTAATTTATTATTTGAAGTATCTTCATCAGATACAAGTGAATTGTTAGATACATACTATACATCTTATTACAATTCTTATTATGCAAACTGGAAAGAAAAGATTATTTATATGAATAAGGTTCTTAATAATTCTGGTATATATAAGTCAAGACTTGTTGATCATGAAATAATTAATGATAATTTAGTACGTGTTCGTTATGAAAATGGATTAACAATTATTATAAATTATAGCAATTCAAATTATGTTGATGCTGCTAGTGGTATTGCTGTTAGAGCAAACTGGTATGCAATTGAAGAACTTGGAAAGGAGGAATAATTTGTGAATAGTAACTTTTTCAAAAAAGTAGGAAATGGCATTCTTGTTGGTTTGAACTATTTCTTTGCGATATTCCATTATCTCTTCTTTGGTATTGGTTGGGTATTTAAAAATATTTACAAAGTAATTTCAACAGCATTAGTATTTGTCGGTAAATATGTTCATTTATTCTTAACTAAGTGCTTACTTCCAGTTCTTAAAGCAATTGGTGGTTTGTTTGTAAAGATATATTATGCCGTTTCAGAATTTATCAAAAAGATATTTAGAAAAATAAAAGGCGAAAGCCATGGTGAGTTAACTGAAGGTGAGGTTGCTAAGAAAAGTGCTCTTACGCGCTTTATGCAAACAAAACTTACTTATAAGAAAAGACAAGCTTTATGGGGATATATCTTTATATTGCCATTAATAATAGGATTTATATATTTCTTCTTATTCCCATTTATTACAACAATAGTCTTTAGTTTCTCTAATATTTATCGTGCAGGTACACTTCGCGACACAAATGAAACTTTAGGTGTTGTTACAGAATGGGTTGGAATGGATAATTATAAATATATTTGGAATGTTCATTCAACATTTAAAGATACTCTTGGAGATGTATTTTTAGATTCTCTACTAAACGTCGTAATGATTCTTATTTTTAGTTTGATTATTGCAGTTGTATTGAATTCTAAATTCCGTGGACGTTCATTTGTTAGAGCTGTCTTCTTCATGCCTGTTATCTTTAACTCTCAAGCTGTTGAAGCAGCAATGAGCACAGGACAAGCTTTAACTGATGCAATGGAAGAGTCTGGTCAAGATGTATTTAGTACGATGTTTAACTTTAGCGATTTCTTAACCAATGCTAATGTTCCAGTTACGGCTGTAAACTTCTTGACAAATGCTTCAGATTCTATCTTCGATGTTATATCGTATTCAGGTGTTCAGATTTTGATTTTCTTGTCAGGTATTCAATCTGTTCCAAAACACTTGTACGAGGCAGCTAAGATAGAAGGAGCAACTCAGTATGAAATCTTCTGGAAAATTACTTTCCCAATGGTTTCTCCTCTGATGCTGACCGCGGGAGTTTATACGGTTGTTGACTCGTTCTTACGATCAGATTTGCTTTCAATAATGAGTAAATATCAAATTGCTGGTGATGTGACTTATACAGCTGGAACAGGAAATCTTACAAACGATGGAATATATGCAGCGATGTCAATTTTGTTCTGCTTAGTAAGCTTTGCTGTGGTTATTATAGTATTACTTGCAATTAGAAAGATGGTGTTCTATCATGACGAATAATCAAGAAGTTAAACAAAGTATTTTTGATAGTTTTAAAGATCCAGTTAAGAGAAAAGTTTTCTCTAAGAAATTGGGTATTACTGTTGGTTCTATTTTACGTGCTTTCATTCTTATAGGATTATGCTTTGTAATTTTATTACCAATATTTGAAAAGTTATCAGCAGCTTTACGTCATCCAACTGACATTTCAAATGCTCAAGTTGTATGGATTCCAGCTCAATTTAGTATTATTAATTTCCAAATTGCAGCTCAAATGTTGTCTTATACTGAGTCATTCTTTAACACTTTGGTTTTATCATCAGTAACAACTTTGATTCAAGTAATTGCCACTGCTTTAGCAGGTTATGCGTTTGCAAGATTAAAATTCCCTGGACACAATTTGATATTCTATATAATATTATTTACAATTGTTGTTCCTAATGAGGCCTTAGATAGATCTCGTTCATGGATTATGAATGAACATACTTTCTTAGGAATATCTTTGATTGGTAATGTTTTATCAATGTATATTCTTGCAGCATTTGGACAAGGTATTCGTTCAGCAATCTTCATTTACTTGTTTAGACAGTTCTTTAAAGGCGTACCTATTGAACTTGAAGAGTCCGCTCAAGTGGATGGAGCAGGAGTGCTAAGAACATTCTGGAGTGTAATGCTTCCTAATGCTCGTGGAGCTATCGTAACTGTTGCATTGTTTGCATTTGTATGGCAATGGAACGATTGTTACTTTGGTCAGTTATTGGGATATGGTTCAGGAAATATGACACTTCTAGCTGTTCAATTGAGTAATGGAACTGAATCATTACGTACAATTATTGGTACATGGATTGCAGCTGGTAATGAGTATTTAGAGTCATTTGCTGGTTCAGGTGTTTCTACAGATCCATTATTTGTTGCTTTGATTGCAAATACAGCAGCACTAATGATTATGGCACCATTACTAATAGGTTATTTCTTTGTTCAAAGATTATTTGTTGAGAGTATCGAAAGAACAGGACTTGTCGGATAAAAAATATATAAAGGTGCTAAAACGCATAGATGCGATAGCACCTTTTATGTTTATATGAAAAGGATTAAAATATGAATAAAATTAATGTTAATAAAATAACTTTAGAAGAAAAGATAGCCCAACTTTTAATGTTTGCTTTTCATGGTCAAGAATACAATGATCAAATTGATTATTTAGTTAAAAACTTAAAAATTGGAGGATTAATTTATTTTAGTCGCAATTTTACAAATAAAGAGATTAGTTATCAGTTAAACAAAAAAATCCAAGCAGAAGCGAAAATTCCCCTTTTCTTAAGTTTAGACCAAGAAGGTGGAATTGTTCAGAGGATAATAAAAGATATGACACCTTTTCCAGGTGCAATGGCGGTTTCAGCGTCACAAGAGAGTAATTATGAACTATGTTATGCGGTGGGAAGAGATTTAAAGAAAATGGGTTTTAATATGAATTTTGCACCAGTTGCTGATGTAAATAATAATCCATTAAATCCTGTAATTAATTCACGTTCCTATAGCGATGACCAAGTAGTGTGTGGGGAATATGTCATAAATGCCGCTAAAGGCTTTCAAGATGCTCAAGTTATTCCTACTGCAAAACATTTTCCAGGTCACGGCGATACCTCAGTTGACTCGCATGTAAGTCTTCCTAAAGTGGATAAAAGCCTTGATAAATTAGAAAAAACAGAATTTGTGCCTTTTGAAATGGCAATAAAATCTGGCATAGAAGGAATAATGGTTTCACATATTTTATATCCAGCTATTGATAGCAAGTATCCCGCAACTTTATCTAAAAATATAATTACTAATGTTTTAAAAGAAAAAATGGGTTTTGAGGGATTAATTGTTACTGACTCTTTGACAATGGGAGCTATATATAATAACTACTCACCAAATGAAATTGTTAGACTTGCTTGTAATGCAGGAATCGATTTATTAGTGTTCTGCGGGAAAGCCGATTTGGAAGAACAAAAGAACATTTTTAGGGGATTTGTGGAAGAGGTAAAAAAAGGAAATATTCCTATGGAAAGAATTGATGAATCATTTAATAAAATAATTAAATACAAAGAAAAGTATATACTTAATTCTAGTAATGATTCAAAAAAAGATATTGATGGAATAAAAATAGGTAAGGATATATCTCATAAAAGTATTACTTTAGTGAAAGATGATTCATTATTACCAATAAAAGATAAAATATTAGTTATCTTTCCTAAAATAAAAGTATTTAGTTTAGTTGATAATGACAATCAAGAATATGACACTTTAGGAAAAATCTTAAATGAAAATAAAATTGCTTGTGATGAAGTAATTTATGAAGAAAATGAAGACATTATTAAAAAAATAATAGACAATAATAAAAAATATGATAAAATTATATTAGCAACATACAATGTTAGAAAAAATGATTATCAAGAGAAATTATGGGAAGGCTTAAAAACAATTAGAGCAAAAATCATTGTTGTTTCAATGCGTTCGCCATATGATATTATGTATCTTGAAGGTGTTAAAACATATATTTGTATATATGAAACATCAACTTTAGCATTTAATAGTCTAGCAAAATGTTTGCTGGAAAATAAGTTTTACGGAAAATTACCAGTTAAATTAGGAGGATTTTAAAAATGAAAATAGTAATTGTCAAAAACTATGATGAAATGAGTCAAAAAGCTAGTGAAATCTTTGTTGATTTACTTAAAGAAAAGAAAGATGCTACTTTAGGATTAGCAACAGGAAGTAGTCCAATTGGAATTTATAAGAACTTAATCAAAAAATATGAAGAAGGAGTTATTTCTTTTAAAGACGTAAAAACATATAACTTAGATGAATATTGCGAATTACCACGCTCTCATCCAGAAAGCTATTATTCATTTATGCACCGCAATTTATTCAGTCATGTAGATATTAAAGAGGAAAATATTCATATTCCATGTTCTGAAGGCGAAGATTTACAAAAATTATGTCAAGAATATAATGATATGTTACATCAAGCAAATATTGATATTCAATTATTAGGAATAGGTGCAAATGGTCATATTGGATTTAATGAACCAAACACTTCATTTGACCAAGAAACATTTGTTGTGAAATTAACAGAAAAAACAAGACTTGATAATCAAAGATTCTTTAACTCTCTTGATGAAGTTCCAAAATATGCAATGACAATGGGAATTAAAAACATTATGCAAGCTAAGAAGTTAGTTTTAGTTGCTAGTGGTAAGAATAAAGCTGAAGCTGTTAAGAAACTTGCTAGTGGTGTAGTTACTGAAGAATTTCCAGCATCAATATTAAATAATCATCCAGATGCTATCGTATTTGTTGATGAAGAAGCTGCATCATTAATAAAAAAATAATGAATAAAATGGAATGTCATAAAATTACTTTTCAAAAATATGAGATGTCTAATTCATTAGATATAATTAACTTATGGAATAGAGAAGTAGGATTTATTTATCCTATTTCTCTAGAAAAATTTAATCAAAATATTAATGGACCAATGCTTTATAAAGAAGCATCGACAATTGTTTATGAAGATAATAAAGTTATAGGTTTTTTACTTGGAAAGAAATATGATAATAATCCTGATATTCCGAAATACTATTCTACTGCTTGGATATCTCTTATTTATGTATCAAGAGAATACCAAAGAAAGGGAATAGGAACAAAAATGTTAGAAATATTTGAGGAAAGAGCAAAAATAGATGGCATCAATAAAATTTCTGTTGGTGCTGACATTGATTGCTTTTTCCCAGGCATTCCTAATGATTTTGATAATCTTACTGATAGGTTTTTTCAAAACAAAAGTTATACTGTAAAAGGTTATACGCATGATTTAGTAAAGAAGTTAAATTCTTTTGATGAAGATTATCGAAAATATCTTGAATTTATAGAAAGTCATAAAGAATTATCTAAATATGATTTTCGTTATGCTAAAACTGAAGATAAAGAAAAAGTATTAGATTTCTTCAAAGAGTGTTTCTTTGGTAGATGGTATTATGAAGCAAAAGAGTATTTTGCTGATGACGAAATCAAAGAAGAATATTTAATTGCTTTAGATAATGATAAAGTAATAGGATTTTTACGAACAAACAAATGTTTGATTAATAAAATATCTTATAATATTATGTGGAAGGAAAGATTTGAAAAACTTGTAGGCTTTGGTCCTTTAGGTGTTAATGTTAATTATCGTAAACAAGGAATAGCAAAAATGTTGTTAATGAAGGCAATAATTAATACCTATGAAGAAAAATATTCTGATATTTTAATTGATTGGACTGGTTTATTATCTTTTTATCAAAGATTTGGTTTTGAAACATGGAAATGTTATCAATATGCAAATAAAGTCTTAAATTAATATACGAGGAGGAAGAAAATGAAAAAATTATTAACTTTTCTGCTTATGTTAGTAATGGTTTTCACTTTTATTGGCTGTGGAGATGAAAGTGAAAAACTATCTATTAAGGTTGAGAGTCCAACTATAACTTTAAATGTTGGCGAAGAAAAAACAATTAAAGCAACAATTGAACCAAGTGATGCCCAAGATACAAAAATTAATTTTAAATCAGATAATACTAGTATTGCTACTGTTTCAGATACAGGAACTGTAAAGGCAATTAAAGAGGGAACAACAAGTGTTACTGTATCATCTAATTTTGATAGTAAAGTGAAAGCGCTTGTAACAATTATTGTAAAGGGTGAAGATGTTTTACCAACATCTATTGAAATAAATGGCGAAAAACAAGTTGAAGTTGGAAAAGAAGTAACTTTATCGGCTGTTATATCGCCAGATAATGCTACTAGCAAAGCTATTACATGGGAATCAAGTGACAAGAATGTTGCAACAATTAATGAGTATGGTGTTCTTAAGGGCATTAGTGAGGGTGAAGTTACTATTACTGCAATTGCTAAAGCTGATAATAATGTAAAGAATTCTGTTACTGTTACTGTTGTTCCTAGTACGAAGGAATTACAATCTATAACAATAAAAGGAGCTAAAAACTATTTAGTTTTAGGAAATGTATTTGATTTATTTGTTGTATTTAATCCTGAAAGTTATGCTAATCAAGAAGTGGAATGGTCATCAAGTAATGAAGATGTTGCTTCAGTTGAGGATGGTCTTGTTACAGCTATCACAACTGGATCTTGTAAAATCACAGCAGTATCTAAAGATGATGCAACTGTTAAAGGAACAGTTGAATTTGAAGTAATCGAAGAAAGTTTAGTTATTGATGATTTTGAATTAAATTGTGATGAAACAATATTCTATGATTACGATACATATACAGTTAAAACTGTAACAACGAGTAAACCTACAGCAACAAGTACTGTAAAGACTCAATTTACATGGGAATCAAGCGATGAAACTGTTGTAAAAGCATCAAAAGGAACAATTGAGACTTTGAAGGTAGGAAAAGCAACAGTTACTGTTACGGAAGAAATATCACAAATAAGTAAACAATTAGAAATTGAAGTTATTGAAAGCCCATTACTTGAAGGAATGGTGATTGTAGGACGTGAAATTACTGTTGAAGAAAATGTTACATTATCTATTTCATCAAGCCCAGCTCATGCTAATTATGATGTTGAGTGGAGTTCATTAACTCCTGTGATTGCTGAAATTAATGAAAGTGGATATGTTACTCCTCTTGCTGTTGGAGAAGCAAAATTCCAAGCCAAAGATAAAACAACAGGAATAACTGCAGAATATACTTTAGTGATTAATAAAGCTTTTGATCCTAATGAAGCTCCAGATTCAATTACTATTGATACGGGAGGATTAAAAGAAGTATATATTGGATATACAATCAGACTTTCTGTTGAAGTTACACCAGTTGGTGTAAGCAGTGCTGTAATATGGGAAGTAAGAAATCCTGAAGAAGGAATCGTCGAAATATCAGAAGATGGAGTACTAAAAGGACTAAAAGCAGGTACTGCACGAATTAGAGCCATAAGCAAGGCAGATTCAAAAGTCAAGAGTAGTTATACTATGATACAAGTAAAAGCTGAACCACAACTTGATCCTATTCCTGATATGAAGGGATATAATATTGTAATTATGAATGCCGAATCAGCTCTAGGCGAGATAGATCCATTTTTAGATGAATACAAATCTTCAGATAAAAAATACAAACAAACAGCATGGAGTGATGTTCAAAAGGAATACAATTGTAAGATAGTTGTAAAAGCATATCCTAATACTGCTCCTTGGGGAACAGCTCGTATTAATTGGCTAATTGATAATTCCACAAACGGAACAGCTGAATGTGACTTTGCTGTTGTTTCAGGTGCATGGATTAACGAATTAGCTGCTGGAAATGCGGCTGTTGATACAACTAGATTCTTTGAAATCTACGGCAAAAACCAAATTGAACCAGCTTTGAAAGAAGCATCATCTTCAAGTGATGGAAAATATCGCTGCGTATCTGTTGGTCTGAACTCAAGTCGTACATATGTTATAAAAGGTCTCTTCTACAATTATGGTAAGCTTAAGAGTTTAGGATTAGAAAGCCCTGCTAAACTATTTAATGAAGGAAAGTGGACTTACGAAACATTCTTAGATTATTGTTTCAAAGCTCAAGCATTATTACCAGAAAATAATTATGTTATGTCTGGTGGAACAAGTATTGTATGGGCTGGTATGGTTAATGCGGCAGGCATTAAACTAGCTGATAAATCAAGTATGGATTTGAATATAACTCATAAATACTCACTTGAGGCAATCGAAGTATTACAAGAATTAGTAGCTAGTGGTTGTTGGTCAATTGATGAAATAGGATTTGATGAAAAGAATTTACCATTTAACGAACAAAGAGCTATTTTCTCACCAGGTGAATATTGGTTTGTAAAAGCTAGCAATCGTTATCCAAAAGATTTATGGGGCGAAGGAACAGAATATGGATATGTTCCATTCCCATATCCATCAACAGTGAAAAAAGAAGATACAAAAGTTAACTTTGTTGGTGAATCGGTAATAATGATGGTAGATGGTGTTCTATATCCAACTGGAATTAATGCTGAATATGTATATCGTGCAGTTCAAGATATGTACTTAAGAACATGTGATGGACAAAATGCAGATCCATTGTATGATTCTGAAAAAGTTAAGGAAGAAACATTAAAGTCAAAAATTGATGACCCTGAATCTGTAACAGCAACAATGTATTATACAGCTGCTAGAACTATATTCGATCCTATGTTTGATGAAAGCTTCCAAACTGAATATTCTGGTTCATTGACTACTGCAGTACTTGCAGCAGCTAAAGGTTCAGACGCTAAAGAAGAACTTGATAAAGTTTATAATTCAGTAAAAGATGCCTTTATTCGTACATATGGCTAGAAAATTATATTTATATTAAAATTTTAAAATAAAATATGAGCCTTCTTAAGGAAACTTAGGAGGCTTTTATGTTTATAAAAGAAGATATGAATATTATTAAAATAAAAAAGATAAAATAATACTAAATTATAAAAAATTTTGTTGTAAAAAAACAAAAATGTGTTATAATAATTATGGTTGATGTGGTTAAAAAAACACAAAATAAACCCAAAAATAAATAAGGAGACAAACATGAAAAAAAGATTATTTGTAATTGCATTAGCATTACTATTTACTTTTGTTTTCATAAGTTGTGGAAATGAAAAAACTTATGAAATTGCTGTTGTAACAGACGTTGGTCAATTAAATGATGGTGGATTCAATCAAGGAACATGGGAAGGAACAAAAGAATTTGCAGAATCACAAGGTAAAACATATAAATATTACCAACCTGCAAATGGTGGAGATGCAACTGATAATGACCGTGTAGCTGCAATGAGACAAGCAGTTGAAAACGGTGCTAAAGTTATCGTTACACCTGGTTATTTACAAGCAGCTGCTATTAAAACTGTTGCTACAGAATATCCAGATGTAAAATTCGTTTTCGTTGATGGTTGGAACTTAGGCTTAAGTAATGTAACTGCTATATCATATAAAGAACAAGAATCAGGTTTCTTTGCTGGTTATGCAGCTGTTAAAGATGGTTACACTAAATTAGGTGGAACTTTCGGTGGTGATGGAACAAATGCTGCATGTAATAGATTTGCATATGGATATGTTCAAGGAATTAATGCTGCTGCAGCTGAAAAAGAAATTAATGTTGAAGTTAAAATTAGCTTCCAATATGGAGCTTCATTCCAAGCTTCTCCTGAATTAAAGACTCAAATTAGTGGTTGGTATAACAGCGGAACTGAAATTGTATTTGCATGCGGTGGAAGTATGTTAGAAAGCGTAAAAGCAGCTTCTCAAGACCACACTGGCAAAAAGATTATTGGTGTTGACGTTGACCAATCAGGAAGTGCAGATAACATCATTACTTCTGCTGTTAAAGGTTTAAGTGCTTCTGTTCAAAAAGTATTAAATCAATGGAATGAAGGCAAATGGGATGCTGAGTTAGCTGATAAATTATCAAACTTAGGTGCTTCAGATAACGCAACTGGTCTTCCAACAGCTGATTCAAGTTGGAGATTTACAACATTCACAAAAGATGAATACAATCAATTATTTACAAAAGTTGCTAATGGAACTTTTGTAATTGCAGGAACTCTTGAGGTTGATGACACAGATGTTATTTCAAACGTTAAGAGCCAAGAAGCATGGAATACAATTGGTAAAGATTTAACAAATGTTACTATTTTATATGAATAGTAAATACCAATAGTAAATACACTATTAATAATTAATCAAGCACCGTGATATAAAGCGGTGCTTTTCTGTAAAAAATGAAAATTAGAAAGGATAAATACTTTTATGCAGGAAAACCCTATCATAGAAATGCGACATATTACAAAAGTGTTTCCTGGCATTGTGGCAAATGATGATGTTAATTTAGTTTTACGTAAGGGAGAAATTCATGCTTTGCTTGGTGAAAATGGAGCAGGAAAGTCTACCCTAATGGGAATTTTATTTGGCCTTAATCAACCAGAAAAAGGTGAGATTCTTAAAAATGGTGAAGTTGTCCAAATAAATAATCCCAACGATGCTACAAAATTAGGAATTGGAATGGTTCATCAACATTTCCGATTAGTTGAATGTTTTACGATATTAGATAATATTATACTTGGTGCGGAAGATGCAAAAATTGGTTTTATACAAAAAAAGTTAGCGAGAGAAAAAGTTGAAAAACTTTCTAAACAGTATGGGTTATATGTTGATTTAGATGCGATTGTGTCTGATGTTACTGTAGGAATGCAGCAACGAACAGAAATCCTAAAAATGCTATATCGTGATAATGAAATATTAATATTTGATGAACCAACAGCAGTACTTACTCCTCAAGAAATAGATGAGTTAATGTCCATTATGAGAAATCTTAAAAATGAAGGAAAATCAATATTATTTATTTCTCATAAATTAAATGAAATAATGGCAATTTCTGATCGCTGTACGGTTTTGAGAAAAGGAAAGTGTATTGGAACGGTAGAGACAAAAGATACTACAAAAGAAGAATTATCCTCATTAATGGTAGGTAGAGATGTAAAATTCATTGTTGATAAAACACCTGCTAAACCTAAAGATGTAGTATTAGAAATTAATAATATGTTTATAAAAGGAATTCATCATAAAAAGGATGCTGTAAAAGATGTTTCAATAAAGGTTCGTGCTGGTGAGATAGTTTGTATAGCTGGAATTGATGGTAATGGTCAAACAGAATTTGTTAATGGTTTAACAGGGCTTGAAAAAGTAGAATTAGGTAGTATCGTCTTATGTGGAGAGGATATCACCAATAAAAGTATTAGATATCGTAATACTCATGGCATATCGCATATTCCTGAAGATAGACACAAACATGGATTAATTCTAGATTTCTCACTAGAACAAAACTTAGTATTGCAAAGGTATTTTGAACCGCGTTTCCAAAACAAAGGTTTAATTCGTTTTGACGAAGTAAGAACTTATGCAACGAAGTTAATTGATGAATTTGATATAAGAAGTGGTCAAGGTGCTACGAATGTAGTTAGAGGGATGTCTGGTGGAAACCAACAAAAAGCAATTGTCGCTCGTGAAATGGATCGTAAACATAATCTTTTAATTGCTGTTCAACCAACAAGAGGACTAGATGTAGGAGCTATTGAGGCAATACATTCTCATATAATTAACTTAAGAGACAGTGGGGATGCAGTTCTCCTTGTATCACTAGAATTAGATGAAGTAATGAATTTATCAGATCGCATTTATGTAATGTATGAAGGTGAAATTGTTGGCGAGTTAGATCCTAAGAAAATTACAGTTCAGGAATTGGGCTTATATATGTCAGGAGCAAAAAAAGATAATATTAAAAAAACTGAGGTGAAAAACAATGACTAAAATAAAAATGTTTTTCAGTAAAATAGGTGAAAGTATTAAAAAGTTCTTTACAAAAGAAAACTTGAAAAAAGTATATCGTAAAGACTCAACACAATCTATTTTATCATCAATTATTAGTATTATAATAGGAATAATCATAGGATTTATCATAATGGTCATTATCGCATTTATAAATGAAGATGGATCTATTCTTGATGCAATATCAGGTGTTTTGGTTATTATCTCAGGACCTTTCTCAAGCAAAACAACATCTAGTATGCTAACTAATACTGGTGATATGATATTCTATGCTGTACCTTTGATCTTTACAGGTTTATCAGTTGCGGTAGCATATAAGACAGGCTTATTTAATATTGGTGCTCCAGGGCAATATGTTATGGGTACAATTGGTTGTTTGCTTGTTGCTCTATCAATTAAAACTAACACACGCTTTGAAGGAATACTAGTGTGGATGTTAGCTTTACTTACAGGAACACTTTTCGGAGCATTATGGGGTATTATACCAGGATTATTAAAAGCCTTCTTTAATATTAATGAAGTAATAATTTGTATTATGACAAATTGGATTTCTGCAAATCTTGCCACATGGTTATTTACACATACTAAAAGCTTAATTAGTCAAGAAAATACAAAAGGAGCATATTTGGCAAAAAATATTGCTAATTATACACCAAAGTTAGGCTTAGATAAAATATTTAAGGGTTCATATATAGATTGTGGGATAATAATTGCTATTGTTGTAGCTATCATTATATTTATCGTATTAAATAAAACAACTTTTGGCTATGAACTAAAAGCTTGTGGGAGCAAT
This sequence comes from uncultured Coprobacillus sp., assembly GCA_964389905.1. Lineage (GTDB taxonomy): Bacteria > Bacillota_I > Bacilli_A > ML615J-28 > CAG-698 > CAG-698. Next base: position 5,719 of record CAYMGD010000009.1, on the reverse strand, counting down.
AAAAATGCTTCGAAATATGCTGGTTTAAATGAAAAGAAGAACATTATTTTATCAATGGCAATTGCTGGTGGTTTAGCTGGTATGGCAGCTTGTTTATACTATTTAAATCCAGGAATTGAATATAAATATGCTTCACAATATGGAAGTTTACCTTCGTATGGATTTAATGGAATTGCTTCTGCCTTTCTTGCAAATTGTCATCCTATAGGGGTTATTTTCTCATCTATCTTTATTAGATATTTGAATTTAGGTGGAGAGTTCTTGACAAAATATGGCTTCAATCGTTATGTCGCTGATATTATAATTGCTGTTATAATATATTTAGCTGGTTTTACAAGAATAATTAGAGAAATTCTAAAGAAAAGTCAGAAGAAAAAAGATGAACAAAAAAGCCAAGAAAAGAGTGAAACAGGAATAAATAATTCTCCTGTTGAGGAGGGTAAAAATGAGTGATTTTGTACTTTTGATGCAACAAACTTTAATATATGCAATTCCTCTTTTAATTGTTGCTTTAGGAGGATGTTTCGCAGAAAGAAGTGGAATAATAAATTTAGCTTTGGAAGGCGAAATGATTTTCGGAGCATTTATGGGAGCATTATTTGTATATATTCTTCAAAAAAATGGTTTAATGGCTGAACACCCACAAATAATGTTTATATTAGCTCTACTTGTATCTGGTATTTTTGGAGCAATATTCTCTTTGCTTTTGTCTTTCTCAGCAATAAAGTTGAAAGCTGACCAAACAATAGTTGGTACTGCATTAAATTTATTAGCTCCCGCTTTGTTTCTAACAATATGTTTAGTTTTCTTTAATCAAGAAAAACTTGTAATGTTACAAATTCCTAAATATGTAATTCGTCAAGAAAAAGAATTACCATGGTTATTAGCGATTTTCTTTGATAAAGCTTATATATCAACATATATTTGTATAATTTTATATATTGTATTATCTATTTGGTTATATAAATCAAAAGTTGGAACACATTTGCGAGCATGTGGTGAACACCCTCAAGCTGCGGCTTCAGTTGGAATTGATGTTTATAAGATGCGTTATCTAGGAACAACGATTTCGGGTTTTCTTGCTGGTATCGGTGGATATGCCTTGATTGCGACATCAGCAGCAGGTACAGCGGAAAGTTCAATTAGCGGAATGGGATTTTTAGCTTTAGCAATTATGATATTTGGTAACTGGAATCCACTAGGAATAGCTTTATCATCATTATTATTTGGTTTTTTGAAATGTATTGGACCACTTTCTGGTCAAATAAAAATTTTAAAGAGTTTAAATATTGATTCATATTTTTATAATATGTTGCCATATATCATTGTTATAATTGTATTAATAATTAGAAGGGATAAATCAGGTTGTCCGAAAGCTGAAGGTATTCCTTATGATAAATCACAAAGATAAAGTTTCTCTTTTGAGAAACTTTTTTGTAAGGAAATTTTTATTAAGTAATTTATGAAATGATTTATGACATTTTATGAAAAATTTAAACGTTTTTTTCATAAAATTTGATTTTTAATAGAATTGGTAAAAAAATGATTTTAATTTGTATTGCAAAAAAGAAAGGATTGTGGTAAAATGTTTACAAGATATGAAAAGGTTTTCGCACATAAATATTTTGATTTAAAAAAAACCTTTTTTGATATCAAATTATGAGGAGGATTAAAATGAAGAAAATTTTGGCGTTTTTGTTAGTCCTTGTTCTTGGCCTTACATTTATAGGCTGTGGTGAGGATACATTGCCTACAAAAATCGAAATTACTGGTTCACAAGCTGAGTTAAAAGTTGGTGAAACTTTAGCTCTTGGTGTTAATGTTACACCATCTGATGCTGTGAACAAACTTGTTGAATGGTCTTCTGACAAAGAAGAAGTTGCAACTGTTGATTCAAATGGTAAAGTTACTGCAAAAGCTGAAGGAACAGTAAAGATTACTGTTAAAGCTAAAGCTGTTGAAGGTATATCTGCAACTGTTACAATTAAAGTTGTAGCTGCGGTTCAAGCTGATCCTACTTCTATTGAAGTATCTGGAAAATCAAGTGTTGAAGTTGGAAGTACTCTTACATTGACTGCAAAAGTATTACCTAGCGGTGCAAGTCAAGAAGTTACATATACATCAAGCGATGAAGCTGTTGCTACAGTTGCTAATGGTGTTGTAACAGGCGTTAGTGTTGGTAGTGCAACAATTACAGTTGCTACAAAAGCTAATGCAGAAATCAAAAAAGAAGTTGTAATTAATGTTGTTGAAAAAGGAACATTAGCAACAGATTCACTAGTAATCTCAGGTGAAACTGAAGTTACTGTAGGAAACACAATTACATTAAGTGCTGCTGTTGAATCTGATGGAGATAAAAACGTTACTTGGTCATCAAGTGATGAAACTATCGCAACAGTTGCTAATGGTGTTGTAACACCTATTAAAGCTGGAACAGTTACTATTACTGCTGCGCTTGCATCAGGAACTTCTGCAACTTATGAAATAACAGTTAAGAAAGCAAAAGTTCAAGGTGCTCCTGAATATATCCAAATTACTGGCTACAAGAAACATTTAGTAATAAGCGATGGCGAAATAACATTAAGCCCATTACTATATGCAACTGAAGAAGTTACTGAACAAGATGTTGTTTGGTCAGTTGATAAAGAAGATGTTGCTACAATTGATGAAAATGGTACATTAACTCCAATTGCTGCTGGTACAGTAAAAGTTACTTGTACATCAGTTGCTGATTCATCAGTTGCTTACTCAGTATCTATTGAAGTTGTTGCTGAAGGTTCATATGTATATGATATTAATTCTTTAGAAGTTGTATTAACAAATGGAAAAGAAGAAGGATTCTTATTACATGAATCAATTACAAGCAATTATGAAAGAACATTATTACCTTCTGATGCAGATAATAGAGATGTATTCTGGGAAACATCAGATCCAAGTGTTGTAGCTATTAGCACAAGTTATAGAACACCTTATATCGTTGGTGTTGGTGAATGTACAATTACTTGTTATTCTGCATATGACACATCAAAATATGTAGAAATTCCAATTAAAGTTATTGACTATGTTAACCCTACATCATTCGAATTAGTTGATACATCTGGAAAAGCATTAACTGAAATCGAACTTGAAATTGATAGAAGAAAAACAATTGTTGTTTCAGTAGAACCATCTAATGGTAATCCTAGTGCAACATTTACATCTGCAAATCCTGAAATTGCAACAGTTAGTGATAGCGGAGAAGTAAAAGGTATCGCTGAAGGAACTACAACAATTACTGTTAAATCTGCTTGTGAAGGCGTTGACTTTACAAAAGAAGTTACAGTAACAATAATTGCAAAAGCTGTTGAATCAAAAGAACCTACTGAAGTTACTGTTGATTATGAAGGAACAATGTATGTTGGTTACAAATTAAAACTTAGTACATCAGTATCTCCTGCAACTGCTAGTCAAAACGTTGTATTTGAAGTTAATGAAAAATCTAAAGAAGTAGGCTCAATATCTGATGATGGTGTTGTTACTGCTTATACTACAGGAAGTATTGTTTTCAGAGTAAAATGTAAAGATAAACCAAGCATCAAAACGGGTTGGCAACAAATTATTGTTAAAGATGTTCCAGCTCCATATGAAGTTGGTGATTTAAAAGGTTATGAAATCTTAATTATGAATGCTGAATCTGCAATATCAGATGATAATCCATTCTTAGAAGGCTATGGAAAATCAGATAAATCATTCAAACAAAAAGCATGGGATGAAGTACAAAAGAAGTATAATTGTACAATTAGCGTAGTTGCATATCCTGCTGATGCTCCATGGGGACAAACTCGTATCAATTGGATCATCAACAATGCTACAAATGGCACAAGTCAAACTGACTTAGCAGTAGTATCATCTAACTGGATTCCAGATTTCGCTGCTGGTAATGCTGCAGTAGATGTAAGTGATATGTTTGGTAAATATGGTTTATCACAAATGGATCCAACTCTAAAAGCTGCTGGTTCATATAAAGGTAAATTATATATTGCTTCAACTGGTATAAGCCAAACACAAACTTATGCTGATTTAGGTTTATATTATAACTATGGTACGTTACAAAAGATTGGTGCAGAAAATCCTGCCAAATTATTTAATGAAGGCAAATGGACATATAGCACATTTAAACAATGGGTACTTGATACTCAAGCTAAATTAGGTGAAAATCAATATGTTCTTCAAGGAAGTCCATATTACTACTGGTTTGGTATGACAAATGCTGCAGGCGTTCAAGTTGTTAATCCAGACCGTGTTGAAGTTAACTTATATTCAGAAGCATCAAAAGAAGCTTCATCATTAATCTACGAATTAGTACAAGCTGGTGCAGTTAATGCAACTCAAACATGGGCTGAAAGTGATGATATCGAACACTCATTCCATGATGGTGATACACTAATGACAACTGGTTACTTATGGTTCATTAGAAATTCTGGTAGATGGAATAAGACATTATGGGGTGATGGAAGTACTCAATTTGGTTATGTACCATTCCCATATCCAGATGATATGAGCAAAGAAGACACTAGAATTTCACAAAGTGGATTAAGTGTTTATATGTATGTTTCAGGAAGAACTTATCCAGAAGCATTAGGAAAGAATGGATATGAAAAAGTATGGGCAGTAATGAATGAAATGTTCTTAAATACAATTACATATCAAGAATCAGATCCATTATTTGACGCAGAAAAGACAATAGAAGAATCATTGAAGGGTAAATTAGACGATCCAGAATCAATCAAAGCTGCAATGTACTTTACAGCTGATAAAGTATTCTTCGATCCAGCTCATGGTATTTACTTATCAACTTCAGAAACACCACTTAAATCTGCTGCTAATAACGTAATGTATACTGGTAAAGATTACGAAGAAGAATTTGGAAGTGTAGCTGAAAAGTTTGAAACACAAGTTCAAGCTAAGTTCTCTGCATAGTATTTAAATAAATAGTCTCTATTAGGTCTCCTAGTAGAGGCTTTTTTATGACGTTTTTTTGATAAAAATAAGATATCTTTATTAAAAATCATTTAAAAATCATAATAATTATGGTATACTTATTTAGAGGGTGCGCCAGTCAGGTGTATATAATGTAGTTGGTGGAAATCCAACCTAGAAAGACATAGCAAGTCATCTAGTATCGAGTCTTTGGAGCCTTAGTCGTGAGGCAAGGTTTAAGCGTAGGACAGAAAGGATACGAGCCTAAATGCGAAAGCGTGAAGTGATTGAGCCTCATTAATTAGAAATGGTAGAAGTCGATGCACTCCTCAATGCAGCAGACAACACTGGTTATATCGTTAATTGCGAGATATAATGAAAGTTCTACTGGGGTCATAGAGATAGGCGAGTATTACACAACCATTATATATAGACCTGGGAGGTCTTAATATCTCTACAAAAGTAGTAATCTATTTACAAGGTTTTGTAAACTAAGAGATAGAAACGGGTATTAAGAAGTCGGATTCTTCCATAGTACCGATGAAGGTAGTAACGACACTGGAGGGAAGGGAAGGACATTACAAGCGTTTCTTGGAGTAAAACATTAATTACACTAGAGGTATATGAAAATGGAAAATGAACGAAAAGATATAAGAGAATTAGCCATTAAACATAAGAGATTACAAACTTTAATGCATTATGTAAACAAAGAAACCTTGAAACAAGCACATAATGAGCAAATGAAAGGAAAAGCAAGTGG
>CAYMGD010000008.1:54279-65614 GCA_964389905.1 uncultured Coprobacillus sp. | reverse complement strand
GTCCACCAATAGAATATAATACGCACCCATTTATGGTTAGATATAATGTGGTTGCTATAAATAGAAAACACCGCTTTAAGTAGCGGTGTTTTAATATTATTGTTTATTCTTAAGATTGTATATAATACTTTCAATTTGCGTTTTAAGCCAAGAATCTACGTCAATTTTGTTGTTTTCAAGGAAGACCTTTATTTCCTCCGATAATTCTAATTTTGCTTGTTCCATAGCTCTTTTTAAGGCTTCTTCTTGAGCATTTTTATCAAATAAGTTTTGGTCTTTTAAACTTTCAACATATGTTTGATAAACAGCTTTTACTATATTTGTTATCGTATCAATAGCATCATTAAGAATGTTTTTAAGTTTTGAATCTTCAATTTTAATATTTAACCAATCGGTTAATTTTTTGATTCCCCATGTAGCAAGTGCTGTTAGTATAATACTAACACAAGATAAAATAATATCTGTAATATTTAACATAATAAACCTCCTCGTTAATCTTCAAATATATATTTAATACTTTTATCTATTAAAAATTCTTTTTCAGCTACAGCGACTTTATTTACTGTTTCTAATGCTGAACTCATATTACCATTACAATGTCCATCTCTTACAGCTTCAGCTGTAGCAACACTTAATATTGTGTTAGCTCTAGTGCTTTGTAGCATCATAAGAACTAAACTTTCTAAATTTTTTTCATATTCGGCTTGTCGTTTTTCATTTTTTTCAATTTTCTTTTTAAAAAACCATACGATAATACCTAATACAGCAGAAGGAATACCTGCTGCAATTATTACTTCTATCATTCTGTTATCACATCCTTATTTGTATTTTCCACTTTTTCAATAATACACAAAGGTTCAGTCCCTGTTAAATTTTTATTACTAAACCTGTATACTACATCTTCGTATACTATTCGTTTTTCAATAGATACTTTATTTGTTTCTTCATCTATAATTTCATTTTCAACTTCTTTAGGAACTTTAATACAAATTCCTTCAGCTTCATTTTCATCACAGAGAATATAACATCCGTTGCCACGTAATCTTATAAATTTAACATTTTCAAAAATTCCAACAACATTATTATCGCTAATTATTTTATACATCTTAATCATCTCCTAACTTCAATAAGTTTTGCTATATACAATAAAGTATTTATATCAGCGTTATAAAAAGCGTGATTCCATAACCAATGGTCTGAATATTCATGTCTTTTATATGCTTGACACACAGCATCATCCCAAATTTTATTCCATCTTTCTTGATAATTATCATCACGTGTTTTTAATTTTAAGACAATATCTGTTGTTAATTTTCCTCTTTGTATTCCGTTTCCATCATCATTTTGAGCAAAATATAAATGTGCATTTTCACTCGTAATTAAACAAATGGGTTTATGATTAAAATAAATCATTCCATTTATAGCTTCACATTCAGTAAGTGCAGGAATATTAACATTACCACATATTGCTCTTTCTTTGAATCTTTTATGTACTATGTATTTCATCTTTTTCCTTCTTTCTAAAATTTTCTATGTGTTCGGGAGAAAATCCGAATAGTGAATAAAATAGTCTTCTAAGTTTTAAAACTTTAGTATGATCGTTATAGTTTTCAAAATAAGCTAACATACCATTTACAGAAGTCCATAAATCCTCATAAGTCATTTCTTGATTATTTATTTTATCTTTAAATGTTTTAATTTTTCTACGCGCTCTTTTCATTCCATCTCGATTTCCGTTAACAATTATTTTCCCTGTTTCAGTTAAAGTGAATTTTGCCTTACAAAATTTAAATGATTTTGATAATTTAACTATTTTTGATTTATCCATATTAACTGTTAAACCAATAGAAGTAGCTTTATTTATAAATAATTGCATCAATTCTTTTGGATTTTTATTAGGAGGAACTATTATATAATAATCATCCATATAATGTCCGAATCCTTTAATTGATAATTGGCATTTAATATAATTATCTAAAGATGAAGGTAATGCAATCATTTCAGCTTGGCTAGGTTCAACACCTAAAGGCATTCCTATGTCACCTTTAATAGAAGCTACTATTCTATCTCCAAATATTCGCAAATCATCGTTTAAAATAAGATTGTTATGTCTTTTATATATTTCTTTATGTGGAGCTGATGGAAAGAACTTTTTAAAATCGATTAATATAATATAACCTTCTCTTTTGTATCTTCTAAAATGATAAGATAAATCTTTCTTTAACATTCTTAATGAAAAATGAAATCCTTTATTTTGCAAACTTGCTCCATTATTCCATATCATACTAGGTTGATATAAAGGTAATAATACATTCTTAGTGTAAGCTTTATGTATTTGTCTATCTTGAATTCTAGGAGCATCTATTGGTCTTGTTTTGCCTCGTTCGCATAAAGTAAAGTGAACATAAGGAGCAGGCAACCATTTTTGATTAATTATTTCTTTATGTCTGATTGCTGTTCCTGAAAATAAATGTAATTCAAAACGTTGAACACTATTTTTCCACCTAACTCCATTACAACATTTCTTTCCTGCTTTGTAAAGTTCGTTGAAAGATAAAGCTTTTTCTATACCACCTATTTGGTTAGATCTGTATTGTTTCTTTTGTTCACGTTTTATTCGTCTTCGATTATATCTATTTATATGTCTTTGTTCACTTGTCATATAAAATATTCACCTTTCGTGCAGTTATAATATAGAGTGCATCTAAACTGTATAGTCTTTACACATGAAATGAGATTTAGCACAAATCCTCTCACCATGCAAGCAGCGTTCGTGCAAAGGCATCGAAAGGCAGTTTTGGAATATAATAGTGTATATCCACAGGAAGTATTTCTCCTTTCATAAGGGTTTAATTCGAATAAATCTACTATGTTTAACCCTATAGTTATTATGAGATCGGGAGCGACACCGCGCGAATTGTCTGAGTTGTTGTTGTTCGCGTTGCCGTTGTTGTTGACATTGCAGAAATTGTTGCTATTGTTGTAATTAGCAGAACGCTCCCACCAATTCGCTGATGACGACAAGTTTATCAGAAATACACCTAGATTGATTATCTTTTCTTATCGCTTTTCAATACATTTGTTAGTAGATTATTTTCTTTATCAATTTTCTCACCAAGAGATTGAGCCATTGTTTCAAGTCTTTTGATAGCCTCACTAGGAGTTAGTGTTTTGCCACTTAAAGTAGTAAAACAGCCTTGTGGATTAGTTATCATAAGATTATAACAATGGGATAGTTTTATATCTAAAGCCATTAAAGAAGCTCTTGCTTCTAATAAATGTGCTTCACGAAGTTTAATTCTAACTTCATCGGAAGGAAAAATACTATTTGCTTGTTCGACGTTATCAAGTAGTTTATGAGCTAATTCAATTATGTTATTAGCTAATAATCGCGAGTATCTCGCTGATAGCCTTGAAAGAAATTGTAAAGTTTCTATAAAAATTAGGTTTGCTGTATTAATATATTCAGCTCTACTTTCTGACCTTTTCATTTTTAATACTGACATAAATATTGTTCTCCTTTAATATTTAGGTATCCGCCCACTTTCGTGGGCAGATTAAATTGATTTAAAAGATTAGATTTTGAAAGCGGGAGCGACACCGCGCGAACCGTCTGAGCGGCTGCCGTTCGCGCCGCCGCTGCTGGTGACATAGCAGAAAAAGTCGCTAAAGTAGTAAAAAGCAGAACGCCCCCACCAAAACGCCGATGAACTTGTTGAGTTATGTTTATATTTTATTTTGCTATTACCTGCTGCATAATAATCATATTGAGCTTGATAATTTTGTTCAGCACTATTAGCATAACTTCTTGAACCAAATATTTCGAATTCTGATAACAACGGTAAATAGTCAATTGTTGAAGTGACTTTTTCAGCTGTGTCACCTGAACCACCTTTGTTATTAGAATATTTTGTAATAGGTTTCATTACAGCTCTTAAATCTGATGGAAGAGCTGCCATTAATGTATTCTCAACAGGTGAAGTTGTACAATTTTCAGTAGGATTATAACCAACACTAGCACTAGAATGAACTTTACCATATGTAGATGGTTGAACATCTGTACTACCTAAAATATCATATCTCATATCACAAGCAGCCCAACCTCCATAGTTAGGATCTCCCCAATGATTTATATTGAAGTATTTTGTTCCGTCGCTAACATATGATCCATATTTTTCATCGACTAAACATACATCAATTCCGTTTGATTTTGCTGTTTTAAATGTGCCAAATGATATACCATTTCCTTCATATTCTGAATTATGATTAAATCCTAATATGTAAACATAAAGTTCTTGATTATCAAAATCAACAGTTCCTACAGTACCATTAAGAGTTATCGCCTTACAATCGCCTACAGAGAAATAGTTTGCAGCATTACCTGATTCAGAAATTTCAGAAATTTCAGCCCATGTCTTTCCATCAAGTGCATTAGGGTTAGTAAATACAGCATAACAATAAGTATCACCTTTGATGTTTGTAGGTTGGGGATTCCAACCACTAAATTCTTCTTCAGCATTAGAACTTGTTGGAGTAGTTCCACTATATGTAGCTGAACTTCCATATGCAACATTTGATACAGATGTAAGCAATGTATCTCCGTTATAGAAATATACTGTGTATTTACGAGTTGTAGCTGTGAATATTGCATAAACATCTTTAGGAGCTTTAATATTATTTAAAATGCTTGAACTAACTGAACCTGATGAACTTGTTCCCCATCCACTAAATGTGTAAGTGTATTGAGCTGTTTGAGATTTAGTAGGTGTGCTACCACTATAAGAAGCATTTGCCCCTTTATCAACCCATTGTGTAGAAAGAAGAGAATTTCCATTATAGAAACGTACTCTATATGTTTCTTTGTATGAAACAACAACTGATTGATTACTTTGGATATTAGTAGGTAAATTAGACCAACCATTATAACTATACTTAGTATCATCAGTATCAGCTTTGCTAGGAGTTGCGATTAAACTATTTGCAACAGGATCTATAGCATTAGCCCCTTGAGCTACTGTATCAACATATAATAAAGTAGTTTTATCACTATCATAATAATTTACATAGAATGAAATTTTATCATAAGTAAAATTAATACTTGAATATCTATTTTGTAAATGTTCTAATTCTGTACCTGTTAATGTATTGATATGAATTGTTCCCGATATTTGAGCTTTATCAGTATTATCATTATTTTCATCTAACCCACGCATTGTATCTAAGATATCTAAAATATTACTAACTTCTGTATAACTATTAAATGACCAATTTATGCCTATTAATCGTACACGGCTATTTGTAGCCATGCTTTTTAAAATACTTAATTCGTCAATAATATCATTTACGTTTTCTAATCTCAATGTACTAATATTTGAATATTTAGGAAGCACGAATTCTTCAATAGCTGTTTGATTTCTAATAGTTAAGTTTGTTATTGTTTCAGGAAGATGAAGAACTTTTAATATACCACCATTGGGAAGAGTGACACCTTTAATAGATGTTCCATCAAAATATACTTTTTCAATATTAGTACATCCTGATAAATCTATTGATTGTTGTTCACCTGTTCCAAGATTTATACAATTTCGGACATCTAGTGTATTAAGTAATGTGTTATTTCCTAAAGTTAACGATGTCAAGTTTCCATTGTTATAAGAAGAACTACCATTTCCTAATTTCAATGATTGTAATTTTGTTGCCATTGAAAAATCAGCTAAACCTACTTTTAATGGGCTTAAATCACCTACATCTTTTAATTGAGAAGAAGAATAAATATAAATTTCAGTATCATTTAAATTATCAAGTGGACAATTTAAAGTATATGTACTTCCTCTTAATGCTCTTTCTTGTACTAGATAAGAACCATATTTGATACTAGCATATATATCAGCATAAGGTTCAATTGTAATATTTCCTTTTGCGTATCCACGTAATGTAATGAAATCTGATAAACTATCTCCTGCATTATATTTACTGTCAATATATCTAAATCTATTATATAACCACCATTTTCTTTGTTCTGATTTACTTCCTTGAAGCATTGATAAATATACGCCTGTTCCATTTTCAATTAGTGGTTGTAAGTATTTATAATAAGCATCTTCATTCCATATAGCTTCAGCCCATGTTGATTGATGTTCTTCAAAAGCTTTCTCTATTATTGAATAAGATAGTTTGTTATCAGAACGTAATTTTTGATACATCTCTTTTAATTCTTCAGTAAAAGCTTGTCTTATATTTGTCCAAAGAACTGATTGTTGTCCGTTATAAATGTCTGCTCCACTAGAAGTGCGGTCAGTGTCTTCAAGTTCATATCCGAACACTAAAGCTCCTTCATTATTAATTCCTAGAGCTGTATCCATATCGTAAGGCAACCAACAAATCTTATCTCCACCTATAATTGAAGGAAAAGCATTTTTTGCTCTTGAATCAACCATTAAAAATAATTCTGTAAATAAATAGTAAAATAAAGCACTATCTAATTCAGCATAATTTTCAAATTCTGCTTTGAATTTAGCTAATCTATATTCAGCTGTATCTTGAGTATATATTTTTTCATTATAAGAAATAGAAGAACCTAATGAACGATTAGTAGCTGTACTTTGGTCAGTAGAAGCAACCCAAGATACAAATGCTGATAATTTAGACACATTAGTATTATCTTCAGGATAACGAGCTTCAAAATCCGCCTTCCAATCATTGTTAGAAAAATCAGCTGATTTAAATAAAACACGATTAGATGTATTATTCTTAATTTCCCAAGATTCATCGCCTTCTTCAAATCCATATACTTCTGGTGTACCTTTATCATTGTTAAAATTATATTTTCCAACAAATACTGTGTCAGTTCCGTTATTATGGAAAATTACAATTGGTAATCCGTCAATTCCTTGTCTTATAGAACTATTCAACTCTTGTGGAGGTGTCTTATAAGGTGATACATCATTATATAATTTTACTAATTCAACGTTATTAGCACCTTCTGAAGAAGCAACGTCCGCTTTAAATGTGAAAGTATTAGTTGCAATACTATTTGAACGTAATTGATATCCATCAGAATGTACTCCGTTAATTTCGAATCCGTTTTTAAATTTAATTTTTAAATTTTTAACAGCATACCCTGCTGATGATGTACCTTGAACATCTGCTTCAGCATTTTGAAATGTAAATGACTTATTAGAATTAACAGGGTCAACGTAATAACCGCTTATTGTCACCTTATTTCCTTTGTAAGTAGGTAATGATGAAGAAACAATAACTAAATATGGAATTGTATTAAGCAACTTATCAACAACAATAGAGCCATAAGCATCATATACATTATTTCGGTTATATCTTTCTAATTTATCGTTAATATCTTGAGTATCAGCAATCCAATTATCTAATATTTGATGTCTTGTTAAGTTATTGTTATATACTCGAATATTATAAATATCGATAGTACAATCGTTAGATCCTATAGTTATGTCAACAGGAGAAGTTTGTGAGAAATCGTCATCACTTGGATATTGAACACTTCCGCACATTATTCCGTTCAAATAAATATATACCAATCTGTTTTCTGATTTCTTTTCTACAACAATGGATAATCTAATATGTTCATTTTCTTTATATTGTGTTTTTATCTCGGATTGTTCTGATTTAAGAATAGCTTCTTGAGAAGTTAATTTAAATCCTTTATTTCCTGAATAACATGAGACAATAACTGAATCATAATTTAAAACATTTCTAGTTGCAAATTCTAATTCAATAGTTTTGCCTGTGGTTCTAAAATCATTAGCAAACACTTTTAAAGGAATAGTTAGTCGTGCATCTCCTGATACTCGATGAACAGTATTACCTTTTTCATCAATTACCCATCCATCACTTGACCAATTATATCCTGCAAATGAACATTGAATACTATTAAATGACCAATTATTTGGAGTTGCTTCATTATTACTTCTTCCATATGCTGATAAATTTAGTTCTAAATCTTCAGATACCGCACTTACATTTATAGTAGTAGCTATTACATTTGTAGTTAATGTTTTTGTCACTTTTCCGCATGAAATAGTTAATGAAATATCACCTGTAGTATCACATCTATACGCCCATATTTGCTTAGTTCTGTCAACAGATAAGGTTGATATAATTACTCCATTTGCTTTTAAAATCGCAGTAGAAGTCAAATTTTTAGGGTCATAAACAATATATGGAATAGATAATGTTTCATATTGATTTGCTGTAGATAGATTGAAATTTGAAACGATTATAGGTGTTGTGTTTCCACTTTCAATACATATTAAATCATAATATAAATGATTAGATTCAACTAATTCTCCATCTATTGTAGCGTTAAAATATACTTCAAGTGTATGAGAACCATGTGCTTGACTAGGAATAGTAAATGATTGTTGTCGACCCGAAATAGACACATCTGATGTACCTATCTCATCACCATCTAATATGAAATGCATAGTTTTAACAACACTACCTTTAGGTATATACACGTATGTAATATCACCTTCATAAGCAGAATCAGCATTAAATGTTGAAGTCAAAGATAAAACAACTACATTTACTGAATAATTAATAGTTCTATTATTCCCATACACATCTACAATATTAACTTTAACAGTATTACTTCCTGCTGATAAATATGGAGCAACATTAATTCTAAAATCACCTTGTTTTACATTTGTTGAATATTTAGTTATTCCACCAATTTTAATATTAAGTACTCCATCTCCTGTAGATATTCCGTCTTCCAATGATGACCATGTGCCTGTTAATATACAATCGCTATTTTCAGCAATGGATTTAGATAACCATCCTGTTGTATTTTGAATAGATAATACAGCGTTATTAGAACTTCCTCCACTACCTCCACCACTAGTTGCAACTGTGACTCCGTCACCGATTAATTCTCCATCTGACATTAAATATAATTTTCCATCATCTTCATTGAAAAATAAGTTATCACCTTTTAAGGATATTCTATTTTCTATTTGTTCAATTTTACCATTCATATTATCTTCAGATGCTTCTGCTCTTGCCGCAGCACTTTCAGCAGCTACTTTTGCTTGAGTTGCTTTATTTGCATCTGCTGAAGCTGTAAGATTTAATGTATTTACATTTGCTACTGATTGATCTATTGCTTCTTTAGAAGAATTATAATCTTCAACAGCTTGATTAGCAGAAGCAGCAGCGGTATTTGCATTTGTAGCAGCAGAATTGGCATTATTTGTTGCTTTAATAGTATCTTCCTTTGTTGAAGAAACATCTGCTAATAATGATATTAAAATATCATAATTTTCATCTTCATCGATTTCACTACTAGTATTTTCTGCAAATTGAACTTCAATTGTAAAAGAAGTAGAAGTTAATCTTCTTCCTTGTGAATCAATAACACTAATTGAACAAGTCATTAATCCATCAATCTCTAACATCCATGGAGTTAATGGAACTTTTACTGTTCCGTCTGCATTAACACTTCCTAAAAATGAATCAGCTTTTTCATCACTTCTTAAAGCATTAATAAATACACTACTACTTAAATCTATATTAATAGCTTCTCCTTCACTTACTAATTGAACTTGCAAAAAGCGTGAATTAGTATCTCCTTGTTTAGCTACAATAGCTTGAAAAGTATTTTTCTTAGATACATCAACATTGATTTTTTTAATAATTTCAGCCATTGTGTTATTCCTCCTCTATAATAAAATCTTCAACAATAGCCATATCAATAACTGATAAAGAAAGATTATCTAATTCATCAAGTGTAAAATTGAAATTTGGTTTATCAACTTCAATATCATTTAATTCATTAATGGCATTATTACAATCTTCCTCTTTTCCTTTGATAAGGCAAATATTACCTTTTTCATCATAAACAAAATTTCCTTTCTCATCGGTTTGAGCATACTCTTTTAAAATTATCTTAAGCTTTTCATTTAAAAAATTTTCTTCAAATTCTATTGCTTTGATTAATTTAAAAATTTTATATGCGATTTTAGGAGAAAGTTTTGTTCTAATTAATGGAGTAAAAACTCCTTTAACTTGTACTAATTTTTTAATGGTCATATTATTCTCCTTTATTTTCTAGCAACGCTATTCTATTTTTTAATTTTTGTATCTCATTAACACATAATGCTATTAATTCTTCATATCTAATTCCGCACATTACATTACCATTCAAATCAGTATATTCACAATATGCAGCAACATCTTTTGTGGTAAGTCCTGCATTAATAATTGCGTCTTTTAAATCTTGAGCAATAAATCCTAAATGGGTTCTATCACTAGAGTTATGATTATATTTAAAAGATACAGGTATTAATTTGTCAAAAAGTTTTTCATAATTAATATTGTCAGTTATTGATAATATACTATTTTTTTGATTTTTATCTGATTCAACGTTAGGAGAAGTATGTAAATAAATATTTTCTACTCTATATGCTTCAGAACCAATATCATATTGATGATTATAATAAGGTACTAAATGCCCTAAAAAAGTTATTACCTTTGATGCATCTGCACCTTCAATTAAAAATGATTGAGTTTTGTAAGATTTATTAGATAACGATGAATCGAATGTTGCATAACTGATTCCCCAAAAAGCATTAGTATCATATTTTGCAGAAGAATTTCCTGCTTTTACAGTAATTGTAGCACTAGTATCTTTACCCCAAATACAAGCATAGTACACTTTAAACGATTTACTTTCAGTTAAAGCAATTTTATTATCACTACTATCGTATATAGTTATAGTTATATTAGCACCCGATGTAGTAATTTTTGCATAATAATATACATTTCCTGCACTATATCCAAAATAGAAACCTGTACTAATTGAAACACTTCTAGGCGCTCTAATAGATTTAGCTCTAAAATAATCAACTTCTAAATTTTCACTAACATATAAATAATTAGTATTAATTGTATCAAAAACCCCATAAGTAGCTGCTACAGTTCCGTCATACATTTGAGCTGTTGCTAGAAATCCTGTATCAGTCAAAGTTCCAACCGCTAGTAATGAATGTAGTGAATTATCACTTGAATCAACAACAGACCCCATTAAAATATTATTAGAATATAAATTGGCAGAAGTGATTGTAAATCCGCCTATACTACCTGAAGTAGAATCTATTTTTCCAATAACTGATAATCCATCTTTATTAACGGACATTACTGTTTTGTTTGTTGATTTTAATGTAAAACCCTCGGTTGTTAAACTCCATGAAAAACTAGAATCTTCTCCGCCTGTTGCACTTATTTTTGCTTCAATTTTATCAGCTGTTTGAGTAATACGTGAACTTAATGTTTCCTCTTCACCTTTAGCTCTAGTAATTTC
>CAYMGD010000008.1:0-54179 GCA_964389905.1 uncultured Coprobacillus sp. | reverse complement strand
TTTGAGTAATACGTGAACTTAATGTTTCCTCTTCACCTTTAGCTCTAGTAATTTCAGCACTTAAACTATCAGCTGTTTGAGTAATACGTGAACTTAATGTTTCCTCTTCACCTTTAGCTCTAGTAATTTCTTCTTCAATAGTACTTAATAAAACACCATCAGATGCTTTAAACGATTGAGTGATTCTTGATTCAGAATCGGTCATTTTTTTATTTATTTTTTGAATTGCTATCGATTCAGCTTTATTGAGCGGATTAACTTGTCCGTAAGAATTCTTTTTATTAGTTTCACCTTTTCCTATAATGTTAGTTGAATTATTAATTTTAAATGTAGTATGAGTAATAATTGTATTATAGGAATTATTATTTTTATCAACATACTCAATAATATCTAAAGGATATATATGTGGCATAGGTTTGATAGTACATGAATAAGGTCTATATGTAAAACCATTTAAAACATTATTCAAATTCGTTATTATTTCTTCAAAATCGTGTGAAATTAATTTATTACCTTCTATATTAAATGCATATTCGTCAGTTCCAACTATATAAACATCTGTATCGGTTGTTAATTGTATACCTGTTATTGTTATATCGTTTTCATATAAATCAGATTTATATCTTTCTTTTGGAGTAATTATAGATGATGTTTTTTTATACCATTCTAATCTCAATTTTCCATTCCAATCGATATAAGCACATACACCCATTATTTCAGCACACCATTGAATTAATTGTCTATATGTAATATCTTCAACTTCATCATCTTCAGGAACATAACTGATGACATAATTTGCATTAGGTAATATGGATATATCTGTTTCTAATTTAACATCACAATGATTACAACATATTTGTATTAAATTGCTAACAGAAGTAGTTAGTATGTTTTTATCAGAAATAACTTTATCAAATCTTACCATTCTATCTAATGCAGATAGAGATATACTTGTTAATTTTCTAGGAGGATCATCAACTGTAAAATATCCACACGGTATCCAATGAATTTGTGCATTTTCCCATTTATAAGCATCCCATTTTTTAATACCTATTCTTACTTCTAATTCTGCTCCTTCAAATACTTCATTGATAAATCTATCATCTGTATTTTCTAATGTTAATTTTAATTCAGAAGAGATAGCAGAACCGATTTCTATTTTATTACCCGATACACAATATCTATCAATAGTTAGACCACCTTGTCTAATATCAGCTTCAGTTAATTCAAAAGTTCTTTCTTTTCCTCTAAAAATAATACTAACAACTTGTCTATAGTTATTTTGAAATAATTTTAAGACGTCTTTGGATAGATTATACATACTTACTTCACCCCTGAACGTTCGATTATATTAAAAGAAATTTTAGACCATATTCCGAGATTAGCATTGTATAAAGGAGAAGTTCTATTACCTACATAGAATTCAGATGTCACATAATTTCCTTCTTTAGCATCTAAATAACAAACATTAATGTATTCAGGATTAAAAGCTTTTAAAATGATTGAGGCTTCTTCAATAGACACGTTTTGCCAACTTAATTCTATGGCAACAACTTGTCCAATTCGTTTTTTATCCATAACTGTATCTTCAGTACGTCCTGCATCGCTTGCTGAAATATCTTCAAGTTTCCATTGATAAGAAGAAGGACAAGGAATAGAATGTCCATCTACAGATTTAATTGGATTAAATTCGTTATTTTCCATAGCTTATCCTCCTATACTAATAATTGTTTTTCCATCGCGTCTATTTTTTCTTTCAGCGGCTTTAATAATTGTTTCGCTTTTAATATCTCCATTAGGATCTATTATTTGAATAGTCCAATCTCCGCCTTGATTAGCTTCCATCATAGCTTCAGAAACACCTTGTTTTATACCTTCAATAATCTGCATATTATTAGCAACAGCATTTTTTCCATTAGAAAACTCTCCAACTAACTCACTACTATTTGCCATAAAGAATCCGTCTTCAACAAATCCTCCATTAGCGTGAGCAGGTACTTCAACTTTATCTCCTTCAATATCAATTAATTGTTCTTTAATCCAATCCAATATTTCTTTTTGTTCTTTAGCAGCACGTTTACTACCTAAAAATTCCCATCCCGATTCATTTGTTTCAGCGGTTTTTATAAACGGTAATAATCCTGTCAGTCCTCCTCCTACATAATCTACAACATAATCTTGAAACCAATTATCAGCCCAATAATAACCATAATCTAAAGAATTATTTCTTAAAGTGTTATAAATTTGTTCAATTATTTTATTATATTGGTCACCTATTAATTCAACTTGTGCATTATAATTTTCAGCTAAAGTTATTAAGTCTGCATCTGAAAATCCTAGCTCGCCATTAAATTGAGTTTTATCAATTTCAATTAATTGTTTTAAAACACTCAAGTTATTAGCATATGTATCCTTGATTGTTGATAAATAAGAATCTCTTTCACTTGTTAAATTGCTAATAGTACTTTCTAATTCATCTTTATTAGACCCTGCATTAACGCCTTTATTTAATGCTTCTTGAAGTGATAAATTCCATTTTTCAGAAGAAGTGTTATCAGTTAATGTTAAAGAATTCATTTTTTCTCTTAGTTCTTCAAGTTGAGGCTTAGCTTCAGAAACACTAATTTTTCCACTTGCTACATCATTCAATATATTTTGATATTGAGTATTCAATCCTGATACTTTAACACCAATTAAATCTTGAGCCGCTTGTAAAGAGCCTACTAAGTTTTTCAATCTATCTGTTAATTCAGGAGTAATGTTCATTTCTATTCCTGTTTTTAAACTTGCAAGTGCATTTTCTATAGCTGCACTATTAAAAGCATTTGTTGCGTTTGTTAAATCTGTAAAAGCTTGACTTAATTCTTCAATTTGACTACTATCAATATTTTCAGAATCTTTAATAGTTGCCCATAAACTATCATAAGCATATCTTACATTAATTAATTCACTTCCTGCTTCATTCAAAGCTTCATTCATTTCTTGCTGTTTAGTGATACCTAGTGATTGAAAGTAATTATTTAAAGATTTAGTGACATTATCTATAGATTCTCCTTCAGCTGACCAAAACTCTGTCATAGCTGCTTCTTTAGTCATATCTATTTGAGCTTTTGCAACACCTGCAATCGCACTTACTAATGCAACAACAGCAGCTATTACAATACCGACAACACCCCACATTGCATACATTGCTACTCCAACAGCTGCACAAATAGGAATTAAAGCTAATAACGCATTTCCAACAGAAGTAGATCCTGTTGTTAAATCATAAAATATGTTATAACAACTTACAGCTTCAGCAGCTAATGCGGCAATTGATATTGCACCTTTTTGCCATACGTTCATATCTTTTAATGTAGTAAACCAAGTTTTAAAACTTTTACCGATACTTTTAATGTTTTCGACTATTTTTTTACCTTTGAAGACAGCTAATAATCCAATTACAGAACCTAATAGAAGAGTTAATTCTCCAACTGATGCTAAAACTCCACCTGTACTAATTTCAACTTCTTCGAACATATCTGAATAATTAGTTTCATTATCTTGTTTTCCAAGCACGTTTATTTCATCAAATCCTATTGTTGATTTTTTTACATCATCGATAGCATCAGCATAATTTTCAATTGTTTTTTTAGCTTTTACAAAAGAGTCATCTCCATTAATTGCCGCTGAAATCATCCCGATATTGTTCATGATATTCACTAATCCGTCTCCAATTCTAATCATAATTGGAAGTACAGCTTCAAGTAAAGGTATTAATGCACTTCCTACGCTATTTTTAATATAAATAAATTCTGATTTATATTGAGACATCATAGCGTTAGCTTCTTTGTTAAAATTAGTGATGTTTTCAATTCCTTCTTTAGCAGCTTTAGATATTTGAGACATGAAAAATCTTACAATTCTATAAAAAGCAACGTTTTTAAGTTTACTAAACATTTTTGATAAAAAAGATGTACTTTTTACAGCTTCTTTGCCTAATTGATTTATTGCAATGGCATTCTTATCTGTTTGTCTCAATAAAGATTGGTATTGTTGCTTAACAACAATTAATTGCTTTTCTAATTTCATCCAATTTTCTGTATCGGAAGAATCTTCAGCCTCACTTAATTTCTTGAATTCTGATTCAAGTAATTCGACTTGTATTGATATTTTTTTAAGACTATCATTAATTCCAATTTCAAAAGAAGAAGATTGTGTAAATTGAGGAGTAGAACCAAAGTTTTCTTTTTTTGATTCTAACATCGAATGTAAGTTATCTCTTTGCTTTTGAATTTGTATAGATAAGTTTGAATATTCATCTAATATTTGTTGGCAATCATTTTTAATTTTATCTACAGCTTTGTCTGTTTTCGGAGATACATCGAATTTTTCATCTGCTATTTCTTTAACAACTTCTTTAGTTTTATTAACTTCGTCAACCATTTCATTAATTGAATCTTTAATTGGCTCAGTATTAATGGTTGGAGAAGTCATTACTATTTCACTTAATTTTTTACCTTGTTTTCTTAATTCTTTTATATATAATGTAATAGCAGCAAGTTCAGAAGATAAATTTTCAAATTTTATTTTAGCTAATCCTTGTAGTTGCTTTTTGCAATTTTCTAAACCTGTAGATTTTCCTATTTTATCTAGTTTTTTTAAATTTGATATTAATTTATCTAAACTTGTTAAAGCTTTATCAGGAGAAGAACTTATTTCTATTTGTAAAGAATCAATAGTTTCATCAGCCATAAGTATTACCTCCTTACTTTATATTTGTTTTGTTTACACGACTAATCATTATCTGTTTCATTTTTTGGAATCGTTCATATTCTTCACGTTTTTTCAATGTTTCAGCTTCTTTTTGAGTTAAAGGATAAGGATATTTCAAATAAGGATGAGCCGTTGTACCTGCTTTAGCAAAAGCATGCATAATCGGAGATACAGCTAATAAAGCATCGTAAATATATCTACCTTGTAAATACATTTCTTCGTTTTTTCTTTTTGTGATATATTCTTGAGCTTTTCTGTAATATATTGTTAAAGTAGAATCTTCTTCCCAATATTGACTATAAGTCATTCCGATTGAAAGATAATATGGAAAATGTTCATAAAAACATTCTGTGTAAGTTTTAAAAAGAGTGGAAGTAATATTCCCACTCTCTTGATTTTTGTCGGGCAAAGAATCACTTACTAATTTTTTGCCCAATCTATGTTTCCCTCTGATGATTCAGGTTCATTCATTAAGGCAACTATTGGTTCATTGTACATTTCAACAAGAGTAGAAAATAATTCTTCACGATTTGGCATTTTTGCAAAAATTTTATCAATTGTTTCAGTTTTAGTGAATTTATGATGTGCTATGAATGCACCTCTAAATAAAGTAGGAAGTACACTCATAGGTTTATCGCTAACCTGTGAAATAATAAATCCCTGTTTTTCCATTGTTTCAATACTCTTACGAGTAAATTCTAAAACATAATTATTACCTTCGTAGGTAAAAGTAATTGTTTTCGCCATTTTGTCCTCCTAATTAATCTTCATCGATTGTTATAGCCGTAGTAGGAGCAATACTAATTTTCATATCAACAATTTCATTAACACCCTTACCTGATATGCTTACTCCTAATTTACCCTTAAATTTAAATTTTCCTTCAGAACCCGTAGGTGACACGACATCAGTTGAATCACTTTCAGTTCCACCAAACCAAACAGCAAATTCATATTCATTACCTTTTAATCCTCTTAATGTTTTAAAAGTATTATAATCATAATTTGCTGTATATTCTTGAACATCATTTTCTTCTATTCCTTGTTCATACACTCTAGATCTATCAGATAATGTTGTTTTATCTAAAGCTTCAGGAGTTCCAAATAAGTCAGGAAAATCTTTAACATCTACTAGCTTTGTATAACTAGCAGAGCTTTGTGCTTTATACATTAAAAATACTTTATAACTAGTCATTCTGACTACCTCCTATATATAATATTATTTTTTGAAATAACAGCTGTAAATCTTCCAACTAATCGATATATATTACCATCATTAATAGGAATTTTACTTTTTCTAGCAAATCCTTTAGAAGTTAATATTTTGTCAATAGCGTTAAAAATCTCTTTACATTCTGTTTTTCTACCATTTTTTTTGTTTGAATATACATATACTTCATACATAACATGTGTGTGATTTTCATTACAGCCACTGTCTTGTGTTTTTTCATATGTATAATTATCAGCTTCGTAAATACTTGCACAAGGAAATTCAGGTGGAATTGATATAGGCTCGCCCGTTATATATAATTTAGGAAAGTCTTTTTTTAAATTATTGTATATAATAGTGAATATTTTACTTTCTACATCAATCATTTAAAAACCTCCTTAGCAATATTTATAATTTCATTTCGAATAGATTTATCTGTTTCCCACATACATCTATTTGCAGGATTACCATGTGTAAAAATTAAACCTCTATTAGCAAGTGAAGGATTTAATGGTATTTGACCATTAGTACCCATTTCTCCTTTATAATACCAAAAGTCGTTTTTACCACGCCCTTGTCCATATTCTCCGCGTTTGAATCCGAATTTATCGGCTTGTTCGTGGATTGGTGAAGAATAATAAACACCTGTTCCAAATTCAATAAATAGTAAAGAAGAACCACTAGCTTTAATTTTTATAGTTGTATCATTTACCCATATAGGTTCTTCAATTACTACATCATTAATTCCATCATATTGAGCTTTTTGAAAATTTATTTTCGCCTCATGTATACCATAATTAGCTAGTTTTTCCAAAAATAATTTATTTTTTGCTAACAGATCCTTTTTGTATAATTCAATTTTTTCAATGGACTTGTTAACATTTTTAATATTAATTTTCAATTTCATCTGCTTTAACTTTACCTATAGCTATTGATATACTATTCAATGATCTTGCTATACCTTTAACTATATAGTCATGAGCAGGCGTACTATTAGCATCATAATATTGAGGCTTAATATCAATACATAATATGGAATATTCGTTAATTTCACATTTTGGATTATCTATTACTATGACTTTGTTATATTTAATGTCGTTTCCAAATAATTCAACTTGTGAATTTCCGTTTCCTGCTGATATATTTCCTTTACATTCCTTAGCTCTATGATAAGTCAAAGTATATTCACCCGTTTTATTTCCATAATCATCTAATTTAGGAATCTTGTCTTTATACATGTAATAGTAAAAAGTTTGTTGATTTCTTTTAAGACTTTTCATTAAAATACCCCACAATAAGGAATTATATCATTTAGCATTTCTTCAGGAACATCAGCACTTCCATATGTTCTATCGATACCATTTTCTTTATGCGTGATTTCTCCTTCAGCTCCACGTTTATTTAATAAATAATTCGCTATGGATACTTGTTTGTAATCATATTTGGTAGGAATACATTTTTCATTATGTTTGTATGGATATAATCTATTTAAAATAATTTCTTCGGCTGTTTTTAAATAAGCGAGTAATAATTTATCAGATTCGTTATCACCATACATTTCTTTAAGTAAATTAAGTTTTTCAGTGTCTGTCATATTACTCGCCTCCTATTTATTTACTCTGTTTTAATATTAAGAGTGTATTCTTTGCTGCATACTCCGTAGTCATTAGATGCAATAATTGAGAATGTATATTCTCCTGCTTCAGTTGGTGTTCCATTAATAACACCTGTTTCAGAAATAGTTAATCCTTCAGGCAATAATCCTCGTTCGATTGCAACTTTAACTGTACCTGTACCTGTTAATGCTAATGTAGCGTTATATTCTGTATTAACTGTACCTTCATTTAATGAAGCTGTAGTAATGCTTGCTCCTGTATTACTTGCTCCTTTAACGATTCTAACTACTTGAGTTTCGTCTGTTAATGCAGGAACAAAATATTTACGAGAATAAATTTCATTTAATCTGATATTTGCATCTCTTTCTTGTTCTACTTCAGTACCTTTCTTAACAAAGTAAGTGACAGCTTTCTTAGTACCTACTACGATGTAATTTGCAGGAGCATTCTTTTTACTGTATAGATTTACACCTGCAACAGTTCCGATATAACCTGTTTTAACAAATGCTTCTACATATTGTAATGATTCTTTTAATTGTTTACGCAATTCAGCAACTTGTTTAGCGTTAACAAAAGCAAATACTTCAATTTGTTCTTTTGATTTTTCATCTTCAGGTAAATCAAGTAATGCGACAGCATCAACAAATGCATCAAAATTATAGTTGGCTGTATTTACAGCAACAGATGTTTTACAGAACTCATTCATTACTCTCTTTTGAGAACTATTAAACATATCAGTAGCCATATGATTGATTCCAACAGGTACTGTATTAGGATCTCGCATTTGTTCTTCATCATAGTAAGGAAATCTATTTTGTAGTAATAAAATACGATATTGTTCATCAGCATATCTGATTTCAATATTTTTGCTATTTCCTTCTCCTAATTCTAATTGTTCAGTTCCATCAGTAGCTCTATATCTACGAATTTTTTTGATATCGCCTGCAACACCTTCCAATGAAGTATCAACTGTACAGAATTGCGATAAATCTAATTTTGACAAAAATTGATCTTCAATTTCGTTAGCTAAAACTTCATTTGAAAATATTAAGTGATTGTGATTTAATTTTTTTGGCATATATTATTCCTCCATGTCATTCAATTTTTTATATAATGTAGGATTTTCATCAGCTAATTTTTGCTTTTCAACTAGTGACATAGCACGATATCGTTCTTTAGTAATAGTGTTATCTCCTGTTCCTCCGGGTGGAGTTGGTGTTTTTTTCAATAATTCAGCTTCGATTGACTTTTTCAATTGTTCGTTGAACTTTTTTTGATTTTCAAAAACTTTTGTAATATCTCCATCAACAAGAGCAAGTGATGTCTCTTTTGCTAATTTAGTATCGTATCCTAAAGCTATTAATTGATTTTCGTTATCAGCGATTAACTTTTCTCTTTTCAAAGAAGCATTTTCTTCTTTTAAAGTAGCTAATTCTTTTTCTCTTTCTTCTTTAGCCAATTCCTCTTCAGATTGTTTTTCACGAAGTTTTCGTTTGTATTCTGCAGCTTCTGAATTGCTTCGAGATAACGAATTTGTTAATTTTTCAATTTCTTTTTTACTTGATTCATCTTGAACATCGATATCACTTAAAGCTGATTCAATTTCAGCTAATGTCATATTGTCTTTATATTTATCACCAAGTATTTCTTTAATGTTAAGTTTCATTTTAACCTCCTGCGTTTTATAGGCTGTTCACTCAGCACTATTTTCTGTTTTAAATGTTTTCTCATTTCGCGTTTTATAGATTTCACTATCTAATTATTTAATGTTAAATTAGTTATAGGTCTGTCCCTATAGTCAAACGTCTTTCCGCTTTGCCATTATGAAAAGAAAAGTTTATTGAAAAGAAGAAGCTTTAAAATAAAACGGACTACAAGTGTTACATACACCTATAGTCCTTGTTGACTGTTCCTACTATCCATTTATAGTAGTCTTATTCTTAACGTGTCTTACTATCTCAATTACAACAATATTATTTTTTTCTTTTTTTATTTCTGCTACTCCGCCTTTTTTAATAATATTGTTAACTACTTCAATCCAATCATTATTCATTACTAATGGTTGAGTCGTTGATTTCTTCATTTTGATTTAAATTCTTTAATTCTTGCTCTTTAGCATATTCGGCGGACATTTTATATGCTAATTCAGCATCTGCGAACATTCCACAATGCATAAATGCTAATTTAGGATGTATCTTATTACTTCCTAATAGTGAAGTTAAAACGGTAGCTTTATTTGATATATTTTCATAATTACGTCTAGTAAATCTCGGCTCGATTTGTTCAACAGATAAATCAAGCTTTTCTAAACGTTTTGCATAATTCAAGGCTATCGCCAAAAATTTCCTTTCTGATGATTTGAACATTAATTCAGTATCTTTTGCTTTAGCTTCAGCGACTTCCCATCCATCTCTCATTATAACAGCAGAACCTGTATCAGAAGTAGAAGACCCTCCGTTTCTATTAGGCATTCCGCAAATTGTTAATATTGTTTGATACAAATCGTCTAATATTTTTTGATTATAATCTTGATTTGCCTCCGGAGTAATATAATCTACGTCAGCAGGATTTTCTGTAGTTGATCTAAATTTAATACCACCTAATGCTTTCAAACTCTTGAAATCCTCTTCGGAAATATCTACGTTTACAAATTTTATCAATGATTGAATAAATTGTTCTAATCCGTTCATTCTATCAGATATCGTTTGATTATATGCATCTAGTAAAGGAAGTACAATTTCAAAAGCTCCTAATCTTGAGTTGTTTGCAGGATATTCAATAATTGGAATATCTCCAATAACGTGTGGCTCAATTTTTAAAATTTTATTATCTAATATTTCGTAATATTTATCTTTTGTATAAATGCTATATAGAACAGAATTATCAGTATGTTTAATAAATTTAACACCCATAATAGGTTTATTACCTAATCCATTGTGATACACAATAAAACAGTATCTAGGATCTAAGGTATAAATGTTAAATGGTGTATTTATGTTTTTGTCGTTATTAGGTAAAACCATTCTGTAAGCTGTGCCACAAATAGTAAACCAATCCGCAAGTTGCTTATCTTTTGATGCTTTATCTTCAACATACATAAATTTATTTAATAAAGTAATTTTTTCAGTTATATTATTATCATCTGCATCACGACTGACATATTGAAGTGGTTCTCCTAACAAATAACCAACTTTAAAAGAAGTAATTTCATTCGCTCTATTGACAACAATTTTGTTATTGATTTCAGGGCGAATTTCTTTTACCCTATCTAATATGGGTTGTTTACCATTATTGTACTTATATAGATAGTCGATACAAGATTGATTAATTTCATGTTCTTTAATCGAATCTTCTAATACTTTCAATATATTATCTTCATTAACATATTCATAGTCTGTATAAATAACATTTCTACCTGTTAAATCAGTTCTAGATTCAATAGACATAATTCAACCTCCTATCTTTCAAGCACACTTTTATTATAGCATTATTTTAAAAAGTTGTCAATGGATTTAGAAAGTTTTCTAATAAATAAACCATAGGAGAACTATTTTTTAAAAAAAGCGCTTAAAAATTTCTGCTTTTTGCCCCCATACATCACTTATCATATCAGCTAAAATTGATAATGAATCAGGAGCATCATCATTTTTATTTTTTCCTTTAATGTTAAAAGAGAAAAGATTGGTCATAAACATACTATATTCTTTACTACGTTTACCTTGCTCTAGAAAATAAAAATCTCTAATTTCAGGAGCTTTGTCAAAAATTCTCTGTTCTTTTCTCTTGTTAGTAGGCGCTCTTTTAGAAGTAATATTCAATCTATAATTTTTACGTTTTAATTCTGATTCTATCCATTCTTTATAATCTTCACCACCATTATTTGCTTCAAATCTTGCAGCTTGTACTTTGTGTTTTAGTATCATATTTACTACAAGAGGACGAGTAATTTTTTTGTCTGCATTATTAAATACAACATCGGCAATATATATATCATTTCCATATTGATAAGCTAAAGGAGCTGAAACGAAATCGCCTCCTCCAAATGCAGGGTCACATGCCATAAATATTCTATCAGGTTCAATATCAGGTAGTATCCCGTTGTAATATTTCATATCACTAGGAGTAAATAGTGAACCATCTCTTTCAATAGGCTCTCCCATATATTGAGCTACCCATGAAGCCATATCATCTTTACGTTCAAAAGAAGCACGTCTTTGTCTGTAAAATTCTGTAGAATATCCTACTCCGTATGCATAATCAAAATTAGATTCGTCTGTGGTAGGATCTAAAGCCGGAATATTAATTATTTTATATCTTCTGTTGTTGTAAGCTTCATCTTCGGTTAATAATTCCATTCTGTTTCCCGCAGGGTCAACCATAGACCATCTTGTTCCAACCCATAGTAGTTTAGCTTGCTCTTTTGCACGAGGAATTAAGTTGTTATCTACTTTAAACCAAGCGTTCGCCAATCTGTCTTTATTTAAAGCTTCCTCTATACCACCAATTAAATCGTCCGCTATTAAATATCCATTACAGTCACAAGCACCATTTAATGTGCCATATAAAGAACGACAAGTAATAGAAGGATATCGTTTATTTCTGTCAATATTAATAGTTTCATCTTTTGCATTAGTACTTACAATTTTACAATTTGGAAATATTTCTTGCCAAGTGTATGTGACATTATCTTTAATAATTTCTAATATACCTGAATACATTGCAGAAGTAATAACGTCTGAATAAGCACTATATAAATTAGAGGATTCCGAGTTTTTTCCAATAATCCAAGTTAAAGCGAATAATATAATTGTAGTTTTCCCAACTCGTGGTGGCATTGAAATAAATAATTCATCTAATTCATCATCATTCAATTCTTGAATTGCATCAACGACTTCCTTTAATCGTTTTCTTCGAGGTTTGTAAAATTTTTCTTTTGCTTTTCTATTAATTTCTAAATACAACATATATGAATCAAATAAATAAGGCGCTTCAAATAATAATGTCCTTTTAATCAAATCAATCAATTTGGGAATGATTTCCCCGTTTAATATTTTAATATTTTTTTCACAAATATTTCGAAGTTCTATACTATAATTTAGAGCTTCTTTTTTATTTAGTTCTAATTCATTACGACAAAGTGAGAAATAATCTTCATAAGGCGTAATATCATTAGGATTTTGTTTTATTTTGTTTAAAATTCTTCTTAGTAATACTATGTCCATTTTTACCTCCTAAAAAAAGGACTATGATTTTGTTCATAGTCCTCGTTGACTTTTAATCTTACCTCATTGTAAGAAGTTATTTATATTTTATTTTGATAATATCCATTTCCCACATATAAGTGGAAATGTTTCGATTGTTTAATTCTTCCTTAATATCAGAATCAAATATTTTGAACTGTAGAAATTCTCCTGCTTTAAGATCAAGAGCTATAATTTTTTCGAATTTAAAATTTTTTCCTTCCCATGTTTTTACTTTAATTACAGCATAAATAGAAGAAACGGTTTTATTAGTTTTATTTTTAATAGTATATTTAGTATATGGATTAGATAACGATATTGTATTTTCTTCATTTTTACTAACATAACCATCATATGTAATTTCAAAAGTTCTTTCCCATTTTGTATCAGTAATTTTCCAAATGGTAAAACTTACTCCTGTTATCAAAATTATTGAGATAATACAAATTAACAATTTAGTTTTATTATTCATTCTATGCCTCCTTACATAATCTATACCAAGAACGTCTTGAAATGTTTAATTTTTCTAATGCTTCATCTAAAGATAATTTTTTATCTTTGACATCTTTATAAATAGCTGCAAAGTTAGGTACATTTAACTTAGGTCTACCAAATTGTACACCTGCTTTTAAAGCTGATTCGATACCCTCTTTTTGTCTTTGCTTAATTTTTTTACGTTCTTGTTCAGCAACCGCTCCCATAACTTCTATTAAAATATTGTTAACCATATCAAATAACCATTCTTGGTCTTTAAAGTCAATAAGAGTGGTAGGAACATCTAATATTCTACAGATTACTTTTTTATTTTTAAACCAAGTTAGTTCGTTTTGTATTTCAATTTTATTACGACCTAATCTATCTAATTCTTTTATAATAATCTCATCGCCTTCAGTGACTAAGGTTTTCATAATTTGATAGTTTGTTCTATTAAAATCTTTACCACTTTGTTTGTCTGAATAAATATTTGTATCCTCAATGTCAGGATATATTTTTTTTATTTCTTCAATTTGTCTATCCAAATGTTGTTCTTTAGAAGAAACTCTAGCGTAAATATATTTCATTAATTATCACCTTCATTATCGGCTAAGCTTATGACTACTTGGTCATCACGTCTAGCACCCGGTTTTTTTTCTTGAATGATTAATTCATAACCTAATACATTTAACATTTCAATTGCAGAAGACATTGACATGTTTTTATACGCAAGTCTAGCACTTACATCGTTTCCTCTTTTTTTTCCTAAAGAATTCGCCATTGTTGTTAGACTGATTCCTTTCTTTTTCATTATTTGTCTAATTGCTTCATTTATATACATATTGTTTCTCCTTTTCATATTGTGCTTTAATTATACACTAGAAAAATTTAGTTGTCAATAGTTTTGCTAAAAATTTTTAGTTTTTCTTATAAACTTAACAAAGTGATAAAAGTGAATGATTTCTTAATTTTTACATAAAGTCTTCTATATAGTACTCATTATAAGCTACTTTATAGCAAAATACTAAAATGATTCACTTTTTCACTTGAATACTCACTTAATCTAGATTTAAAAGAAGACCTTTTTATTTTTGCGTGTCATAAAACACCTCACCCATATCTGCTATATGTTCAGTTTTCCCCCCTCCCCATGTATTCATTTTTAAATAGTGCCTTAAAGTGTACATTTTGACACAACAAAAAATAATATTAAAATCACTAAAAAAGTTTAGTTTAATTGCTTGACAACTAAAAAAATTTAGTGTATAATGAAATCACTAAAAAAGTTTAGTGCATTAAGGAGGTTAAAAGATGCCTGAAGTAATTATTGAAAATGATTGTTATTTTTTAGAATGGATGAACGGGGAGCGCGTAGAGTTTCCAACGTTTAGCGAATTATGCGAGTATTTAGAAGAGTTAAAACAAAATTAAAAAAAGAAAGGAATTAAAAACAATGATTAATACTTTAACAAATTTAAACAGAACACAAGAAACAAATTTAAAGGCTTATTTTAAAGCCTTAGACAGTGAAGCAAAGACACGCGGGGCAAATGATGACAGCATCGAAACATTAACATATAATGGAATTTTTAATTATAACAGATTTAAAGAATTATACAGAATTAAAGGGATCAGATTTAAAAACATTGACAACATGACAGAACAAGAAAGAACTAAATATTTAAAAGAGCATTTAAAAAATTATTGGCTAGCATATACAGAACAAACTAAAAATAAAATAATTGACATTTTAAAATTTGATTGTGGAGATATTAAAAGAATTGAATTGTCTATTAATTGGATAAGGTCTCAGACTTGGGGATGGAATCCAACAGCAACAGGAAGCATCCAAACAGAAAATGGATATTATAATTTAGGAACAGCAAAGGCGAGCGGCTGCGGTTATTGTAAAAAAAGTACTGTTTATAGTGAAGTTTTGAACAGTTCAAAAGCATTTAAAAAAATGATAATATTAAAAATTTTAAATATAAAAGATGTATTAAATAATAAATCTTTATGTTATCCGTTAAAAATAGATTTTTGGGGTATTAGTTCAAATTTTGCAGGTTGGGGCGTTGAAAGTTTAATTAATATATTAGAGCTTTGCGGCTTTGATTATTCTAATATTTTAGATCGTGAATCTTATTTTATAGCTACAAAATAAAAGGGGCTTATCATGTTATATTATAAACCACCAACAAGCCGAATTTTGACAAATTCGGCTTTTAATTCAAATGATTTAATATTTAAAGGTGAAGACATCGCCGCGGCTCTTACTTCGTGGGGTTGTGCTTGTTCTTTTGTATCAGTTGACACAGCGCCACAAGTACTAACTTATTATTTTAAACTTGATGATTTATTAAAAATTAATCTATTAAAACGATTTTTAAAGCCTCTTTCAGCTTTGCTTTGTTGTAATGTAGAACAAGGAGAAACGCGAATAGGGGCGCATTTTTCCCTTGTAATTCAAAGAAAAAACAAGCATTTAATTAATTTTAAAAGTATTTTATTAAATAAAGAATATAACAACGAAAAAAGCCCGTTTTGTGCGTGCTTAGGGTATAATGCAATAAATAAACCCGTTTTTATAAACATTGATAAATTACCGCATTTATTAATTGCAGGAGCAACCGGAAGCGGAAAAAGTACAGCTCTAAATGTTTTGATTTGTTCTTTATTGTTTAGGGCAACACCTAATAATTTAAAATTATTAATGATTGATACTAAACGCGTGGAGCTTTCAGCATATGAAAAAATACCGCATTTATATGCACCAATTGCAAAAGATGGAAAAAGCGCCGTTTTATTAATAAAGCAATTAAATGACATAATGAGGCGACGCCTCGAAATAATGGAACAGAAAAAAATTAATAATATAATATCTTTAAATTATCCGCGTATATTTTTAATTATAGATGAAATGGCGGATTTAATAATTATGAAAAAAGAAGAAGTAGAATCCCTACTTATAAATATAGCACAATTGGGAAGAGCTGCCGGGATTCATTTAATCCTAGCAACACAACGCCCAACCGTTAACGTAATAACGGGATTATTAAAAGCAAATATTGCTTGCCGTTTAGCTTTACAAGTTGCATCGATGCGCGATAGTATGACAATACTTGACCATAAAGGGGCGGAACGCTTAACAGGTCAAGGCGATGCATTATTAAAAAAGCCCGATAATGTAAAAGAAGAACGCCTCCAAGTTGCATATATAAGCCGCGAAGATGTGGCGAGCGTGTGCGATTGGTGGGCAAATAATGGAATAATTGAAGAATAAAAAAAGATTCGTTCGGAATATACCCGAGCGAATTTTTTATTATTTTGATTTTATGTTTTGCATATAAGAATTTTAATAATTTCAGTTAAAGCTTCTTTCTGCGTTGTTAATTCAATTTTAGTCTCCTTCTGCGTTATCATCAAAATTTTCTTCTAAATATCGTCGTTTTATATCTTCAGGATCTTCTGTGTTTCCTAAAGCGTTTTTAGGTTCAACAACAATTTCTTTTTGGTCGGTATAACCAAAATGATTTTTACCTAAGAATATACCACTTACAGGGTTAATTTTGCCGTTTAACATATAATCTTCCCATAATGCAGCTAGTACATTCATGGCTCTTTTTACTATGTCGGTGTGCGTGACACCTCTAGTTATTCCACGAGACCAATCATATAAAGTAGACCTATCAATTCCTAGTGCCATAGACATTCCACTAACTGTAGGTTTCATGTCGTTCTGAACACAATGTTCAAAATACCAATTAATTCTTTCTTCAACTTGTTTTGCATTACTTATATCAATTGATGGTAAATTATAAATTTCTAATGTATTTCTCAAATACCTAGTATTATCACCGGGTTGAACATCAACATGATTAAATCCTCCTATTCCTTTGGGATTATTACCTTTTCTTTTAACAACCTGTTTAGTTTGTTCTGTTATATTTTCTGCCAATTTATTTATCCTCCTTATTTTAATTTAAACTATAAAAAGTGAAAAAGTGAATCATTTTCGGTTTTTTCCATAAACTCTCTTATATATACTTTCTATAGAAGACTTTACTGTAAAATACTAATATTATTCACTTTTATCACTTATTTTACACTCTTGGAATGATTCCATCTATCAAAACCACCTTAGAATTAGGAAAATTTAATGATTCATTAATAGCTTCTTTTTTAGTATAAAACAATTTATTAACTAATATTTTGTTTGTATCAGCATTTGAAATAATATAAAGTGGAGTATCAGCTTCAATCATTGTAATCATTTTAAGTTCTTTAATTATTTCTTCACAGCAATTAACAAAATCAAAATCAAGTCTTTCTGCCATTGATTCATAAAATATTCTTTCTTCTAAATCATCGATAGCTTCTTTGATAGTTTTTCCTTCAAGACTTTTTAATATCTCTTCCTTCATTTTTATTACTCCTTTTTTTAATTCTATTATATAAATTAATTAAATCATTTCTAGTATAATAACTATAAAGTTTTCCTATAATTTCTAAATAACTAGGTTCTAACTTTATTATATTTTGAATTAATTCAGTTTTAGTTATTTTATTCATTTTCTTCACTCCAATTTAAGTGTTGTCCGCAAGTGGGACAATAGTTATAATGTTCTTCATCAAATACTTCAAACGTCCTTGTACAATTAGGACAAATTGCTGTATCATAAACAGGATATCCGTCTGCATATCCATCAGCTATATAGTTAACTGTTAATGGTGTTTGTTTATCTATTAATTCTTGTAATAAAGATAAATCTTTATTCTTTACACATTTTGTTTTGCAAATTGATTTATCGTTATCTCCATCACAATCACCACAATTTAAAATATCAAATCTAATATTTTTCATTGCTTCTTGAAATTTATTCATCTATATCACCTTTTGTTTTTAAATATACATTAAAACTAAGTTTAAAATTAAAATCTATATCGTCTATATCTTCAACTTTACATTTTAAGTATCTACAAGCTATTATTTTTAAACATTCGTATGAATATCTATTGTTCTTTAACCATGTAAATTCTTTGTATGTCATTTTTATTGTATAGCACATATTACTCTCCAACTATAATTTTCATTAAAGACAGCTTTTGTTGTAAAGTTAAAGTTTGAATAGTATTTTCAACTATAGTTTTTACTTCTTTAAATTCTAATTTTTCATAGGTTATATTGTCTTTAGTGCCTAATAAATAATCAACAGGACAATTAAATGTATTTGACAAGTTTATAAGTAAATCTATTTTAGGTATCCTTTTATTTGTGAAATAATGATTTAGTGTTGTTCTACCAATATTTAAACGTTTAGCTAAATCACCTTGAGATAAATGATTTTTAGCCATTAGTTTGTTTATTCGATCTATTCGCATAATACTCCTCCGCAATTTTTAAATTTATATGTTCATTAATATTCCTTCTAAATTCTATTAATTCCTCTTTAGAAATGTTTTCTAAAGCATTCAAAACTTCTTGTTTAGTTCCTCGACCACTTATCTTTAATCTTGAAATAATCCAATTTAAAGTCATATCCATTTTACCTCCGTACATCCTTTGTAATTTTTCTCCCAAACAAACCAAGCATAACAAACAGCAGAAGAGGGATATTTTTCAAATTGCCCCCCCTTAGCGCATAATATTCGTTCTGAAAAGACATATATAACTTTTGGTGGATATTGGCTAAAAAGTTCATTGTAGCGCTGTTTCCCCTCTAAAAACGTGAGTTTTAGGAACATATATACTTTTCTTCCCGATTCAATGAGATTAAGAGCTTTTAATACAAACTCTTTTGCATATTTATATGGTGGATTAGTCAATATATCACATGTACATGGACATTTTTCAGCTTCTAAAAAATTTAGTATTCTTGTACCTTTATATCCTCTGTTTATTAAATCAGAAGATATTACTATAAAACCACTATTCTTTAATTTGTCAGATAGATGACCTTCACCACAAGCACATTCCCATATTATTTGAAATGGTTTTTCTACTTTTAATAGTTTATCAATTGCTATAGGATGAGTAGCGTAATAATCATTAGATTCTCTTTCTTCTTGAGAATGATTAGAAGCTCCTAATGTTGTATATATTGAATTGAAGTTTCCTTTCCAATCTTTATTCATGCTAGTCAACCTTATAATACTTTTAGTACTATTCCTTTATAGTAAGGATATCCATCACGAATACATTTGCCGTTGTGCCATTCGGGATGTTGCTCCATATTAGCGTTAAATTTTTTAGCACTACAGTGATAATTATAGCCATTACTCTTGCTCCAAATTTTATAAGCATCATATAAACTTTTTGCTCTTGTTCCTGAAGTAGGATCAATTGCACATTTTTCTTCTAAAAATTGAAGAATAATATCATTATCTTTTTCATATTGTTTTATAACAGCTTTCATTTTATCATTCATATATAATCCAAATCGTTTATATTTAAAGTATCCTATCAATAACCAAGTAAATATACCTTGAACAGCTTCCTTAGTTTTAAATAATTCTTTTAGATTTGTGTCTCGTTCGTTTTCAGAAAAATGTTTATTGAATTCAACAACTCTAACTCTATCTGAAGCAAATAAACTTTTATCGTGAACAGATGGTAAATCATTACAACTTAACCACATTGCATATTGAGGTAAATAAGTCATTACAGACTCATATAAATTTCTAGCTGTAATTTCTTCGCCTCCTGTAAGTTGTTTTATTACTTCCTCATCTAAATTTCCATATTGATTACTTTCTGCCATAGTCACAAATCGTTTTCCTTTCAAAGCAGCTAAAGTAGGACTAGCGGCGTCAGCGTTTTTAGATCTGTCTGATTTGCATATAATTGCAACAGAAGCGACAGCTGCGTAATCTCCTAATACATGATGTATAGCGCTTAATAAAGTAGATTTTCCATTACGTGTTGTTTTTCCGTGAAGTATAAACATACATTCTTCTTTACACACTCCATGAATAGAATAACCTAAAGCTCTTTGTAAATAATCAGCTTTATCTTTGTCATCGGAACAAATTTCCATAATAAACTTTTCCCAACGTGGAAAATGAATTTCTTCTAAAGCTGAATATTCTATATTAGCTTTCATTGTTAGAAAGTCTTTCCAATTATGCTCTCTAAAAGTCATAGTTTCAAGATCGTATGTTCCATTTAAACAATTGATTAAATTAGGGTTAGCATCGAATTGTGCTATAGGAATTGGTTTAACACCCGTCGCGTCTTTCATTAATCTATCTCTGAAACGTCTATCCCCCATTTTAGTAATAAACTTTAAATACTTTTCTCGCTTGTCATCATCTGCAATTTCACCACAATATAAAGTCATCAGCCTAGTAAATTCTTTGATTTTTTCAGCTACTAAAAGCGATCCTACATCTTTTTTCCAACATCCGTTATCATAAGTGTACCAAGATTTACTTTCAGGGCAATAACGAGTGTCATTTTCATAACATTCAGAAAATAATTCAGCCATTCCACTTTCATCCCATGAATATCCTGAATTATCCGATTGAAATGATTCGGGTTGTACACTTTTTATATAATACATTTTTGAAGATAATTCTTCAGACATTATTATACGTCCGTTTTTTAACTGAAATAAATCAGGTGAGTTAATCTCTTTTGACATATAATCTCCTTTCTTTCTTTCCTTTTCAGGAAAGAGATTTAAATGATAAATGATTAGAATCCGAAAGCGGGAGCGACACCGCGCGAATAGTCTGAGGAGTAGGAGTCTGCGCCGCCGTTGCCGGAGACATAGCAGAAACAGTAGCTACTGTCGTAATAAGCAGAACGCTCCCACCAATCCGCTGAATAATTTTTAGAATTTTTAAATTTACATCTATGACATTTTTCTTGATAATAAGGATATTGTGTTCCCGTATCATCATTTGAATAAATTGTTTCTCCGAATATTTCTACTTCGTTATGTAAGAATAATTTATAAATTCTACCTTCTTTATTTACAGGAACTATAGCTTTTTTTAATTCTTTCGGAATTCGATTATCGAATAAATTTTGTAAATAATTATCCATTCCATCCATCGAACAAGATTCTTCAAGAACATTAACTGCTGTAAAAGTAATAGGAATAATTTTTCCTTTTTCATCTATATCGTGATTGAAATCTGCAATTGCAACTGTAAGAATTTCACCATCATTTAATGTAATATTTAATTTATCACCAATATTAAAGTATTGTCGGGCTTTTCCATTATTAGCAATTTCTTTTAGTTCTTTTATTGAATAGTCATTTAAATTTCTCTTTTTAATCGAGTTAGAAATTGTTTCATCTATTTCAATTAAAACTTTACAATTTCCTAATTGAATGTTTTGTTTCATTATTTATTTTCCTTTCATCTAGTATATTTTGTAATTGAATTAACAATTAATTCTATTTCTTTGCTTGACAAAGGTGTTTCGCAAGCTATACTATTACATCTTAATAATTCTTTATAGATATACTCTTTTGAGTATCCTCTTGAATGTAATTGACCTGCTAATGAAGTTAAAGATTGATTTCTAGCTCCATTAGGTATAGGTGGATATATTGGTTGTAATAACACTTTGTTGCTATCAGGTTTAGTGTAAATAGGAGTATAAAATACCGAGTTTTTTATGATACCAATGTTATTCTTTTCTGTTTCGGGAAAATATTTATTGATTATATAATCAATTGCTTCTTGATTTTCAATAATTTGTTCATAAATAATTTTTTGCCCTGTCACAATGAAGTATCTACCTTCTTGGTATATTTCTACACCTTGTCCATTATTTTTTCCTTTGAATGGCAATACGCCTTTAACATATATATGTATTCCTCTACCGCTTCGAGATTTTTCCGTAAAGGATTGACAAGCTTTTACTATATCAACACTTATGTCAGAAAGAAATCCGTTATCATCATATCCGCAATCAATATCAATTCCAACTATTCCATTGTTATTAAATACGAATCCAATATTATCGTATATACCTTTATTTATTGACTCAATAGCCGTTTGATAATCACACCATGTAAGAGGATTGGTAGAAGAAGCACCTTGCTTAATTTTTGCTTGCATAGGTATTTTTGAATTTTTCCAAGCACAGACCCATTGATTTAATTCTTTCAATTCTTTAGGAATATTCTCACATTTCATCATATTACTCCTTACTCTGTAAAGCTCTTATAGTTTTTACGAAATCTTCAAGAGTCGAAGGACTATATATTTGTCCTCCGCCTCTCAATATTTTCTTTTCTAATTTAGGATTTAATTCGTTAAACTTAAATAATACAAATTTTCCATTAATACATAGTATTAAATTTTCATCTGATGTAAAGTGAGATATTTTTTCAGACTTACAATATTTAATACAATTTATAAGTAATCTTTTTATTCTCATTTCAAGCCTAAAATACTACTTAAATCAACTTTCTTATTAGGAATAGTGGAAGTAGAATTGCCAATTTTAGAATCTCGTTTTACTTCAGGTTCGGTGAAACCGTCAGCAGGATACTTA
This sequence comes from uncultured Coprobacillus sp., assembly GCA_964389905.1. Classification (GTDB taxonomy): domain Bacteria; phylum Bacillota_I; class Bacilli_A; order ML615J-28; family CAG-698; genus CAG-698. Next base: position 31,370 of record CAYMGD010000008.1, on the reverse strand, counting down.
TTACCTAATCGAGAGAATGTTAAGATCTTATTAGGGTCTTTATTACTAGCTACTTTTTCGTGTGTGACTTCACATTCTATGTATTTCCCTAGTAATTCTTCGTGGTCAATTTCAACTCTATCAAAATCATTTAGGGCGGTTTTAGCTAAAAATGAGAATACCCCTAAAGCAGCATCGTTTACTGAACCATCGTTTTTAATAAATGTGAATCTTTCAGTATGAGTCAAGCCTTGAGCTGTTTTCATAACTAATTCTAATTTACCGAAATCTTCTTTATATGTGACAGATTCGATTCTAAAAATATGTTTTCCTTCGGGAACTAATTGAAATGTTGCATCAGATAATGTAATTTTAGCCATATTATTTATCCTCCTTTATAGCTTTACTTGTTAATCTGTAAGAAACAGAAGAAGTTAGGTATTTTTCATAAATACCATCTTTTTTTAACTTTTCTGAATCAATATCATTTTTTGTACTTTTAGAAAGTGAATATTCATACATTTGTCCTTTTAAAGTGACGATTGTATCGCCTTCTCTAAATTGACTTAGAGCATATTTTTTTATTTGCTCTTTTAAGTTTTTTAATCTGTCTGATTCTTTTTTTATAGATAATTCGTGTTGAGCAATTTTTAATGTCAATTCATCCGCTTCAATTAATAACGAATTAATATCTGAATCAGGATTAAGATTATTTGTTCTTAGATGTTTTAAAATATCAGCATCCTCTTTTTCATCAAAAACAGGTGAAATTCCTTTGATAACATGTTCCTTCCACCAATTAATAGCAGGAATAACATATTCATTTTCAAAATTTGGATAACGTTCTGACATTTTAAATATAATAGTTATTGTATTATTAGGACTAGGAACAAAGTTTTCGGGGTTATCATAATCTTTATCTTCAAGAAATGAAGCTATCATTACAACATCGTCTACACCTAATAAATACGCATATAAAGCTGCTTGTAAAGCATAGTATTCTGGAATTTCCCCGTTCCAATCTTCAGCTCTAGAAGTAGTTTTACACTCAATTACACAATGTGGAATATTGTTTTTAACTCTTATACAGTCCCACATACCACCTAATATTTTTACATTAGAGAAGAAGTCACCATAAGTTTTGTTAAAATAATCTTTTCCGTAAACATCTGTAGGTGTTTTTATATCAGTCATAAAATAAGATTTTTTTAAATAATCAATTTGTTTAGATTCAATAATTTTTCCTGCTATAGTATATTTAGTATCTTCAAAAGGTTTTTCGTATGCTTTTGTTATTTCACACCATACCGCAAAAGGGGTTGTCCATGTATTTAATCCAAAGATACTTGCGAATCTTGTACCTGTTATCTTTTTTGGTTTTTTAGGCGGATCTATTTTAATTTGTTTTGAATTTAACCATTCCATATTTTTCTCCTTATTCTTCATCGCTATCTGCTTGTTTAACAACTTGATAACTATTTAATAAATCTGCTAAATGATTTATTAATTCATTACAAGCTGTTTTAGTAATATTAGTTAATTTATCAGTTTTGATTACTATTTCTTGAATTAATTCCTCTCTTTCAGGATCAATATCAAGTAACTGTTGCATTATATTTTTTAATGCTTCAATTTGAAGAGGTTCAGCTTGTCCTTCAGCATTAACAATTTCATCCTTAATTTCAGCTCTTTGTTCTGCACTAAGAGGAACTTTTTTAGATGCCTTTTTAGTTGCAGCTTTGACTGAAGTTTTAATTTCAGTATTTTTTTCTTCAACGCCTTCTCTGACTGATTTATCAAATTCATCAGCTTCTACGATATCTAATGCCATAAAATATAGATAACGTCTTTGATAAGTTTCAACCGATCCTAAATTTTGAATAGCATTTGTAATTTTGCCTCCTGCTTTACTTTCTATAGAATCTATATCTTTCATAGGAGATGTAAATTCGATTTGTTCTTCGGGTTTGTCAGTATTAATAACTACTAGTTTTGCATATTCATTACTAAAACTTGTGATAAATAGTAGTCCGAGTTCTTGACTTATTTTTGTGATTGCAGGAACAATGTCTTCTAATTCAAAATATTTGAATTCCAAATGTCTATTAATTCCTGTTTTTTTAACTCCGAGTTCAATAAACATATTTCTAGCTTTTACAAGCTTTGCATATACATTTAATTCGACATAAGTTTTATTTGTTGCCATTTATATTTTCCTCCAAAATATTATTTATTTTTTGATAAATTGATTTAATTTTTCTTGCATTAGGTTTTTTAATTTTAAGACCTAAGAATCCTTTGATATATCTTTTTGCGAGATTGATATACCAACGTTTATCGACTACATCAATTGTCAAATTATTTTTATTATCAATGATACAATGTTCGGGTAAATTTGAAATTTGTTCAACACTTTGTGTTGTACCATGAATCATATATAATTTGCCTTTTTCATAATCATTAGATGCATACACTCTATTACATCTTTGAACTATAATTTGTTCGTTATTTATTAATTGAAATACTTTAATGTATTTACTTGATGCTTTTGCAACTAATTGAAATTTTAATTTTTCATTACAGTTATTAATGGTTTCTTCAACAGGAATACCATTGATGAAATAGTTAACTATCGCTTCGGGAACAATCGTAGCATTATTATTAATATTGAACGCTCCTGCAAATAATTGTTTCCATTCAAATAATCCCATTTTATTTAAATTAATATTGCCATTAGTGACTATTCCTCTCACTAACCATCCACCTTTTAATTTTACAGAATTATTCGTTGCTATTTCAATGTAGTTGTTTACATCTTTTTGGATGATTTTTTTTATTAAATCTTCTTCAAGTTCAAATTTAGTACGTTTTTCCCATTCATCACAGATTGTGTTATATTTTTCTAAATCAGAATTATCTAAACTGACCATTATTCCGTCTGTATTAACTTGAATAACTTTCAAAGATTTGCATTCAGTAGCAAGATGATTTGCTAATTCTAATAATCGGAGTTGACCTGTTATGCAAACAGACCTTCCCATTAAAGGGTCAAATAGTTCATTATAAGCATTTAACATTGCTCCGTAAGTAGTGTTTGCTACTAATTTAAGGGCGTTAGCGGTTGCTTTATCTCCATCTTTTTTAGCTTTCATTCTAGTTTTTAACATTTCAGCATATATATTAGGGTTAGGGATGTTTCTACTACAATATCCATCAATCGTCATTAAATGAGGATAATAGCTTCCTACATCTTTATTTCTAATGGTTCTGTTATCATTACTTTCTTCTTGATAATAAGGAATAGCACCGTGTATTCCACCATATGCTAATTTGATTTTACATTCTCCTATATATAAAGTATGAGAAGATTTAAAAACAACTGAATCAGGAATTGATTTATCTTTTAATTTATCGAAGAAGTCAAAAGCTTCTTGAGGAATAAATTCTTTTAATAAATTATTAGGATAAGTATATTCCCTTGAATCGTTAAATTCTTTAGTTTTTTTAGCGTCTAAATAAGCAGAAGTAAGTTTTGCATTTGTCATATATAAGGCTTTGACATCAGGTATATTTTTAAGACGTCCTAACATTAATTTGTTTTGGATATAAACTTCTCTAAGATGGAATAGTATTTCAGTAGCATCTACGTCATATCCACAATAAAATATTGTTTCTTTAAGTTCCTCATCATTTAAAGGTCTATCTATATTGAATGAAACTGAACTTTCTTCAATATCAATTCCTAGATGAGCCTCGATTTCTTTCAAAGATAAACCTAAGCGAGTATCATCTTTCAAATCAAAACTATCGAAATAATATTTGATTGTTTTTATATATGGATGATCCCAAGCATTTTGTTCTTGAGTAATAATCCAATCGTTTATATCTTTAATTAAATTTGTATCCGCCCCACAACAAATAGCTTTAAGTATGTAATTATCATAATTCTTATTATTGAATCCTATAAATGTTTTTTCAGATGTCACAAACGCAGCTACAGAATCGTTGTCGTTGTGAAAAACTATTTTTTCTTTAGTAGCTAAATTTTTAAAAATTACAATCCAATCGTATTTGAAAACTTCTAAATCATATATGTACATAATTAAAAGTCTCCTTTTAAATGACTCATTAATTCTTTTCTTTGCTGAAGAGCAATTCCTTGCATAACATACATTACACATGGCAAAGCCATTCCATTACCCCACATTTTATATTCAGCACTATCTGATCTTTTTTCTATATCACTACACCACCAATCAGGCATTCCTTGTAATCTAGCACATTCTTTTGGAATTACCCTTCTTACAATCCATTTTGGTGGATAACAAACGTAAATGGGATTTTTAGCATCATGAGCTTTTAAACAAGGTGATTTATTTTCACATAATGAGAAAAACGTTTCATCTGTTGAACAATAAATTAAAGTACACGGAACTTTATAACAATCACTTGTACTAGATAATAATGTTTTTGATTTATCGTTTGTAATGGATTGATTATACAAATCTACTCCTTTAACAAGTATATAAGGAGTGTTTCCACCACCTGTCCCCATTCGAGAAGTTAAAGTTTGTACTTTATTATCGCTTGAGATTTGTATGCGACTATCATTAGGATGACTATCTAAAGAAATTACATTTGCTGATAAGTTATCCCTAATTCTTTTAAGTCTTCCTTGTTCAGTTTCCCTTGGTAAATAAGCGCTGTAAGTAGTATTGGTGGTAATTCCATTCCACGTTTCACGGCTCTTCGCAAAACTCCTTTGCAAGCCGTCGTGCTTAAATAGTATTTCTCCGGCACTTTCTCCTCCAAAATCTGCCACAAGAAAGATTCTTCTACGTCGTTGGGGTACTCCCCAAAATTGTGCATCGAGAACTCTCCAAGCAATTGAGTAGTTATTCCCCCCCCAAGATAAGTCCTGATGTTCTCCATTTTCCTTTTGTTTCCGTAGGTCTAGGAATAATGGTTGATTCGTCTTTGATTTTACAAAATTCTTCGAGGACGATTCTAAAATCTTCTCCTTGATTGGAACTGAATGCTCCGGGAACATTTTCCCAAATTGCATATCTAGGTTGTTTTCCATTTGTTTTATTCCTCATTTCTTTAATAATTCTAATTGCTTCTGTGAATAGCCCTGATTGGTTTCCTTCAAGTCCTTTTCTATTTCCTGCTATAGATAAATTTTGACACGGACTTCCAAATGTAATAATGTCAACAGGTTCTATATTTTCTCCACTAATTTTTGTTATATCACCCAAATGCTTCATGTTAGGAAAACGTTTCTTTGTGACATTTATAGGAAATGTTTCTATTTCACTAGCCCAAATAGGAATAATTCCAAATAAACTTCCTGCAAAAGGAAATGTTCCTGCTCCATCAAATAAACTTCCTAATTTCATATCAATCTTCCTCTATAAAGTAGCATTGTTCTTTTTTATAAGTACTACATCTTTTTTTATAAGCATTAACTAAATATCGAATGTTATCGACAAAATCATAACAAACAGGGTGTTTCTTTCCTTGGAAAAATCTTGCAATTCTTCCAATGCTTTGGGCTATTACAGCATAATCTTTTTGTGGAGTAGCCATAAATAAACATTCAAGCCGTGGAATATCCAATCCCTCTTTTGCTAAAGAATATGTAGCGAATAAATATTTTTTATTGCCTATTCGCATATCTTCTATAGCTTTTTCTCTTTCTTCCTTACCTTTTTTAGTATTCATCTTACCATTAATCATTACAGCGTTTTTCTTCATTTCATTTGGAAGAAAATTCATTAAATCTTCTAAATGCTGTAATCTATCTGATAATATTAAAGAAGAAGAATCTTTGTTTTTGATAAGGTTATCTATAATTAACCAATTTCTTACTTCATCAGAACATAAGTGATTTATTAATTTTGGATAATTTAATGTTCCATCAGTATTTAAACAATCTAATGTTAACTCTGTTGTTGTTGCAATTGGTTTAATACCTACACGCATTATTTTATCTTCGATTTCTTCTTTAGAAACTATATAAATAATTTCTCCAAGAAGTGCATAAGTTGCTTTGATCATTCCGTCACTTCTATGTACAGTTGCAGACAATCCGTATTTATATCTAGCTGCTAAAGTATTAAGTACTTTATAAAATTGAGTGATAGTAGTAGGAGAACCTGAACATCTATGACATTCATCAACTATAATCAAATCCCAATAATATTTATAATAGGATAAATTAATTTTATTTAAGGTTTGAATTGTTGCAAATGTTATTCCTTTTCCAATGTTAATTTTTCCTTCTGTAATTGTACCAATTAAAGAACTGTCTATATAATTTAAAGCACGATTTTTACTTTGTTCTAATAAGTCTTTTGTATGAGTTATCCACAATGTTCTAACTCCTAATTTTGCAGCTAAGGCTAAACCCATTTGAGTTTTTCCGCTTCCTGCAGGACTTTGTAATATTCCTAAACAGTCTTTAAAGATTTCATTAATTGCTCTTTGCTGATAATCGTATAAAGGAATATTAGCTTTGTAGTCAATAAAATGAATAGGTGCAAATGCGATTGTTCTTTCTGATTCTTCAATAAAACTCCAAATGTTTCTTAATACTCCGTAAGGTAGACATATACTATTTCCAACTTTTTCGTATAAAGAAATATATTCAGGTGTATTTCTTAAATAAAAATTCATTCTTAGTTTTTTAGAAAATTCAGGATTTGGTAATACTAGATTTTCTTTACACCATTTTAATAATTCATTACTAGGATTTTCTATGGTAATATTATTGCTAATGACTACTCGCATAGATTCACCCATTTTTCAAAAGGAGTACCCACCTCTTTAATATGTTCATTAGTAATAAATCTCTTTACTTTCGAATAACCTAATAACCATGGATGTTCGATGAGGTATATTTTTTCGTCGATTAAAAATGCAAATAATCCTATACCATTTCCGCTTTGAAACCATAGTTTCATTGATAAGTTTTGATTTTCTTCAATTCGATTTAAATCAAATCCTTTTCTACTACATACTTTACAATCTATAAGATACGCAACTTTATTTCTGACAGCTATAACATCTGCAGGCTGTCCTGATTGCTTTTGTGCAAAATTATGTGTCCAAAAACCATTGGAGAATAATTTTTGACAAAAAAATAATTCAAAGTTATTGCCTAATTTTTTATTTGTCATAGATATTCACCATTAGCTATAGGATGCTTTTCAATGAATTTATTTGCAATATCTTCGCATCTATTATTTTTTAGCCAATTGATTAAATAAATAGTTTCAGCAATTGGTTTATTTTGAAAATAAAGTTCTAGTAATTTAAAAGCTTTTTGTTTATTAGTATAAATAAATCTTCCTTTAGGTGATCTTTCAAAAAACTTTTCTAAATTGCAAGTAATTTTTCCTTTTCCGTTATTATATATAATAACACAGTTTGTAAATTTTTCGTCCATCAAATTAAGCTCCTTTCCATTCATATTTCTTTTTGTATTTTTCTAAATACCATTTTTCAAATGCTCTGCGGTTTTCTTCATTTTGAAAATAGTTTTTAGTTGCATTACAAATTATTTTTCCTAACAAGATTTCAATATCTTTAGGAATAGTTGATTTATTCATTATTTATTTTTGATACATAATCCTTTAGTATCTGCAATGATGTTTGAATGATTTTATCAACTTTTGCTCCTTTTCTAGCACCACTTAATGCTGAACTAAGTTCTGATTTTTCTGTAATAACGCCGTGTTCTTCAAGCCTATTTATTAACCAAACTTGACTTAGACTATTATTTAACAATAAAATTCTGACTTCATCACGTTCTTTTTCCATCGCAACCTCCTCATATTCATAAAGTTATAAACAACTATTGTTGACAAAATAGAGGTTTTTATGGTATAATAATTTCGCCAAAAACTAAAAACCATTGAGGAACTCTTGACAAGCTAAATAATGCAGAGTTTATTTTATCTAGTCATTAATTTGCCAACAAAAGTTGTTTACAGATACTATTATACTAGAAAGTATTCGACTTGTCAAGAGAAAAACTCGAAAAGTTTCTAAAATTTTTTAAATTTTTTAGGAGGAATATCTATGACATTGTACGAGAGAATACAATTATGTGCAAAAAATGAAAAAGTGAGTATACCAACAATCGAAAAAGAGTGTGGTTTAGGAAACGGAACTATAGGAAAATGGAAGGATTCAGTTCCTAAAGCTGATAAATTATATACTGTAGCTAAATTTTTAAATAAAACAGTAGAATTCTTTCTAACAGGTGAAGAAGCTAAATGTGGGAACAATAATCATAATATACTTACAAATTCTATAAATGAAAGTCCTAATTCTGTTTTATACATAAATGATCATACTTTTGCTTTATCAAAACAAGAGTTAGAATTAGTTATTAAATATAGAGAAATGAATATTAAAGAACAAGCAGATTTAATAAATTATCTTTTAGAATCAAAAAGTGATAAAAGTGAATAATAATTGAAATTTGCTATAAGTTTTTATAGTAAATATATTATTAGAAGAATTTATTGAAAAATCATAAAATGATTCACTTTTTCACTTAAAGGAGGTAAATAATGGATGTTGTATTATATATGAGATATAGTTCTGATAGACAAAATGAACAATCAATAGAAGGACAACGACATGAAATAGAAAAATTTTGCAATCAAAATGGATATACTATTGTTGGAGAATATATCGATAGAGCGCTTACTGCTACTAAAGATGCCGAAAAACGATTAGAGTTTCAAAAAATGATTCGCGATAGTGAGAAAAAACTATGGCAAGCTGTAATAGTATATAAACTTGATAGATTTGCAAGAAATAGATTTGATAGTGCAACATATAAAGCAAAACTTAAGAAAAATGGAGTTCGCCTTATTTCCGCGACTGAAAATATATCAGATAATCCCGAAGGAATTATATTAGAATCAGTTTTAGAAGGAATGGCTGAATTTTATTCTAAAGAATTAGCACAGAAAATTAGACGAGGAATGCATGAATGTGCGCTAAAATGTAATTCAACAGGAGGACATATATCATTAGGATATAAAATTGTTGATAAGAAATTAGTTATAGATGAAACACAAGCACCGATAGTAAGAAAAGCTTTTTCTATGTATGCTTCAGGATCTACAGTTGCAGATATTTGTAAAGTATTGAATAATGAAGGCTATAGAACAAAAACGGGTTCGAAATTTAACAAAAATAGTTTTCATACAATGTTTAAAAACAAAAAATATATAGGTCAATATAAATTTATGGATGTGGTAATAGATAATGGACTTCCTGCAATAATAGATATAGACACATTTAATAAAGTACAAGAACGACTAAAGAAAAATGCACAAGCTCCTGCTAGAGGAAAAGCTATTGTAGATTATATGTTATCGGGTAAATTAATATGTGGTCATTGTAATAATTTATTAGTTGGAACAGCGAGTACAAGTCATACAGGAAGAAAATATTTTTATTATACTTGTAATGGAAAAAGGAATCACACTTGTAAAAAAACTCCTGTTAGAAAAGAATTTATAGAAAAAGCGGTTGTTGAAGATACTTTAAAATTGCTAACTCCTGAAACAATAGAATATATCGCAGACTTAGCTATAAAAGCTGCTGAAGATGAGAAAAAAGAAAAAACATTAATTCCATCAATTGAAAACGAAATTAATGCTATAAATAAATCAATTAACAATTTATTAAAATTGGTGGAAAGTGGAGCTGATTCAACATCACTAGTAAACAGGCTTAATGAATTAGAACAAAATAGAAGAAATGCTGAAAGAAGATTAGCTAAAGAAAAAGCCACAGTTATAGAATTGGATAAATACCAAGTGATTTATTTTCTAACAGAATTTACTAAAGGTGATGTTAACGATGAGGAATTTCAAAGAAGAATAATTGATTTATTAGTTAATTCAGTTATAGTATGGGATGATGAAGATGGTGAACAAAAAATAACAATAAATTATAATCTGTCACCTAAAAAATCTACTACAATAACAGTTAAAGAATTGACTAAATCGAGTGCGTATTTGAACTCTGTTAGTCCACCAATAGAGTGAATTGATAAGCCTTCAAGAGAAACTAGTTCCTCTAAGGCTTGTTTTTTTGGTTTTAGTAAGAAAAGTGGCAAAGTAGCAATAATAAGTTTATCTCGTGGTATGCTTGCTAAGACAAATTCATTCATATTCTTTATCTTGTAAAATTATGACTTGAAAAAGGGTGTGATTTAGAAGTTGGAGTTATGCCCAATGTTTTAATAAGAATAGAGTATTTATATTATAATCAAAAAACAATAACTGATGATTTGATAAATAAATTTAAAGATAAGAAAGTTAAGATAATTATTAATGCTTTTCTTCATAATGAATGGACAAATTTAAATGAGCCAATGATTGCATTCTATCAAGGAGAAAACTTTCTCCACTTCAAAACCTTAGATGAATTTTATAAATGATATTCAACTCCTATAAACGATAAACTTTCTGAAGTGTTTTTACAATTACATATATGAGAAAAAAACTGGACGAGGAATTTCTAAAATTATTAATGCTTATGGTAAAGAAGCGATTGAAGTAAATGATAATAATTTAATTGTTACAATTCCTTTCAATAAAACTCATTAATAAAGTGGGTAATAAAGTGGGTAATAAATTGAGTACTTTTCAAATAAAAGGTTTGACTGAAATTAGAAAAAAATGCTAATATAACTAAAAATATTAACTAATATAATAAATAAGAACTTTAAAAAAGTATTGATAAAGTGTTCAAGTTTTCAATAAATTGTGATATAATTTTCATTAGTAAATACTAATTTAGTAAATACTAATTATGTTTTGAATTTAATCATAATAATATAGTATAAATTTACTTTTTAACACAAATAGAATTTAGGAGCAATATATGGAATACATAAAAACTAATTATAATGGACCAGTTATTTATATCCTAACAAATCCAGCTTTTCCTGAACTAGTTAAAATCGGTTATACAACAAATGTTGATGAAAGGCTTAAAAAGTTGAATAATAGCGAAGGACTACCGTATTCTTTTAGAATATATGCATATTATAAAGTTAATAAAAGTTTATCAGATATTAAATTGCATAGTATTATTGATAAACTAAATCCTCAGTTAAGAACTATTGAAAATATTAATGGCAAGGAAAGAAAAAGAGAATTCTATGCAATGTCAGCAGAAGAGGCATATAATATTTTAGAGGCAATAGCACAAATTAATGGATTAGAAGAAAACTTAGTTATGTGCGATAAAACAAAACAACAAGAAATTGAAGAAAATCTTGCGTATGAGATTAAAGAATATTCTGAAGATATGTTTACCAAGAATTATCCAATTATTTCTAACGTATATGAAAAACTAAAAACTGAGATCTTAAAATTAAAAGATGTATATATCGAACCAAAGAAAAAATATATTGCATTTAAACACAAAACAAATATATGTGATATCGTATTTAGAAAAGAAAGAGTAGTGGTTTTTATTAATCTACCTATAGTTCACTAGATGATCCCAAGTCGTTATGTGAAGATATAACAGACAAAGGCCATTGGGGAAATGGAGATTTCTGCATAAACATATATGATGAAGACGAAATACCTTATGCTATGACTTTAGTTAAACAATCTTATGAAGTTAATTAAAAAAATGTTACAATTTCAAAATTATAACACTTTATAATTTATTTATCTATAAAAGAATCTATGAAATCAATTAGGTTCTTTTTTTGTTGTTCATTTAATCTATTTAAAGTTGATATTAATTTATTATTAACTTCATCTTTAGCATCCAACTCCATATTTCTAACAACAACATCTAATTCATCATTATTATTTACTCTTATGATTTCTTTACCTAATAAATAATCTGATGGTACTTTAAATATTTCAGAAAGTTTAATTATTTGTTCAATAGATGGCTCACTGCGTCCTTTTTCCCAATATGAAATAATATATTGATTTATATTCATTAGTTTTGAAAGTTCTACTTGACTCATATTTTCACGTTTGCGTAGTTTTTTTAAATTCTCAGAAAACATTATACTATAACCTCACTATGTAAATATTATATCATATATTTATAAATATGTAAATATTACTTTTTTTATTGACAAATAGTATGAAATGATATAAAATACATATTTGTAAAAAGTACATAAGGAGGCTAATATGGAATATCAAAAATATCAACATATTGAGAGGATTGGAACTTCGGAAGTTGAAGGAATTTTGGAAGGAAAGGTGTATCTATTTTATAAAATAGATGGAACTAATTCTTGTATCTTTTTGAAAAAAGAAAATACTTTGGGATTTGGTTCGAGAAAAAGAGAAATAACTCTAGAAAATGATAATGGAGGATTTGCATACGCAATTGAAAGTGATAAAGAATTATATAATGCAATATTAAACTATTTGTCTAAATATCCTAATTATATAATATATGGTGAGTGGCTAATACCACATACAATAAAGAGATATAAGGCAGATGCTTGGAGAAAACTATATGTTTTTGATGTTTATGATGCAGAGAATAGAAGATATCTATCATATGAGGAATATAATAATGAATTAGAAAAACTAAGAATTAATTGTATACCTCCAATAGAAATATTGGATAATCCTAATGTTAATGATATTAAAAATTTATTAAGAAAAACAGGTGAATACTTAATTAGTGAAGGCTTAGGTGAGGGAATTGTAATAAAAAATTATGAATTCAAAAATGTTTATGGGCGAACAATTTGGGCAAAAATTTTAACTGAAGATTTTAATCAAAAGAAAAGAGAACTAAAAACAACAAATTCTGAAAACAAAGAAGTAATAGAATATAAAATTATAAAAGGATTTGTAACTCCTGAATTTGTTCAAAAAGAGTTTGAAAAGTTTAAAGAGGAAAAAGGTGGATTTAGTTCGTCATTTATCTTTGAGTTTATTAATAGAACATTTACTGAATTCTTTAGAGATAACTGGGAACTTATCCTTAAAAAGCATAAATATCCTACAATTAATTTTCGATTGCTTAAAAAGATTTTAGATGAGGAAATTAAGAACATAATATTTTAAAAAGTATTAATGTTATCCTTTATAATAACTGTACATGAGATATTGACTTTGATACATAAGCAAAAAGGATTTTAGAGATAAAACTTGGAGTAAATTATTCTCTTACTTAATAAAAAATCCCTTATTTTTATGCAAAAATAAGAGATAAATCTCTTTATGCGTTGACAAATCCCTTATTTTTTGCTATAATATGAGAGATTTTAAAAAAGGAGTAGATGATTATGCATGAATTTAACTATAATAATCTAAAAAACAAGCAATGGGATAAAGACGTATTGGGATATATAGGTTTTATTCATGAGCATAAAGGAAGGCAACAACTTTATCTACAGCAAAGACCAATGGAGTTAGATAGACTTGTTGAACTTGCAAAAATCCAAAGTACAGAAGCATCGAATGCCATTGAGGGTATAGTTACGACAAATCAACGTCTAAAACAGTTAATGGCTGAAAAGACTTCTCCGCACAATCGTAATGAGCAAGAAATTCTCGGATATAGAGTTGTTTTGGATATGGTTCACGAAAGTTTTGAATATATGCCGATATCGGTTAATGTGATTTTACAACTTCATAAAAAATTATATTCTTATTTACCGTCTTCTTTCGGTGGTGTATTTAAGACAACGGTAAATGAAATAGATGAAATAAAAACAGATGGTTCTGTTATTGTTCGTTTTAAACCACTTGAACCGTTTGAAACATCGGATGCTGTTGATAGATTATGCAATGAATACAATAAGATTATTGCTTCGGGTGAAGTTGATCCGTTGGTTATTATTCCAACGTTTATTCACGATTTCTTATGTATACATCCCTTTAACGACGGAAACGGTCGTATGAGCAGAATATTAACAACACTACTCTTATGTAAAAGTGGTTATGTTGTCGGAAAGTATATCTCGCTCGAAAGGAAGATACATGATACTAAAAAAGAATATTACGATGCTTTGCAGGCGGCTTCAGAAAATTGGCATAGTGGCACAAATGACGATACTTCTTTTGTAAAGTATATTCTTAGCATTATTCTTTCTGCATACAGAGATTTTGAAGAAAGATTAGAACTTATTTCTACAAAAAAAGTAGCAAAGGAGTTGGTTCGCGAAGCGTTTGGTAAGAAGTTAGGAAAAGTTGCTAAAAGTGATATTATGGAACTATGCCCTAATCTAAGTCGTTCGGCGGTAGAAAAAGCAATAAGGGAACTTTGTACCGAAGGATTTATAACGAAGTTTGGTAACGGACCAGCTACCTTTTATGTAATAAACTGATAATAATTACATTTGGTGTTTATAAATAGACTTTAAAGTTTTGATTTTTAGTATTGTAATTTGAATTTAGTAGGTCATGAAGTGTCTATTTAAAAGCACATATCTTGATACAATAAGTATTATGTTCTAAAACTATTTATATTTTTTATAGATTTTAAGGCGAAAATAGACATATTTGAAGTTAAATTCATTCAGGTTATGTTTGCTATCGTATTTAAGAAATATATGAAATATGTTTTTAATGAAAAAGGGATGTTTTACTATGACTATTAAGGAATTATTATTTATGTGACTTGATATTTTAAAAAGTATTAATGTTATCATCTAGAATAATTGAACATAAAATATCAACTATAATGAATAATATTAATATACTATTAAAAAAACGAGGAGGAAACCCAATGAAATATACGTTGATGCATATGCAAAAAAAGGTTTTAGAAATGGAACTTGATGAAACTACGGGTTTTATATTGAAAATTAACGAAGTATATGCTGCAGAACATTTGCCTATTGGTATTTCCTGCAAAAAAGGAATAGCTGATAGGAAAGCACTGAACGAGTGGTGGATGGCTAGATCTATTCCTGCAAGTCGTTCGGGGGTTCGTAATGCATTAGAGTATTTGAATATTTCGAATACACAAATGTTACTTGTGCGATGTTTCGGATTAAGTCTTTCTGACCAATATTGGATAAAGCCACAAGGCGAAGATGTGACGTGGGATAAAATCAATTTTTTTGATAATTCGTTTTCAGAAGATATCGGCGATGTGTTATTTGGTATGCCGAAGAATATGAACGGTTTCGATTTTTCATCGCCTGATAACACATCGGATGGGTGCTTAAAAAAAAGATGGAAAATCATCAATGGAAAACGATGTCTTGTAAAAGGAGGTAGTAATCCATTCCAACAACAAGCGTTCAACGAAGTAATCGCAACAAAGATTATGAAACAATTGGATATACCATGTGTTGAATATAATCTTGTATGGGATAGTGGTTTGCCATATAGCGTGTGTGAAGATTTCGTAACGGTTGACACAGAACTTGTCAGTGCATGGCGTATATTACAAACGCAGAAGAAACCGAATAATGTATCTCTATATCAGCATTTTATAAATTGTTGTGAGAAACTTGGTTTAAAGAATATTGCTCAAGATTTGGATAAAATGCTTGTGCTTGACTATATTATAGCCAACGAAGATAGACACTTGAATAATTTTGGTTTGCTTCGTAACGCAGAAACGCTTGAATGGCTCGGGCTTGCTCCAATTTATGATAGTGGAAGTTCGCTTGGTTATGACAAGGTAGCATCACAAATTCGTTTGCAAACAGAAATTACTTGCAAACCTTTCAAAAAAAATCATCTTGATCAAGTAAAACTCATCTCAAACTTTTCGTGGATAGATATCAATAAGCTTTTAGAAGTAGAAAATATTATTAGAGAAGTATTTGCAGAAGATAAAGCTAAAGAGTTTATTGACGAGAGCAGAATAGAAGCAATCATCGATGGCGTAAACAAACGCATAGAAACTTTGCAAGAAATAGCAAGAGTGCATATGTTGACGATAGATACAATAGATGGTGACGTTGAAGAGAATATCGCGGAAGATTATATTCCAAAGATAAAATTATAATTGTCTATAAAAAACTTAATCAAAATGAAAAAAAAGTATTAACAAATATCATCTCAAGTACTTGATTTATTTTCCCAAAAAAGTTATAATTATTATGTAAAACTCATAAGGGAGTAGTTCACTTTAATAAGTTACTGTGTCTACATAATGGTTATACCAGGTACAGTTGTAAAGAACGAGACTTATGCTAATAAGTTATTAGCAAGAAGTCTCTTTTATTTTGTCAATAAACAGGAAAGGTTATAGTTATGATTGAAGTTATTATTACAAGTTTATTTTTAGGGATAGGATTAGCAATGGATGCAAGTGCTGTATCAATGGCAAATGGTTTGAATGAACCTAAAATGAAGTTCAAGAAGGTTTTATTAATTGCTTTTATGTTTGGGATTTTTCAAGGAATTATGCCTCTTACTGGTTATTTGGTTGGAACAACTTTTCTAACGAAGATTGAATGGATAATTCCTTGGGTAGCATTGATACTATTAGGATTCATTGGCGGTAAAATGCTCATAGATGGTATTAAGCATAAAGAAGATGAAAATGATGTAAAGAATTTAACTTTTAAAATATTATTTGTACAAACGATAGCCACATCAATAGATGCTTTATCGGTAGGATTTTCAATTGCTAATTACACTTTAGTTGAAGCTTTAGTTTGTGTATTAATTGTAGCTGTTGTTACTTTTGCTATTTCCATTATTTCTGTTTATATTGGCAAAAAGTTTGGTACTAAATTGGGTAATAAAGCTGAAATACTAGGCGGAATAATTCTAATTGCAATTGGTATAGAGATATTTATTAGTGGAATGTTTTTCTAAAAAATATTCTTTTAAATGAAGGTAATTTGTGATATACTATTTAAGTAAAAAAATATATGGGAGGTTTTTACAATGATTGAACGCTATACACGTGATATAATGAAAAATATATGGTCAGAAGAATCTAGATTCAAAGCAATGCTTGATGTTGAACTTGCGTGCCTTGAAGCATATGTGAATTTAAACGTAGTTAAAGAAGATGAATATAAAAAAATCAAAAATAGTGCTGTAATCGATGTTAAGAGAATAAAGACAATTGAAGAAGAAACTAAGCACGATGTCATAGCTTTCACAAAAGCCGTGTGTGAGAATATGGGAGAAGAAAAGAGATGGTTCCATTATGGCCTTACAAGTACTGATGTTGTTGATACAGCACAAAGTATTCAACTTAAGAAAGCAAATATTATAATCAAAGAAGATTTGAATAAGTTTTTAAAAGTTCTTAAAGAGAAAGCCTTACAATATAAGAATACAATATGTATTGGTAGAACTCATGGACAACATGCTGAAGTAACAAGTTTTGGACTAAAATGGTTATTATGGTATGATGAATTAAATCGTGCTTATAAACGTTTCTTAGAAGAAGCCAAGAACGTCGAAAAGGTTAAACTAAGTGGAGCAGTTGGTAACTATTCTGATATTACTCCTGAAGTAGAATCATTTGTTTCGGGAAAACTTGGATTAGCTCCTTCTGATATTTCTACACAAGTATTGTCGAGAGATCGTCATGTGGGCTATCTTAACAGTTTAGCAATGATAGCAAGCGCAATAGAAAAAATGGCAATGGAAGTTCGTCACTTAGCACGTACGGAAATTGGCGAAGTTAGTGAATCTTTTGGTTGTAACCAAAAAGGTTCTAGTGCTATGCCTCACAAGAAAAATCCAATAGCTTCAGAAAATATGTGCGGGTGTGCAAGATTAATGAAATCATATGTTAATGTTTCATATGATGATAACTTATTATGGGATGAAAGAGACATCAGTCATTCTTCAGCTGAAAGAGTTATTCTTCCTGATTCAACATCTTTGATTGATTATATGTTAAATAGATATATGAATGTCTTAAACAATCTTGTTGTTAATGAAAATAAAATGTTAGAAAACATTAATATAACAAAGGGAGTTGTTTATTCATCAAAAGTACTTCTTAAATTAGTTTCAAAAGGAATGATAAGAGATGAAGCATATGATTTACTTCAATCATTATCTTTCAAAGCTTTGAATGAAAATGAGATGTTTATAGATGTTGTGAAGAATAGTAAAGTAAATAAATATCTTACTAATGAAGAAATTGAAAGTTGTTTTAATCCTCAAGAAGCACTAACTAATATAGATAAAATATATGAAAAAGTTTTATCACCAAAAGTCAAGACTTTAGTAGTATTAGGTAGTGGATGGGGAGATGAAGGCAAAGGGAAAATAACAAACTATTTAAGTGAACAATCAGATTATGTAGTTCGTTTCCAAGGTGGAGATAACGCTGGACATACAATTAAGTTTAATGGTACAACATATAAATTACATTTAATTCCTTCAGGAATATTTAATGCTAATATCAAGAATGTATTAGGTAATGGAATGGTAATTAATCCAGAAGCTTTGATGACTGAACTTTCAGAAATTCAAAGCGCAGGTTTTGAGTGCAATAACTTGTATATAAGTGATCGTGCTCATGTTATCTTTGATTATCATAAAGAGTTAGATAGATGTAATGAATTAAAACTTCAAAATCGTAAAATCGGTACTACTTTAAAAGGCATTGGACCAGCATATACTGATAAGATATCTCGTCAAGGCATTCGTATGAATGATTTTGTAAGCGATGATTTTGATAAGTTATTTAGAGAAAATGCTGCGGCTAAAAATGAACAAATTATTTCTATGGGTGGTAATCCAATTGACATCGAAGCTAGTCTTCTAAAATATAAGAAGATTTCAGAAAAAATTAAACCAATGGTAGTTGATACAATAGAACTTTTAAATAATGCTTACAAAAATGGCAAAAAGATTTTATTTGAAGGTGCTCAAGGCTCACTATTAGATATTGACTTTGGTACATATCCATATGTAACTTCATCAAATCCTTCAAGCGGAGGAGTATCAACAGGTAGTGGTATCAGTCCAAATAAGATAGAAGAAGTACTTGCCATAGTTAAGTCGTACTCAACACGTGTTGGAAGTGGTGGCTTTCCAACGGAACTTAACAACGCTTTAGGCGATGAAATAAGAGAAAAAGCTCATGAATATGGTGCAACAACTAAGAGACCAAGAAGAATAGGATGGCTTGATGGTGTAGCTTTGAAATATAGCACTAACATCAACGGCTTTACAAGTATTTCATTAATGCTTTTAGATATTCTTTCAGGAATTGGTAAACTAAAAATATGTGTTGCTTATAAACTAGATGGAAAAATTATTAATACAATTCCAGCAAGTTTAAAAGATTTTGATAAATGTGAACCAATATATGAAGAATTTGAAGGTTGGGATGAGGATTTGAGTAATGTTAAATCATTTGATGAACTTCCTGTAAATGCCCAAAAATATATTGAAGGAATTGAAAGAATAACAGGAGTTCCAGTAAAAATCTTTTCAGTAGGACCAGACAAAACACAAACTATTGTACGCGAAGAAATATATTAAAAGCAAAATAACAGGTAGCAACTTTCAAAAAAGGTAAAACTACCTGTTTTTAAATTATACAAATGATGAAAAGTGTAAGTACAATTTGAAAAATATATATGATATAATTAAAGCCGTTTTATATAAGAGGTGATTATTATACTTGAAATAGGGAATTTATATTATATTCTTTATTTAGTTATTAGTATTATTGTTTTTATGTCTTTATATTATATATTAAAAGACAAATCAACAAATACTCAAAAAAAAATCTTACAGGGAATACTTTTCTTTAATCTAATATTACATTTTTCAAAACTTTTGTTTTTGCCGTATCGTGACGGCTTACCAAAAACAATTAGAAAAGTAACTTTTGAAAACATTTGCGCTGTTTCAACACTTGTTTTTCCTTTCATTTTTCTAGGAAAAAAGAAGAACTCGGTTTTGAAAAATTATATGTTCTTTATAGGATGTTTAGGCGGAGGATTGGCATTACTTATTCCTACTGAAGCAATTAATAAAAAACCATTTATTTTTGATACAATAAGGTTTTATACTTGTCATTTTATTCTAATTGCTGTTCCGCTTTTAAGTGCTATTTTTAGAATTATTGAAGTGGATTATAAGAAATGTTTTCTTGTGGCAACGTGTTTTATTGCTGTGGAAACGATAATACTAGTCAATGAAATTATTCTGATAAAAGTTGGTTTTGTTGAGTGCGAAAATAGAGCTCAATTTCTTGATTGCAATTATCGCAATAATTCATTTGTTTTTGGACCTCTTGATTCATTTAAAGATGTTGGTAAAGCATTAACAATATTTACACCAAAAATACTAAAGACAGATTATTTTGGTTTAAATAATGGAATTGATTTCTATTTTCCAGTACTATGGTTAATAATACCAACGTATATTTACTTTCCTATAATTGATATAATTATAGGATTACCATTTACGCATGAAGCGATAAAAAAAGATATTTTAAACTTGAAGGGAAGGATGAAAAAATGTTAAGTTTCTTTAATAAATTCTTTGGATATGTTTATGATGAAAGTGGAAACTATGTTCCTTATTATGATAATCTAGGAAAAGGTGCTTTTGTTGATGTAAGACATTTTTTATGGATTATAATAACAATTGCTATTTCTATAATATTATACAAAATATTCAAAAAACATAAGCAGATAGGTAAAATTGTTGTTACGGTATTGTTAGGCTTATTACTAGTTACAAGACTAACAAACCAAATAGTTCGTGCTTGTATTGGAGCAGAAGTTCCTGCGTGGCGAGCTTTTCCATTTCACTTGTGTACGATGATGACATTTATGTTACCACTAACTTATTTCTGTAAGTGGGATAAATTAAAACCAGCGGTGTATGTTCTATCAATGATGGGTGGAATAATTACAATTATTATTGGAGATTATTTTAATAGTCGTTTTATGACATTTTCAACTCTCGAAGGAATGTCAGCACATATGATATTAGTTATTGTTCCTATTTTAGAAATAGCATTAGGTAATTTTAGTTTAGAACTAAAAGATGTGTGGAAGCCGATAGCATTAATGCTTGTCTTAATGGGATGGGCAACACTAGGAAATGATGTATTCTTTAAAAATTACAATACAAATTATATGTATTTGAAGTATAATGCCTTACCAGGCAATATTGGTGGAAAGTATTACTTCTTAATTTATATTTTAATATTTTTCCTTTTGTTAGCCTTTATATATGGAGTTCCTTACATTTATAGAAAAGTTAAAAAAAATCAATAGATATCATATTAAAAGTATGATATTTATTTTTTTCTTAAGATAAGAGAGAAAATCTCATATTAGGGGATTCATTTTTTAAAAAAATAATATATAATATAACTAAGAAAAAAAGAGGTAAAGAAAATGGAAAAGAAAACAATCGGAAAATTTATTGCAATCCTGCGAAAGCAAAAAGGAATGACCCAAAAGGAACTTGGCGAAAAGCTTTTTGTTTCAGATAAAACTATAAGCCGCTGGGAGCGCGACGAGTGTACACCCGAACTATCATTAATACCAGCAATTGCTGAAATATTTGGCATAACAACTGACGAACTCTTACGAGGAGAATTAAACCAAGAAAAAATAGAAGAAGATAATGAGCAAAGCGTTAGACAAGTGAAACTAATGCTTTATAATAGCAGTAGAAAGTTTTTCAATCAATCAATTATTTCAATTACTATTACTATAATTGGTATCATTGCTGCACTCATTTGTAATTCTTGTTTTAATAAAGGCTTATTAGGTTTTAGCTTAGCTTGCATTATATTTATTGTTTCAATAACATGCCAAATATGTTTTTTATCAAATAATAAGCATTTAATCGATGAGTATGAATACGTAGAAGAACTAAAAAAAGCTAATACAGAAAAAACAATGAAAACAGTAAAAATAATAGTATTTAATGTTTTAGCATGGCTAGGGTGTTTGCCACTTGTTTTTATTCCTAACGCATATTATGGATTAGCAATCAATAGTTGGTTAGTTTTATCGTTGATATTCGTAACATTAGGAGGAATATTAATTTATATTATTTATGAAATGTTAATAATAAAGATATTAACAAGTAAAAAATTAATATATCTAAGTGAAGAAGAAGGAGAATTTAATCAAAAGAAAATAAAAATACTTAAAAAAGTATTACGAGTATTTATTATAGTATTTGTTATTCTTTTTGTAGGAGTAATTGTAAATACCATAATAGATGAAAGTCAAATACTACTAAAATGGGAATACGTTCCTAGTGATAAATTTTATAAGAATACAAGTCTTTATTATATTTATAAGATTTCTGATTTTGGTACTATCACTGCTGTTACATATGATACATATTATGATGTCGCTTTTGTAATAAATATTATATATGTTATTTTAGTCATATTAATGTTCATTAATTTGCTTGGATCTTTTATATGGTATCTTTTAGAAGTAAAGAAACAAAAGAAAAACTTGATACAATGATTGCACCAAGGATTAAACATTATCATATACTAAGTTAGGTATATGATTTTTTTTGAGGAATATTTTCCTTTGATGAAACATATGCTTTATTAATGTTTCATTTTTTTGCATTTAAGATGTTATATAGGATTTTGTGTTCAGTATAATTATTATAATGTTATTTTAATATACTAGTAGTGAAGACTTACATAATATTCTATACTTTCATATCTTTTTTAACATTTTATTAAATACTTAAAATCAAAAGATTTATTTATCATAAAATGTATTAAATAATATAATATTTCTTTTTTGATAATAATTTAATGTAAAAAATAAATATATTTATTATTTAACATTTTATTAAATGAATGATATAATGTAATTATAATAATAGATTTTGCTATATATTAATTATTTTATATTATAAAAAGGAGCATCATTATGTTGATAAATAAAGAAGAATATTTGAAAAAAGCAAATGATAAATTACTCAAAGCTAATTTGGAAGATAAAGCGAAAATATTAGATAAACTAATCGAAAAATTACCTCAAGAATTGTATGAATTATCATTATGTATAATAGATGATGTATTGGGTAATATTAATTTTTCTTCAAAAGAAATAAATACTAAATATAAAGAATTAAAAAAGAGATTTAAATTAATTGAAAATAGAGATGTATCATTTCAATTAGTTACATATACATATGATTATTATGATGATAATTATGAGTATCGCGATAAAGAAGGTATATCAAAGTTATTAAAAGAAGCTTTTGACTACGGAGTTTATTTAGTTAATATTAAGCAATACGATTACGCTTTAAAAGTATTTGATTTAATAATTTATACAAAGTATTCAAGTTTAGAAGTTTATGATTTGGAAGATTATTATGATGAAGTAGATTATTATGATATGGATTTAACAGATGTTGAAGATTTATTACAGTTTGATTTAAGTAAACTATACTCTTATGCAATATATGCAGCATATTTCTGTGATGATAGATATTTTAAAATATATAATTACTTATTATGTTATTCAAAGAATACCTTTGAAAATTCCCAAAACCTTGGAATAGAAAAAATGGAAAATCTAAATGACTTTTACAAAAATTGGATAGATTTTTTGACTGAAAAGAGTGAGGATTTAGCAGAAAGATTAATAAAAGAAGCAATGCTACAAATAGAAATAGATGAATATATGATTTGTAAGAAATGTTACAAGACTCACCCTAATTTATACAAAGAATATATTTTAAAAAAATTAGAGGAAAGAAATTATAAAGAAATAATAGAATTATATGAGGAAGCAATAGAAGAAATAATAGATTTAAAGATTAGAAAAGATATTTCTTATATAACAATAGATGCAATTAATTACAGCAATAGTAACATAGATAAAAGTAAATACTATTATTGTATATTCGAGAGTGTCCCAAGTATTCCTAACTTTTTAATAATACTTAGTAATAATTTATATAATGATAATATAAAAAATTATGTCAATAATTTAGAATATAATGGAAAAAAGTTCGCTTCTACAATTGATAAAAGTTATTACGATTATTTCTTAGGAGATTTTAAAGCTATTTACACTAATAAATACAATAAAAACATTTTAGATAATGGTATTCTATATTTAATGATGTTATATTTATGTGATACTAAAGTCGTTACAAAAATAAAAGAAGAAGTATTAAAACTTCTAACAACAACATTTGATGAATATCATTATCGTAATCTAAATATTAATCTAAATAATAAATATTCAGATTTATTGGAAAAATTTGATAATTGGAAACAAAAAACGCCAATAGAAGAAGAACTAAAACAACAGTTCATAGATAAAATACAATTAGTCGTTTGCCAGAAAACTTCTTATATATTAGAAAATAAGCATCGCGTAATATATAATGAGGCAGCTATGTTTGTTGTTTTGCTTGATGAAGTGTTATCAAATAATAAATATATAGAAAAAGGTGATTACATAAATCGTGTAGAAAAAGAATATATTAGATTTAATGCTTTCAGAAGAGAACTAAAAGAATATAAGTGATTAAAATATTTTATGTAAATGTATTTACTCTCTTCATAGCGGATAGATTATAATTGTTTTAGAAAATAAGGATTATGTTGGGAATAGGTGATTTTTCAAAAATGGCGAAAGTAACCGTTAAGGTTTTAAGATATTATGAAAAGATACTAGTTCCTAAATATGTTGATGAATCTAATGGTTATAGATATTATGAGAGTAATCAGTTATTAGATTTATTTAGGTTAAAAACAACTTGGATTAACAATTAATTAATGAAATAAAACAAGTATTAACGAAACAAGTGTAAATATTGACAAGATGTATACTTTATACTATATTTTTTGTAAATATCCGCATTGAGAAATGTTTTGCGGATGTTTGCAAAAATACGGAGGTTTATATGTTGTATTCGTTTGATGAATGTATAAAAAAATTTAATAATCAGTATCAAATTGAAAAAATGATTCAGTCTGGAAAACTTTATAAAATAGAAAGAGGAATTTATTCAGATAAAAAAATGTTTCGAAATTAGAAATTATTGCTTTTAGATTTTCTAATGCCGTTTTTTCAATGGATAGCACTTTTTATTATTATGGCTTGACTGATGTGATTCCTGAACAATTTTATTTGGTAACTGACAGAGATGCTGCCAAAATCCATTCATCTAATATAAAACAGATTTTCTATAAAGATAAAATATTTTCTATAGGTATCACTACGATGTTATATAGAAATGTAACAATTCAAATCTCAAAAAATTCAAGAAAAATTGGTTAGGACAAGATGTTGATGTGGTTTTATTCAAGATACTTGTTTTTTTTAGGTAGTTAATAATACTATTTATTAGAAATTCGATTACTTAAACATTTAACTGCAATGGTACATATCTTTTATAAAGTGTGTGAGACCATAATTCACTTTAATTATCCCTTTTAGATGAGTGATAGTTATATTCATATTTATCTAAATTATAACCTTTTATTGTTTGATATTTAATATTTACATCATCTACAATTTTAAAACTAATTGAATCTTTTAATATTTCTTCTAAATAATTATATTCACTATATTCGCCAATAGAGGCTAATACAAGAGCATTTCTAAAATACTTTGTATGTTTATCTTAAAAATTTATCGATTTACTTTAATGTGTTAATGCTACCCAAAGCTTAAAATAAAAGTGAATTGCATCACGCAACTCACTTTAATCCCATCTTGATATTTTGTGTTTATTATTTACCTTTTTTGCATTATATGAAATGTATGATTTTATTTTGCATTTCAGTATAAACTTTCTTCCATTTTCATTTCTTGTATAAACTAATTCATATTTACCAATAATATTTGATAAATATTTATTAAATAATTCAGCAGTATTTTTATTTTTGCCAATAATCGAAGGACATGCAAATGAATATTTGTAATTATATTTGCCCAATATATTTTTTTTGATAACAATGTATCGAGGATTGTCAATAGGAGTTAACAACTCTGAAACTGCTTTATTGAAAACATTTTGTTCGTGAATAGTAGCATTCACTAACGATACATTTATAAACATTCCATTAGGATCACTTTTCACTTTTAGACTGCAAGAAGACTCTATAATATCTACATCTTTTAATGTTTTTAATATGCATTTTGCAAAACTTTTTATTTGACTTGTTGGATTAGCATTTGCTATTAACTTTTTAGTAGCAAATGATATTAAGATTAAAAATAGAATTATTGATATAAGCATCACAAATAATGCTAAAAACCCAAATTCAGATTGAATAGTAAATCTAGATAATGTTTGAGCACAAATACTTATCAATGTGCTTTCAAAACTTAAAATTAATAAAATTTTTCCAATATTTATAAATGTAAAGGTAGGAATCTTTCTGTCTCTTGGAATTTCTGTTTGTATTCCCATTTTAGATGTTTCAGCTAATGAATTATCCCACTTTTCTTTAACAGAATTTCTATCTTTTGAAAGTTTTAAGGTTTCTTCATTTATTTTATCGATACCAACTTTATCAAAAGGGGGTTTAATAATTGAAACTCTATCTATCCCGCTTTCGATAGAATTTGAATCATAACTTGGACCAACAAAACAATCAAATCTTTTAACTAAAGTTTCATAATCTGCAGATTGAATGACGTTTTTAGGATTTGATAGAAATGCACCAATTCTTTTGATTTTGTTATCTTCAAATATGTGATCTGGTTCAATAGTAACTAAATGCCATATATTCGATACTTTATTAAAGTCTTTTTTATTGATTCGTATTGCTCTACCTCTCATCTGGTTAGAAAGCATAAAGCTACCTACAAAACTAGCAAGGATTAACGAATTAATGCATGGAGAATCCCAACCTTCACCGAGTAGTGACTTTGTTCCTATTAATATATTGAAATAACCACTTTCAAAAAGATTAGATACAATCTTTACTTTATCCTTATTTGAACCTTTAAAGTTAACAACTGAGTACATAGTAGTATCTAATGTTTTATTAGTGAATTCATATTTATCTTTAATTTCTTCAATTATAGTATTAGGTAATATTACCAAACTTCCTGAAAGAACAGCAATATTTATGCTTTTTTTTCTTAAAAGCTCGAATATACTTACAACACTTACATTGGCAATTGAATCACTGGTGCCAATTTTTGATAAAGATTCTTTTTTTATATAATCTGTTAAAATTAACATCCTCAAATCGTCTTTTAAAGAATCATATTCACTATCAACTATTTTAGAAATACTGTTCATTTTACCTAATGAACTTACAAGTTTTCGTTTTAACTTTTCATCTAAATCTAAATATACTTGATTCTTATCAAATAATGAGTTTTCTTTTAGTAGTTTTAATAAGATATTTTTTTCTTCTTTATTAAGTAAGTTTGAATCAATCAAAAATTGAATTGCAACTTCAGCATAATGTAAATTAATATTTGGTAAATAATTTACATCTGTTAAAATTTTAATTAGTTTTTTATTTATAGGATATTCATAATAATTAAATAAAATTAACAAAGCAATATATTCTTTAACATTTGAATAAATATCCATTAACATATTTTGATAATTATGATTTAATAACTCATTTATTTTAATAACAAAATCTAATTTACCAATCTCAGTAATCGTTAAATATGATTTTTCTTTATATTCTTTAAAACATCTAATTTCATCTTTTGTTGGATAATTAAATATCACATAATCTTGATGTGGACACAATGTTCCTTGTTTTACAAGTTCAGGAACAAAGATTTCTTCATCTATTTCACCACAAACACTTATATATCTTTGCCATTCTGTATTTTTAGCATCATATGGTGGTGTAGCAGTTAGCGATATAACAGTAACATCTTTATTTAATTCTCTAATAAATTTTTCTAAAGCTTTTTGCCATTCATTTTGTAAATGATGTGCTTCATCTAAACATATAGTCTTAATTCCGTTTTCTTTTATTAGCTTAAATAAATTTATATTTGAATAATCAACTTTTTCATCTTCACTTGAAAAACTTATTTTATTTATAGCAGAATATAATGCCTGATATGTAATTGAATTTATAAGTACGATTTTATTTAAATCATAATTTACATATTCATTAAATTTATAATCCTCTGGTAAAAAAGATTCTTTAAATCTTTCACCCCATTGTTCTCTTATAGTGGTAGTTGGTGATAAAATAATACAAGGATTACCTAATCTTCTAATTAATTCTAAACCTAATATTGTTTTACCACTTCCAGGCGCAGCAACTATATTAATTTTACCATCTGACAAATATAAATCAGCTGAATCTAATATCCTTTGTTGATAACTTCTAAAAGTTCCTTTAAACTTAATATTATTAAAATTCATTAATTCCATTCCTTTCCATCCAATATTATACTATAATTTCTATTACATTTCTATTATTATCTCCTATAAGTTAGAGTGACAGTGTCAAAACTTCAAAAAATATGTAAGTGTTATATAATTTTATTTTAAAAGTTTATAAAAATATGCATATAAAACGCTTTTAATGATTTATAAATTACAAATATGATTTACTACTAAACATAAAGAATTTAATAAAATGATTCAAATATGTAAGATAGACAATTTAATATTATAATTGCTGAAAATGTTAGTGTATTTTCTAGAAATACTGTTGATGTTCTTATTGTGCTTCAAGCATTATTTTGTTAAAATACCCTACAAAATAAAAAAAATAAGTCTTATTGATTTATTGTAATGGAACGCATCACAAACAAGTTTCGAACTATGTTCTCTTTTTAAAGATTATTATTAAATTTCAATGAAAATATATAATTTTTTTGTTTTAAATGGTATAATCTATATGAAATTTAAGTACGATGATTAAATATTAGATACTAATTTTAATCAAATAGTTGAAATGACTGAAAAACTGCTTATAGAAAAAAGGATTTTATTTAGATATTGGAAAATTTTTATACGAATTAAAAGAAAAAAGTAATTATGAGGATAAAATAGCGACAAAAGTATCAGGATTTATGCAAAATAATTATCCTAATATAAAAGGATTTACCAAAAGAAATATAGAACGTATGATTCAATTTTATAATATCTATAAAGATGATGAGCTTGCGACAACATTGGTGACGCAATTGTCGTAGACAAACAATTTACTTATATTAAGCAGTTTTAAAACAGAAGAAGAAAGATGTAATTGTCAAAAAACTTAGTAAAAATGGTAAAAAATTATTAAGGATAAAATCAATAGAAATGAAAAATTTATAGATAATAATGAAAGTTAGTTATTAATAATCGGAGGGAAACTATGTTATTAAGAAAAGCAACAATGGATGAAGCAAAACTATGTTATCAATGTATCGAAGATGCGAGAGAATACCACAACTCTATGGGATTTGTACAATGGCATCCAGGATACCCAACACTTGCTACGATTGGAGATGATATTAAAGCGAGTATTGGTTACGTATTTGAAGAAGAAAATGAAATTTACGGATACTGCTGCATCATCATTGGTAATGAACCAGCATACCAAGTGATTGATGGCAAATGGAAAACAGACAGACCTTATGCAGTTGTACATAGAATGGCTTTTTCACGGAACGCCAGAGGAAAAGGATTATCTGCGAAAGCAATTGAATTAATTAAGAATTTCTGTATTGAAAATGGAATTGAAGCAATTCGTGTTGATACTCAGGATGAAAACAAGGTAATGCAGCATATTCTTCTGCGAGAAGGATTTGAATATTGTGGCCTTATTACTTTTGATGGTGGTCTTAAACTTGCATATGAGTGGGATCGATAAATTGAATTGAAGTACAATATCCCATTGAAGAAGAACCTCTCTAGAGTTGTGTAGTAGACGTACTAAAGATAGTATCAGAAGTGCTTGTGGTAAGTGCAGGTTTCCCCAAGTAGTTACCATTACTGTCTTTAAGTTTTTTAATTGCTTTTATAGTAGAATCGTTAAGAACCAATATTGGATTCTTTCTATAAGGTGCTTTAAGAGAGTGATGTTATTGTGAATGACAATCCAAAAGCAAAGATTTCTCGTGTTTATTGAATTTTGTTATGAGAGAATATATGAACCAGCATGGAGGAATTAATCCTCATTTCTGTTTCTTTGATTCGCTAGTTCAAGCACTTATAGATGTAATAAATGAAGAAGAAATTGGAGTTGATGATGTTGCAATCAAAAAAGGTATAAAATATGCTACTGCCATTTATGATATGAAGGATCATCACTTAATTGCTTTGCTTGATGTAAGAGATGGAAAAACTTTAAAAGAAGCAATTTACTTAAATGTATTATCAAGAAATATATAACTTTATTTTGTATTATTTCTTCAACAAACTAAATATAATCTTAGGTATTACATTATATCTCGCTTTATAATATTTTTCCATATCTTCATTTGTTCTACCAGATATTAATGATTTATTTAGTATTGTATTATCTGATACAACTAGTAATGCTACACATTCTTTTTTAGTAACTTCACATGCACTAAATAAAGCTGATGTTTCCATTTCAATTGCTTTACAATCTTTATTTATAATTTCATCAATATGAGAAAATTGTCCTATAATTGTATCTACACTATAAACTTTAATATCTTTATAATCTATATTTTCATTTTTTAAATAATTTGTTGTTCTATCATATAATGTTTTTGTTGGATGATATTCTTTATGTAGAGATTTCTTGTTTATTGTTTCATACATATAGCTAGAAAATGCTTCTCCAGAAATACTTGTAGATGTAATTACTAAATCTCCTATATTAACATCTTTTGATATAGATCCAACAGAACCTACGAATATAATTCTTTTGCATTTAGTAAATGAAAGTAGTAATACTGTTTCTCCTACATTTGTTGCTCCAACATAACTTCTAATATGAAGAAATGATTTATTATTATAAGTTATTCTATGTACATCTGGAAATTCATCACTTAATAATTCAATCTTACAATCATAATTATTATATAATTTATTAGGATGCCACCAAGGAGCAAGTACAACTATTTCAGTTACATCATCTTCAGATATTCCTAATCTATTAACTAATTTAGAACTATCTCCATACTTATCAATTGATTGTTTTAATTGTTCTTTAGAAATCATTATAATCACTCCTCTAACGCTTATTATACAATAAAATCAAGTTTTTTTCTAAGAATAAGTTCTCTTAATATTTCTTATACATTCGATTCCCATCGGAACTAAAGGTTCAATTTCCGCAAGTTAATGGTTCGGTTCCTTGGCAAGTCTCCTTAAGTATGCAAAACAAAAAGTCTTTTATTTGCATAAAGAAAAAGACCATTTCACTATATTTCAAGCAAAATGATCAAAAAATAAAAAATTAGCCTTCTTTATCAGAAGACTAACAGATGTCAATTAATGTGTGTGATGGACGAAATGTTGCATATTACGGTTTTACTGAACAAA
>CAYMGD010000007.1:0-67222 GCA_964389905.1 uncultured Coprobacillus sp. | reverse complement strand
ACAAACTTGCAAGAATGTAGTTATTTATAAAAAGTTTTAATACTTTTTGTAAACAGGATAAGCTGTGTAACACTTTGTAACATAGTCTTACACAGCTACTGTTTTAACTGGGAAACCCAGATTAAAATTGATAAAGACACATTAAAATATATGAGGATACTCGTAATAGACCCGTCGAGACTCAGCTATATTGGGTATCCTCAATGTATTATTCGCCTGAATTATGTAGATGGATCTCGCCAGATAGCATTGAGTATTTAGATCCATCAAGTGTTAATGGGCTGAATCTATATGCATATGCAAATAGCAATCCAATTATCTTTTCATAAAATAATTCAAGTACCTTTGGTAATACTAGTGTTGGTGGTGGATTAGTAAGTTTTATTGACACGGGTAGTTCATTTAGTGGAAATGTAAATTCTGGTTCTACATCTAAAGGTGGATTAAATTTAGGCTGGTTAGCGAATGGACTTGATTTTGGTTCGGAAATTCATGGGTTATATACCTCAATAACTGGATTAATAAATCATACTTCTTATTTTGTAAAAAATTTAACACCATTTAAGGATGATATGACTACATTTGGTGCTTCAATGAAAGATGGAGTGCTTGCGTTTAATCAATTTAGTTGGGGTCTAGACAAATCAGATGTATTTGGTATAGCTTTAGGTGTTGGTTTAGATATCTATGATAGTTTTCAAAGGGGAGTAAGTACCGATGGAATAGCATTAGGAGCAATATTAACATCAGCTAAAGGTGTTGGTCTAATCTATTTAGATAAAGGTATTTTGTATGGAATAACTGCGTTAGGTTCTGCTATTTGTCCTGGCCCTGGTGCTGTAGTAGGATTTGTTGTAGGAGGAGTTGCTTGTATTGCTGTAGATATTTTTGCAAGTAAGTGGCTAGATGATTTAATCGATACAATTGTAAAATAGGAAGGTAAAAAAATGAGAAAAACAATAATAGCGTTTTATGATATATTATTATATGCGATTATTTTCGGTCCGATGATAGTTATAGCTGTGATACTTCTATTTATGCTAGTAACTAAAGGAACAAGTGAATGGATATATGAAAACTGGTATTTAGTTCTAATTTTTGCTATTACATTTATGACCCCATTTGGTGGAACAATGCTGTTTAGACCTTGTGTTATTAATATTAATTCAATTCACTTTTATTATTTTCCTCGTGCAAAAAGTTGGGAAAAACCTTTAAACAATATTGATATTAGATGGAATCAAGATGTATTTATTTCAGAAGTAAAAGATGTAGAAATTGTTAAACTTACAAAAGAAGAAAAACAAACAAAAGTATATTATAAGCACTGTTTTAATAAATATTTAAAGATTAACCTAAAATATGGTCATCAAAAATATGTTTATGTAGGTAATTATTCAAATTATCAAATTAAGAAAATTATTAAAGTATTAATGACGAAATAAAAATATAAATAAGATAAGTTGTACAACGCTTTGCAACATGGTATTACATAGCTATTGTTTTGACGAGGAAAACAGCATATATGAAATTTGCAAATATAACTAATAATTTCTGCTATGCAAAAATAAATATGTCTATATTATACCTATGCTATAAATAATTTATAATCATTTTAAGATAAGTGATATATTGTTGATGGATTTTATATTGATATAATAAATAAAAATATTAAATAATTGCAATATCGATAAAAATTGAGAAGTATATAAAATTAATTAAACAAAAGCCAAAGTAAGTGGATTAACTATAGTTGAAGAGATAATGGAAGAAAATATTATTCTCTATAAAGGATATGTATATGATAATATATCTTATCTATTCTATTGTAATTCAATATATTATTCACTTGAATTATGTAGATTCATTCAACTAGCAGATGTGTAAATATTAAAACTCTCAAGTATCAATGTGTTAAACTTATATAGTTATGCAAATAGCAATCCAATTAGTATTCACTATAATACAACACTAGCTAGTGCTAGAATTGTCGGATGAGGAATGGCGAGTTCTATTGGGCTGTCGGTTGGCACAGGAACATTGTCTGGTAGTGGAGTGAAAACTTATCATCTCTATCAAAGAATTTTGCTTTTGTACCATGGTGATTAGGAACATTATCAATAGGTTTAGACTATGGATTTACAATGATTAATCATATAAGAAGTGTGAGTGCTTATTTACAATTCATAGGTTTATTGGCTTTGATGAGATTAGATGGTGTGACAGAATTACATAGAGTCTCATCTAAAGTTGTAACTGGAATTTCCTGTGGGACTTTATATTGCTGGTGGTGTAATAGCAGGCTATGAAAAGTACTCATCAGTTGCATGCTTAAGTAATTTTATTGTTTGTAGATTAATTAATGTTGGTATTAGTATTGGCAGTATGTACGCTTCAATAACTATCACTATGGCTGCCATGGGAATTGTAACTGCTTCTTTATTAGTTATGTCATGCGGAGTAATTATTGTATGAGGAGCAGGTATAATTGCCACTGTAGGTATGCAATCAACCACTTGGTCACTAAACTAGAAATTGGTGGAAACACAGTAGAAGGACATTTAATTTATTTTGTAGATAGGTTAATCTTTTTGAATTAGTACAAAATGAAAGGAAAATAAAAAATGGGATTTAAAAGAAACATAACTATTACTATAGCTTGTGTTATTACGGAATGCTTAATATGCCTAATACCAATGATATTTATGATTTATTTATTCTTTGGGTTTGATAAGATAAATGAACTATTTTCTACATTATTGATTGTTCCATTTCTTATATTAATGACAAATGTTATTCTAATTATAATTTCTTTTATTTCACAAATATTTATTAAAACAAAATACTATGTAAATGATGAATGTTTAGTTATTAAAACTAAAATCAATAATAAGAAAATAAATTATAACGAAATAAGTTATATTAGATATGACTATGGTGATATGGATAGGTTTAACACCAAACCATCAGAATTGGTGTTATTTGATAAAAATTATAAACAACTATTATCAGTTAAAAATCCGTCAATCATTATGGTTCATTTAATAAGAAAAAAATGTAGACACGTTAAAGTGAGTTATTATCATAATAGAAGATTCTTGAATTTATTATTATTAACTAATGGTGCGTTTTTGCTTATTCTTATATTTAATAAATTATTTTCTTAATTATAAAATCAAAAGCAAACAAACAACGTTTTTAACATTAAGGATGAAACTGATAATTTCAGTTCCATCCTTTCTTACATTTAGCGGACAAAAGCGAAACCTAGATATCTCAATTGTAGCAACTGTCAAAAACGCTACTTGCTGCACTTTTCCAATCCTGCCTATAAAATAAGCAAATTTATATCACTTTTTAAGTTCAGTGGTTGGATATATTAAATTTTCTTTTAGATATGGCAATCGCATAAAAAACGTTGTATGATGTGGTAAAAAATAACTTTGAAAAGAAGATTGTATAACCATTAAATTTTTATATTTAGATGTCTATAATGTCAAAAAGAATCAATATGTTAGATTTTTAGTAAAAAATATATTATCAAAATTGCATTTATATGGTATAATCATTATACGAGGATGATATTATGATTATAGATACACATATGCATTTATATAACGAAAAATATGATGGAATATTAGAAGATGTAATTAAGGAAGCTCTTGAAAGTAATGTTTCGAAAATGATATGTGTTGGCTGTGACTATCAGTCGTCACTTAAGGCTATTGAACTTGCTTCAAAGTATTCTTTCATATATGCTGCTATAGGATTATATCCATGTGAAACAATTAATGAAAAGGATAAATCATTAACTTGGATATATGATTTAGCTAAAAATGAAAAAGTTGTTGCTATTGGTGAGATAGGACTTGACTATTATTGGGATAAAACATATATTGATTTACAAAAAGAGATGTTTATCAAACAAATACAAATTGCTAATGAATTAAATTTACCGATAATTGTCCATTCTCGAGAAGCAATTGCTGATACTTACAATATTATGAAAGAATATCCAAGCAGAGGTGTTCTTCACTGTTTTTCATCTAGCCTAGAGATGGCAAAAGAGTTTGTGAAGAAAGGTTATTATTTAGGCATAGGAGGAGTATTAACTTTTAAAAATAGTAAGGAACTAAAAAGAGTGGTTGCTGGAATTGATACTAAATGGCTTTTGACTGAAACTGATGCACCTTATTTAACTCCTGTACCATTTAGAGGTCAAATTAATAAGCCATCATATATTCCATATATCATAGATGAAATTTCACAAATAAAATGTGAAAAAAGGGAAATAATAGAAAATATAATGTATGATAATGCTTGTGCATTGTTTGGTCTAAAGGAGTAACAATTTGAAAAGAAGATTATTAATTATTGGTTTGTTTATTTTGCTATTATCCTACGGATGTAGTGAGACAACCAAAAATGAGATATATAATACATCATATGATGTTAATATTGATATTAATGATATTTCTAAAGCCTTTGTTCCTGCTGTGAAAAAGGCATCTGAATCTACTATTGGTATTAGCACATATATAAGGCATTTATTTGCCTGGGAATCTTCATCTACGGGAAGTGGTGTGGTTTACAAGGCATATGCTGTTATGAAAAATGGAGATGTTTTAGAAGATATCACTGAGACAAAAAATTCAAATAATGTTTTAAAATATGTTTATTATGCGATTACTAATCAACATGTTGTTAGTGAAACCGATGATAATTACAAAATCAAAGCCTATTTCGGTGATGAAAAAACTATGACTGATGCGATGCTACTAGGATATAACGCAAAAGAAGATTTAGCTGTTATCTCATTTGAAACAACTTTATATATTACTCCAATTACACTAGCTAATAGTGATAACGTGCAAAAAGGTGATATAGTGGTTGCAGTAGGTTCTTCAGGTGGATATGAATATTATAACTCAGCTTCTTTAGGTATTGTATCATATCCTAAAAGGTATATGAGTGTAAAAAGAGATACTAATTTAGATGGAATTACTGATACTGAAATAGCATGTGAGTTCATTCAACATGATGCTTCAATTAATTCAGGAAATAGCGGTGGTGCTTTGGTTAATATCAATGGCGAACTAATTGGAATTAACACATTAAAACTTTATGATGATAAAGTAACTGTTGAAGGAATGGGTTTTGCAATTCCTTCTAATGTAATCAAACTTTACTTAACAAATTTGGAACAAGGAATTCTTACACAAAAAGAAGAAGTTTCAGGAAGATTGTATTCTATGAATGAAATCCGCAACCGTGATGTTTATAAGAATATTCCTGATGTTAGCCTTGATAACGCATATGATTATGGTATCTATGTTTATTCATTACGAGGTATATGGCAAGGAAAAATAACTGATAATGACTTAATATTAGAAATAAATGATATAAAAATAAATGATGTTAATACATTTAAAGCGATAGTCAGATATTCAGATAAAATAAAATTGAAAGTAATTCGTGATAATGAAGAAATAATTGTAACAATCTAAAAAAAGGAGAACAAAAATGAAGAAAAAGATAGTTTTAATAGTTTTAATATTTGTTTCATTACTTTTTATTCCAGCATGTAATTTTAGTACTGGAATATTTGAGGGGATAACAACAACTAAAGTTTTAATGGAAGGTGATTCTACAATTTATATTGGCGAACAAACAACTATTACCGCAAACATTAATCCTTTAGGAGATTACAATAATGAATTTATTTGGACAACAACAAATGATGAAATTCTAATAGTTGATGATGAAGGTAAAGTTACTGGAATATCAAAAGGATTAGCTTCGGTTGTTGCAACATCAAAAGATAACAATTCTTTGTATGGTCGCTTCTCAATAAAAGTGATAGAAAAACCAATTGAATATACTGATGAAGCTCCAGAACAAATAACTTTATGGGGCGATAAAGAAGCAGTTACAGGCACAAAAGCTTATTACAACTTTGAAACTACTCCTGCGAATGCCTCTCAAGAAGTTGGATATATAAGCAATAATGAGGGAGTAGCAACAGTTGATAACTTTGGTATTGTTACATTTAAGTCAGCTGGTACTGTTATAATAACAGTTTATTCAAAGAAAGATAATAGTATTAACTCTTCAATAACTGTTAATGTGACAAAAGATGTCCGTGATGATAGTTATGAGACACAAGTAAAGAAAGTAATTTCTGAAACTAAAAATTCTATTTTAGGTGTATCTAATTATGTTTATAACACTAATAAAGTACTTGTTTTTACAAGTTTTGGTAGTGGATTTGTATATCGTGCTACAGGAATCTTAGCTGATGGCTCATTAACTGATGATATAGAAAATGAAAATATTGTAACTTATCAATATTATTTAATAACAAATAGACACGTTGTAAAAGATAGTGATGCAATAAAAGTATACATTCATATGATAGATGATGAAGTTCCAGCAACTGTTGTCCACTATGATGATAAAGTGGATTTAGCAGTTGTAAAGTTTGAATATGAAGAGTATTTAACACCTCTAAAGTTTGCTGATAGTGATTTAGTTGAACAAGGTGATGTTGTTGTGGCGATTGGTAACCCTAAATCATTCGATTACTCCTCTTCAGCAACACAAGGAATAGTTTCACATCCAGAAAGATATGTATCAGATGATACAGATGGGGATGGCACAAACGATTGGGATGCAACATATATCCAACATGATGCTTCAATTAACCCTGGAAATAGTGGTGGACCACTTCTAAATATGTATGGAAGAGTTATTGGAATTAACACAATGAAATTTGCTTCAACAGATATTGATAATATGGGATTCTCAATTCCATCAAATACAATAATAAGCTTACTTCCATACTTAGAAAAAGAAAAAACACCAGAAAGACCAGTTATTGGAATAAGCATTATTGCCGTAGCAGATCTATTAAAAGCAGATTATGAGAATGCTGATTATAAATATATTATCCCTGAAAATGCTAAAACAGGATTATATATAACAGCAATAACAAGAGGTTCAGTATGTGAAGGTATTTTACAAAAAGATGATATCTTACTTGAATTCAATGGTAAAGCTTTACGTAAGTCATCAGATATTCGTGTTGAACTAGGACAAATAGTAGTTGGTTCTGGAACTCCTATTCCAGTAAAAGTCCTAAGAAATGGTCAAGAAGTAGAACTAAGTCTTATCTTTTAGAGGTTAAATATGAAAAATGTTTTTGCAATAAACGAAAAAAATAATAAACTAGATGGCGATGAACTAATAACACGCAGATTATCACCAGAACTTTTGCAACAACGAAAAGAAAAAAGCAAGACATTAGAAGATTATGAAGAAAAAAGTGCTCCAAGTAAATTAAGCGGAGCTCTTAAAGTTGCTTTGTGGCTTATTGCATTAATTCTTTTGATGATTGCTTTAAGTTTACTTAAA
This sequence comes from uncultured Coprobacillus sp., assembly GCA_964389905.1. Classification (GTDB taxonomy): domain Bacteria; phylum Bacillota_I; class Bacilli_A; order ML615J-28; family CAG-698; genus CAG-698. The sequence continues at coordinate 59,809 of CAYMGD010000007.1, read as the reverse complement.
GAATTATCATTTAAAGAATTTTTAAAAAAAGACTGGTATTTAGCTTTAATTATCGTTTTAGACTTTGTAGGTATATTTGTCTTAGTATTATTAGATAAGAAAAAAGCTAATAAAGTAAGTGAAAGTGAAGAAGTAAAATCTTTCATAGATGAAATAAATAATTTAGGACAAATGTGTCAGAAAGATTTAAAAGTCCCTGATGAAACTACTTCAGTTGATGTGCTAACGTGCGTTTATAAATTAGTTAATGGACTCAAGAAACCAGTTAATAAATATATGGATTATGTGGCAATTGCTAGTGATATATATGTACAAAATAATAGTTTGTGTTTTACAGATTATGAAACGGTTTTAGAAGTCCCACTTGAGGAAATAAAAATAAAAAAACAAGAAGGTAAAATGACTTGCGTTGGTTGGAACAAAAAGGAGCCTTTTAATAAAGGTGAATACAAAAAATACAAGATAAAAACTAACAATATGGGAATATTTATCTATAAAACTTGGTATACTTTAGAATTCAATACTTTAGGAAGTGATTATCAAATTTTAATTCCTATATATGACATAGAAAATATTCTTAAAGTAACAAATAAAGTTTTAGATGAAGTAGAAGAAAAAGCAGTGTAACCTTATGGTTATGCTCTTTTATTTTGCATAATAATGTTAGATTTCTTCTTGATCACAACTTAAATATAATGTAAAATTAACCTATGAGTATATAAATAATAGTAAAATAGCGTGTTAAAAATACGCAAGTAGATTAAGCATCTATGCTAATTGATTGAACTTTATAAGAAAATAAAAAACATATTTATATTACTTTAAAGTGAGCGTAAGAATATAAAAATACAAGCTATCTTGAAGTAATATAGGAGGATTAGTAATGATAGAAGAAAGTTATATATTAGTAGCAGAAACTATTAAAGAGCAAATTAGAAGTGCACAACATAAAGCAATTTTAAATGCTAATAAAGAAATGTCAATTCTATATTGGAACATTGGTAAAGATATTAGTGAAAATAGTACTTGGGGAAGTAAATTTTTAAGTAGGCTATCATCAGAGATTACAAACGAATTTCCAACCGCTAAAGGCTTTTCTGTTTCAAATTGAGAATATTCTGATGTTGAAATTGGCTAGACGCCGTCTGCCCAAATTCCGTGGAGTCATAATTTGGAAATTTTACGTATAGAATCTATAGAACAAAGATTATGGTATATTAATAAAACTATTGAAAATGGGTGGTCAGTAAATGTATTAGCTCATCAAATTGATACTAATTTGTATTCTAGAAAAATAGAACAAAACTCCCTATTCCTCAAAATGAACTTGCTATGCAGACGATGAAAGATCTGTATGTTTTTGATTTTATAGAACTAAAAGAAGATGCTCAAGAAAAGGATTTAGAAGAATCTTTAATAAGTAACATTACAAATTTACTATTATGTAGCCATAAAAATAATGTTGTTGCTGAATACACTCTAAGAGATATGAATAAACTAGTGGGAGCAAGTAGTTATAGAATTAAAGATTATTTACCTGAAAACTTGCAAAATGAATTACCTTCAATTGAAGAGTTAATTACTAAAGTAAAAAAAGAGGTATAAAATAAAAAGTGACTTGTCAGTTATTTGTTTGGCATAGTCACTTTATTCATATTCTTTTATGAGAAACTTTAGTATAACTAATAAAAATATTCTGGTAAATTATTTATATCATAATACATAAACTTCTGATATTCATTATACATACCAATAGAACCAGTTATGGGATTTAATTTAATTGCTAAGACATCACTGGGAGTAGTATACCAAGTATTACTATTTCCTTTTGTGTAGTTTTCCATTACATAGGCCCATATGTATTTGATATATTTTCCTTCCGAAGAGGTTAGTTTACGATTATCATCATAACCAGTCCAAATACCTAAAACAATATCTTTATTGTAACCGACAATTAAATTATCATAATCAGTAGAACCTGATTTTGCTGAAAATTTGCTTGTAAGCATTTGATTAATTGAAACACAAGTTGGACTTATGTTTATTCTAAGATTATTATCAAATACATTTGTTAAAGCTTCTGAAAGCAAGTAACAAGTAGTTCGATCATATGTTTGTTTTGTATCAGTTTTATTTATATATAAAGTGTTATCGTTTAAATCAGTTATTTTATTAATGTAATGACTAGTAACATTTTGTCCTAAACTCGCTATTTTTGCATAACCTAGAGTTAACTCATTCAGAGTTACTTCACTTGTGCCTAAGGCTAAAGAAGGATTTGCGGATATTTTAGAACTAAAACCAAAATCTTTTAACGTTTGGTATAGGTTATCAACACCTAAGAAAAGGTGAGTTTTCATAGCGTAAATGTTATCGCTTGTGGCAATGGCATAAGCCATTGTAACATCGGTATAAGGATAAATATTGTTGTAATTTTGGGGAGAGTATTCTTCACCTTTATAGTAAAAAGTAGTTGGAGCACTATAAAAGGTTGAGGAAACATTAAAACCATTTTTTAAGGCTGAATAATAAAGAAATGTTTTAATTGTTGAGCCTGGTTGACGCAGTGCTGATGTGCGGTTGTAAGATGACTTGAGGTAGTCGCTTCCACCAACGCTAGCTAAGACTTTCCCTTCTGTATCCATTGCTACAATAGCAATTTCTATTTCATTATTATCTTTATATTTTGTAATGGCTTCTTCAATGAGATTATTTATTTTCTTATCAATATTGGTATATATTTTTATACCTTTGCTTTTATCGAGTTCTTTATATTCATCTAAGGAGTTGAGTTGTGATAAAACAGTATCAATATAATAAGGAGCATTACTAATTTTTGTGCGGTCTAACTTTCCATAAATAGTAATATTTTCATTAATACAATTATCATATTCTTCTTGAGTGATTTTGCCATCACTAAGAAGTTCTCCTAAAACAAGTTTTCTTCTTTGGTTGTTGTTTTCAGGGTTTTTTATTGGTGAGTAATTGCTAGGAGATTTAGGAATGCTAGCAAGAATAGCAGCTTCGTTAATTGATAAATCAATAGGTTCTTTATTGAAATAGAAAAGTGATGCATCATATATTCCATATATACCATGGTCAAAGTAAATTGTATTTAGATATCCTTCTAATATTTCATTTTTGGTGTATTTTGATTCTATATTAATAGAGATAAGGGCTTCTTTAATTTTACGTTTGAAAGTTTTTTCGGATGTTAAAAAAGTATTTTTCACGTATTGTTGAGTAATTGTTGAAGCACCTTGATCAAAACTACCATTCTTTAAATCAGTTATCAAAGCTCCTAAAATCCTTTTAAAATTTATTCCTTGATGAGAATAAAAATCTTTATCTTCGATTGCTAAAAAGGCATTAATTACATTAGTATTAATGTTTTCAATGAAAACATAATTTTGATTTGAAGTATTGTTTTTTTTATATAATAGATTATTACTACTATCATATATTTCTACTTCAACAACTTCTGGCATATAATAATCTATGTTACGTGAATAAATAAACAAAGAGATAAATAAAACTGTGAATAACAAGATAAATATAATAAAGGTATATTTAGTAATTTTTAAGAGAATATTAAAAAATCTTTTCTTTTTCATAAACTAGTGTGACAAGTAATCTTTGATTAATATTTCATTTTTATTGTATTTTAAGATGGCAATTTTATCTATTTTATTTCTTTTCACAATTCCTAATATAAAAGGATTCTTTTTATTTGGTAAACGATAAAAGTTATGAATATATCCTATTTTTCGTCTCTTATGGTTATAAATAGGCATATTGCTTAAAACTAAATTATGAGTTGTTTCAAATTGTTTAACACAATAAATTTTTTTAGGTTTTTTAAAAGACAAATTATCTGCTTTATATAAATAAGAATAAATATTTAAACGATATTTCTTTATAATTTTATTTAAATCTGTTATAACATTATTATTATACATAAAGATATTTCTAACATAAGGATTTATTTCAATAAAGCCTAATGACTTAAAGTGATCTAAAACAGCAAATTTATTTACTGAAGTTGTAAGAAGTGTATAGTAGATATATCCTTGGCGATTAACTGGATATAAACTAGCAGATGTATTCTTTTTAAAGTATTCATAGATTGTGTCACCATGAAATGAAAAGAACGAATAAAGTTTGTCGGAGTTATCAACTGTAACAAGTGGGAACTTTCGAGAATACTTTTTTAAAAGTTTAAAAAGATTATTGTCTTCAAATGTTAAAATAAGATATTTTAGTGGCGAAAGTCTAATAATTTGACACTCGCAAATGTATTTTTTCTTTTTCATAAGAATTGTCATAAATGATTTTTCTTTGATATCATTAACTTTCCTAACAGAGAATTTATTTAATAAATCAACAGCATTAGGACCATAAATTGTATATTTAAAAGCATTAGATAAATTGCATATCCCAATATTTTTTTTAGCTTTAATAAAATTATCATTGATATTTTCGTTATTAATGTTATTCACTTTTTCTACCTCCATCATTATAACTATTTTTTCCATTATTTAAAAATTTATTCATTGATATCTCTATCAAATATTGAAAAAAAAGCCTAAAAGTGGTAAAATAGTTGAAAATAGAATTTTTAATATTTATATGAGGTGAATTATGGGATTAACAGCTGGAATAGTTGGTTTACCTAACGTGGGAAAGTCAACTTTATTTAATGCAATAACAAAGTCAAAAGCTCTTAGCGCAAACTATCCTTTTGCCACAATCGAACCAAATGTTGGTTTCGTCGAAATAAAAGATCCAAGACTAAAAAAACTTGTGGAGGTTATTCATCCAAAAAGTACTGTATATACATCTTTTTCTTTTACTGATATTGCAGGTCTAGTTAAGGGTGCAAGCTTAGGCGAAGGTTTAGGAAATCAATTTTTATCACATATACGTGATGTGGATGCGATATGTCATGTGGTGAGATGTTTTGATAATCCTGACATTGTACATGTTAATGGTAAAATTGATCCTATTTTTGATATTGAAACAATAAATTTAGAATTAATATATGCTGATTTAGATGTTATTGAAAAACGCATTGGCAAGATTGAAAAGAAAGCCCAACTTAAGGTTGATAAAGATGCTGTTCTAGAGTTTAACGTTCTAAAAAAAGCCGAAGAAGCTTTGAAAGAGGGTATATCAATTCGCGATCTTAAACTTACTAAAGAAGAAAAGGCTACAATTAAAAATTATAATTTCTTGTCTGAAAAACCGATGATTTATATTATGAATGTTTCAGAAGATGATATTAATGAAGACAATGAATATGTTTTAAGAGTTAAAGAATACTCGCAAAAAACAAATACAAAATGTATTAAGATTTGTTCTAAAATAGAAGAAGAACTATCTGAATTAAGTGATGAAGAAAAAGAAATGTTTTTGAGTGATTTTGGCATCACGGAAGTTGGTTTAGATAAACTTGTGACAGAAGCCTATGATTTATTAGGATTAGCAACATATTTTACAGCTGGTGAAAAAGAGTGTCGGGCATGGACATTTAAGAAAGGAATGAAAGCCCCTGAATGTGCAGGTATCATTCATTCAGACTTCGAAAAAGGCTTTATTCGTGCTGAAGTAATTGCTTATGCTGATTTTGAAGAATATGGATCAATGCTTAAAGCCAAAGAAGCAGGAAAAATGCGTAGTGAAGGAAAAGAGTATGTTTTCCAAGATGGTGACATTGTACTCTTTAGGTTTAACGTATGAGAGCAGAACTATTAAATGTTGGCGATGAAGTGCTTTGTGGGAAAGTCATTAACACAAATGCCTCTTTTTTAGCCATTGAACTTGAGAAAATTGGTATTGAAGTTGTAAAAGTTATTACAATTGGAGACGATAAAGAAGATTTAAATAATGAGATTAATATCTTTAGAAAATCAAATATTGATTATCTTATCACTACTGGTGGTTTAGGTCCTACTCATGATGATTTTACAAAAGAAGTTTTATATGAAAATTTAGGCCTTGAAATGGTTCAAAGACAAGAGCCTCTTGACCTTCTATATAAATATTTTAATGGTAAGTTTACTGATTGCAATATGAAACAAACATTATATCCTAAGGACGCTCATTTGCTTCCTAATGATAAAGGAACAGCTATGGGAGCATATAATGAGTTTGAGGGCAAGATGTATACTGTTCTTGTCGGTCCACCATTTGAACTTAAACCAATGGTTAATAATTATCTTATTCCTTTACTTAAAACAAAAGTAAAGAATCAAAAATTAGTCAAAGAATATATTGTTATGGGAACGGGTGAATCACAAGTTGAAGATATTTTAAAAGATTATTATAAAAAATATCCTCATGTGGAGATTAATCCTTATGCTTCTATCGGAAGAGTAAGATATCAAATAACTTCCTTTGAAGATTATAAAGATGAATTTACTAAGGCATATGTTGAGTTTAAAGATATTCTAAATGAATATATTGTTAGTGAAAACAATGAAACTATTGAAGATAAGGTATATCAAGAACTAAAGAGATTAAATTATCATATCAGTTTTAGTGAAAGTTGTACTGGAGGGTTATTGGCTGGAAAGTTAATTAACACAGCAGGAGCAAGTTCGGTTATTGATGAAAGTTTAGTAACATATAGCAATGAATCTAAAATCGAATTGTTGCATGTCAAAGAAGAAACAATTGCGAAGTATGATGTTGTTTCAGAAGAAGTAGCTATTGAAATGGCTAAAGGAATAAAAGAATTTGCTAAAGTGGAAGTAGGATGTGGTGTAACTGGTTATGCTGGTCCAACAGGCGGAACAAAGGATAAACCAGTAGGAACTATTTGCTTTGCAATTTGTGTTAACGATAAAGTTTTTTCAAAAACTTGTTTGTTTGGAACACAAAGAAATGTTATTAGAGAAAAAGCAGTAATGATGATTTATTATCATCTTTACAATATATTAAGAAAATTATAAATATTGAATGGAGGTAAAAAATGAAGCTTGAAAAAAAGTATGGTCTTTTCACAGCAATTTGCATGGTAGTTGGAATTGTTATTGGCTCTGGTGTATTCTTTAAAGCTCAAAACATTCTCAATATCACTGGCGGGAATATGACTTTAGGAATTATTGCCTGGATTATTGGTGGTATTATTATGTTAGTCTGTGCGTGCACTTTTGCAGTTATGGCAACAAAGTATGAGAAAGTAAATGGAATAGTAGATTACGCAGAAGTTACCGTCGGTAAAGGGTATGCTTATCACGTCGGCTGGTTTTTATCTCTTATTTATTATCCAACATTGACAAGTGTTTTAGCATGGTTAAGTGCTAGATATTTAGGTGAGTTGTTAGGTTGGAATATGACTTCTTCAGAAGTAATGACATTAGGAGCAGTATTTCTAATTGCATCGTTTACTTTAAATTCTATTGCTCCAAAACTTGCTGGAAAAATCCAAGTTTCCACAACCATTATAAAACTAATTCCTTTATTATTAATGGCCGTAATTGGAACTGTATATGGTTTATTTAAAGTGGCAGTTAGTTATAAAGTAGTTAATGGTGAAGTAGTAAAAGATGGTGTAACGCAAATGCAAATTTTAGTTACAAACTTTAAAAACGTCGGTTCATCGGGTTTCAGTGTTTTGTTCGCTGCTGTTGTAGCTACAGCATTTGCTTATGAAGGATGGATTGTTGCAACATCTATTAATGCTGAATTAAAAAATTCTAAGAAAAATTTACCAATAGCTTTGTTAATTGGTTCAGTTATTATTGTATGTGTATATGTTTTCTATTACATTGGTGTGGCAGGTGGTGCAACTATAAGTGTTCTTCAAAAAGGTGGCGCTGCTTATGCTTTCTTACAAATATTTGGAGATATTTTTGGTACAATTCTAAACGTTTTTGTTGTAATATCATGTCTTGGAACACTTAATGGATTAATGCTTGGATGTTCAAGAGGTTTATATGCTATTGCAAGTAGAGATTTAGGAACACATTCCAAAGTACTTAAAAATGTTGATCCTAATACAAATATGCCTACAAATTCAAGTGTTTTAGGATTGTTATTCTGTGGCTTATGGTATGCATATTTCTTCCTTGCTAATCTTTCATCAGAAGCATCTTTAGGATTCTTCTCATTCGATAGTTCGGAACTACCAACAATCACTACATATGGCTTATATATTCCAATCTTTGTAATGATGATTGTTAAAGAAAAGAAAAACTTAGGAGTATTAAAAGGGGTAATCTTACCATCGCTTTCAATATTATGCTGCATATTTATGATTATCGCAACAATATATACGCATGGTGTTACACCATTTAAAGCAGGCTTAGAAGAAGGTAAATTTAGTTGTCCTGTTCTTGCTTACCTAATAGTATTTGCTATAATAATGGCAATTGGAGCATTTGTTTATATAAAAGGTAAAAAAGAACCCAAAGAAATAAATCAAGAATAAAAATACAAGGCGTTAAACTATAAGTTTAATGTCTTTTTTTAAATTAAATTATAATCACGCAAACTATATATTGATGAATAAATAAAAATATGCTATAATAAAATAGTAACATATGAGGAGGAAGAATGTGAAAAAATATTTTGTTGTTTCCGATGTTCATGGCTTTTATGATATTTTTATAGATTCTTTAAAAAAGTCTGGTTTTGATATTAATAATCAAGATCATATATTAATTTCTTGTGGGGATTTAATTGATAGAGGAAATCAATCTTATCAAATTTTAGAATATGTTAATAACTTACCAAAAGAGCGAAGAATATTAATAAAAGGAAATCACGAAGAATTATTTGAAGATTTGGTTTATCGTGGATATCCTAAGGATATAGATCACAAAAATGGAACTTTTTATACGTGGGAAGAATTTAAAAAGATATTAAAGTTTAATAACTATAAAGAGTATGAAAATACTTTTATCGCTAAACTTTTTGAAGAACTTCTCGATTATTATGAAACTGAAAACTATATTTTTACCCATGGCTACATACCAACATACTTTGGCAATGATGGCCATGAATACAATAAAAACTGGCGAAATGCAAGTTCTGATGAGTGGTACAATGCCCGATGGCTCGACGGAATTGCTTTAAATATTAAAGGTGTTAAAGAAAAAAGCAAGACAATTGTGGTGGGACATAAGCATACAATCAATGGAAATATTAGGAAATTTTATCTTGGTAAATCCCTTGGCCAATTGAGTGATAAAGAGTATTTTTCTGAAGAACTAAATCAAATATATTATGAAGAAGGGATAATTTGTTTAGACGCCAATACTTTTAAAACTAAAATAGTAAATGTATTAGTCTTAAACGAAGATGAATTATAATGATTACTTTAGACTACTTACCCAATCATCCAGAACTAAAAATATATCAATCCGATGAAATGATAAAAATTAATACTGATACGCAAGTATTAGGTGAATTTTTAGAAGTTTATAAGAATGATGTTGTTTTGGATATAGGAACAAATACAGGGGCACTACTATTATATGCAAATATGTTTAAACCAAAAAAACTAATTGGAATCGATATAAATAAGAAGGCAATAGAACTTTGCGAGAAGAATATGTTGCTTAATGGCATAGATAATTATGAACTAAAAGTTAGTGATGCAATGACATATACAGGAGAAGAGGTTGATGTAGTGATTTGTAATCCTCCTTACTTTAAGACTAAAGAAGACAATAAAGCCCATAATGAGTATTTATCACTTGCTAAGCATGAAGGAAATTTCACCTTAGAAGGCTTACTCTCAACAACTTCGAGAAATTTAAAATTAAATGGGACTTTTTTTATGTTATTTACTTCATCAAGAATTAGTGAAGTACTTATTCTTTTGGAAAAATATCATTTGAAAGTTAAAGTATTACAGTTTGTATATGATAGTAATAAAGATTATTCAAATGTCTTTATGGTAAAATGTGTTAAATGTGGCCAAAATGGCACAAATGTCATAAAACCACGAATTATAAGAAGGTCGTAAAATGAATTCTAAAAAAATTGATTATTATATAAAAAAATACTTAGCAGGAGAAAAAGAAGCTTTTGAAGTAATTTATAAAGAAAGTTATAATTATGTTTTCTTAACGATTCGTAGTTTGGTAAGTGATAATGAAATAATAAAAGACTTAATTCAAGATTCATATATGCTTATTCTTGACAAACTAGATATGTACACCATAGGAACAAATTTCTATGCTTGGGTAAGTAAACTTACGCGAAATAATGCTATTAATTATCTCAAAAAACAATCACGAATTATTGTTAAAGATTATCAAGATGAAGTTTTTAATGTTCCTTGTGAAGATTCAAAGTTTAGTTACTATGTTAGTCATTTAGACCAAAGAGAAAAAGAAATAATAATATATAAACTAGTATTAGGTATGAGTTATAAAGACATTTCACAAATTATCAATGTTTCAGAAAAAAGTATTTATTACTACTATAAAAAAGCTTTAAAAAAAATCAAAGAAAGAATGTGATGACCATATGAAAAGAAAAGAAATCAATAAAATCAAAAATGATATTCTTAATGAAATAGAAGTATATGATTTTAAAGAAGTAAAAGATAAAGTATATAATACTGAAACTGTTAGTCAAAGCCTTGTCTGTCCTAAAGGATTTTATAAAAAGAGTAGAGTAGGATATATTGTTACTATTTGTCTTCTTAGCATAATTATTTTGTTTTTAGGTTTTGATAATTTACGGCTTCACCATTTTTATTTTCCATGCATAAAAGATCAAGAAATAGAAAAAACTCCTTATGATAGAGTTTTAAACTATGAAAAAGAAGAAGTTAATAACTTTTACTGTACATATTATATTTATGAAACTATTTATCCCTTTGATAAAAAAGTTGAAGAGAAAATATGTAATGATAATAGTATAGTAAAAGAAGAATTATTACGTACCGTTTATAAAACTCTTTTGAAAAATGATTATGAAAAATCAAAAGAAATACTTATGGAAAAATACAAAGACATAAATATTAATATAGTTATAGAACGTATGGATTATGCAATGCGTATTCCTTATGAAAAAATCAAAAGTTAAGAGAAGATTAGAATGCTTCTCTTTTATTCATATTTACAATTGTTTAAATTTAGTCTATAAAAAATTAAAAGTAGTATTCAAATTATTGCTCAAATGTGTTATAATTATTCTTAAAGAAACTAAAAATGATTAAGGAGTAAACATATGGGTATTTTTAATATATTTAAAAGTAAAAAGAAAAAAGAAGAAGCTTTAAAATATAGAATTGGTATGGAAAAAACAAGAAAGTCAGGAGCATTTAGCCGCTTAGCGAGTCTATTTCGTTCTCATAATCAAATTGATGAAGAATTGTTTGATGAATTAGAAGAAATATTTGTTATGGCTGATATTGGTGTTGACACAGTTGTTAAGTTTATCGAAGAACTTAAAAGCGATGAAAAAGTAAAAGGCTTAACAAGTGCTAAAGATTTGCAACCAATTATAATAGATAAAATGTTTGATATTTATTTAAAAGGAGAAGTTGTAAAAACAAATTTGAATTTTAATAGAGAAGGATTAAGCGTCTTTTTATTTGTGGGTGTCAATGGTACAGGAAAAACTACAACTATTGCAAAGATTGCTCATAAACTTATAAACGAAGGAAAGAAAGTTTTAGTTGCTGCTGGAGATACATTTAGAGCAGGAGCAAGTGAACAGTTAGAAGTTTGGGGAAAAAGAATTGGCTTTGAAGTAGTTACTAAAGATTATGGTAGCGATCCTTCAAGTGTTATTTATGATGGCATTGCTAAGGCCAAAAAAGAAAACTATGATGTTTTACTTTGTGATACAGCTGGTCGTCTTCAAACAAAAGTTAACTTGATGAAGGAATTAGAAAAAATCAAAAAAGTTATTTCCCGAGAAGTTGAAAATGCTCCTCAAGACACATTACTTGTTATCGATGCTACAACAGGACAAAATGGCTTATCACAAGCAAAAGCCTTCATTGAAGCAACTGAAGTAACTGGAGTTGTACTAACAAAACTTGATGGTACAGCTAAAGGTGGTATTGTTTTAGCCATTAGAGATTCTTATAATGTGCCTATTAAGTTTGTTGGTTTAGGCGAAGGAATGGATGATTTAGAATACTTTGATATTGAAAAGTATGTATATGGTCTATTTGCTGAGATGATTGATGATGAAGAATAAAGATAATAACTTAATCCAAAAACGTGAATATTATATTATTCTTTTTGATTATTATGGTGAATTATTAACTAATAAACAAAAAGAATATTTTAAAGAATTTTACTTTAATGATTTAACATTATCAGAAATTGGTGAGAACTATAATATCTCTAGAAGTGCCGTTTTTGATGCAATTGAAAAAATTCATAAGTCCTTCGATGAATATGAAAATATTTTAGGCTTATATAAGAAAAATTCTGAACGTGAAAAGTTATACACTGAATATGAAAATAAACAAGGTTTGTTTAATGAATTAATAAATAAATTGAAAGAAATAGAATAGGTGAAAGATATGCCATTTGAAAGTTTATCAGAAAGATTACAAATGACTGTTAGACGTATGACAGGTCGTGCAGTGCTAACAGAAAAAGATATAGATGAAATGATGAAAGAGGTTAGGCTTTCATTATTAGAAGCTGATGTAAATTATAAAGTTGTAAAAAAGTTTACTTCAGATATTAAAGAAAAAGCGTTAGGTGAAAAAATTCTTAAATCTTTAACTCCTGGAGATATGGTTATAAAGTTAGTTCTTGATGAATTAAAGATGTTGATGGGAGAAGAGGCAGAAGGCATTTCCTTTAAAATGAATGGAATGACTGTTATTATGCTAGTTGGTTTACAAGGTGCAGGTAAAACAACTCATTGCGGGAAATTAGCAGCATACTTGAGAAAAAAAGACGGCAAAAAACCAATGCTTATAGCTGGAGATATTTATCGTCCTGCAGCAATTAATCAGTTAGTCCAAGTCGGAAAGCAAATTGGTGTAGAAGTTTTCGAAATGGGAACAAATTACAAAGTAACCGAGATTGTAAAAAAGGGTTTAGAATACGCTAAATCAAAAGGATATGATTTAGTTATAATCGATACAGCTGGTCGTTTACACATAAACGAAGAACTAATGACTGAACTAGAAGAAGTTTCTAAAATTGCAAAACCTGATGAAACTTTACTTACAATAGATTCTATGATGGGACAAGATTCCATTAATGTAATTACTTCTTTTAATGAAAGATTAAATCTTACTGGATGTATCCTTACAAAACTTGATGGCGATACACGTGGTGGTGCGGCTTTATCAATTCGTTACCTCACAAATGTTCCAATTAAGTTTATGGGTGTTGGTGAAAAAATAGACCAACTTGAAATCTTCCATCCTGAAAGAATGGCAAAGAGAATTCTTGGTATGGGTGATCTAGTTTCTTTAGTTGAAAAGGCAACTGATTCAATAGATGAAGAAGAAGCCGAAAAACTTGTAGAGCGAATCCAAAAAGGTGTTTATGATTATAATGATTATATGAAACAACTTAAGTGGATTAAGCGAATGGGCTCGTTAAAAGGTATTTTATCACTCATTCCAGGTTTAGGTCAACAAGTTAAAAATCTTGACATTGATGAGAAGAAATTTAACAACATTGCCGTTATAATTACTTCAATGACTGTCCAAGAAAGAAAAAATCCAGACTTACTTGATAAATCAATGTCAAGAAGAGAAAGAATTGCAAAAGGTAGTGGACGTCCATATACTGAAGTAAATGCTTTAGTAAAACAGTTTAATGAAATGAAAAAGCAAATGAAGAATATCTCTGGTTTATCTGAAGCAGATCTTGCTAAAGGTAAAATACCTGCCAATATGATGCGTCAACCTCAAAAACAAAAGAAAGGAAAAGGAAAAGGAAAAGGCAATTTCCGATTCTAAAAATGATTTATGGATTATCAAGCATTTCTAAACTCCTATCGTTTAGTTTACGATGAATATATTTCATATTTAGAAAATTCGATAAATAAAAATGTTTTAAAAGGTAATGAAATTGTAAAAGATTATCTTTTAGAAATATCAAGTGGAAACTATTCACTTAAGTCATATAAAGCTAAAATAATCCGCAATGAACAAGAACATAACCAAATAGATTCTGACATTATCAAAAAAAGTCAAGAGGCTCAAGAAGCATTAAGAAAACAAATTGAAATTTTCTTTGATGAGTATCAAAAAATAGATAGCACAAAGTATCAATCGCAAAATAGACAAAAAGACTTACGAATTATTCTCTCTAACATAAGACGAGAAAAAATGCTTTTAAACGAAAATAAAGTTGCTTTAGAAAAAGAATTATCAGCTCTAAAAAAAGAATTTGAAAGCAATAAAAAGAATAAAGAAAAAGCTATTAGAGAAAAAATAAAAAATCTTAAAAATAATTATCACACCCAAAAAGATGAATTATATAATGTTATGCTATCATCTTTAAGCGAGCAAGAAAGACTTTTGTTAGATTGCGATGATAAAACTGAAATAAACAAAATTAAAACGATTATCTCTCAAAAAAGAAAAGATTATTTAGATAAAGAATTAATCTTAAAACAAAATACTTGTGAGGAAATTGATAAAGAATATCTTAAATATATCGAAGAAAGCGAAAAAGCGATATTTGATTATAATACAATAGCAAGTAGTAAGAAAATAGCTCATTATGATCTTGTACATAAACTAAATATGCTTGACATCACTATGAACGAAAAAGGCAAAATATATGATATTGAGCAACAAAGAAAGAATATGCAAGATTATAATGAGAGCTTTACAAAACTAATTGAAGATATAAAAAAACAAAATGAATACTTGAGAAAAGGTGAATTTGCTGATTATAAGCTTTTTCCCTTTGAAATGCTTTTACTGAACTTTAGTTATTTTCTAACTATGGTTCAAGAAAATGATGAATATGAAGAACTTAGTCTTTTTGTAAAGGAAATTATTTCGGAGATTAAAACTTCTAAAGACAAGTTTATTGAACTCAATAATAAAATACCTGTATCTTTAGAAAAGAAAAAACAAGACTTAGTTTTAGCACTAAATCCTTATAAAGATTTACAAACTGAAGAAGAATATAAAGATTTTATCAACAATGTTACAACATCTTTAGATCGTTTCTATAACAATTTACAAATACAAGTTGATAAATTCTATCTTACATATTTTGAAATGATGATGGAGGTATCACTTACTATCGTAGATATCTATAATGAAAAATGTCACAAACTTATTTCTAAAATGCCTATTGAAGGAGTTAATGTTTACACTAATTATCACTATACTGATCTTAAGAAGTATGGGTATAGTGATATAGCAGCTAATATATCAGCTGAGTATTATGATAAATTAGAAGTTGCTTTAGAAAAGAAAGTGGAAGCAGAAAAAGAAATTTTAAAGACAAAGAAAAAAGATTTGGATATCCATATAGATATTAATAACAAGGAAATATCTCAAATTAAAAATAATCAAATAAAAAAATATAACAAGGAAAGCAAAGAATTAAAACAAATTTCTAAAACCTTTGAGCCGAAGTATCTTAAAACTTTAGATGAAAGGAAAAAGGCTAATAAAAGAAGCACTGATTTCAAACGAAATAGTGCTTTAAAGAGTTATCGTATATTTACTAATAATTTATAAATTAGTTCATACCTTTTAGTCCAAGTTTAATTAATTCACCAATAGAAAGGTTTATATTCTTTTCTAGAAGAGGAATTATTTTCTTTAGTTCTTGAGGCTTATATCCAAGGTTTTTGAGAGCTTCAAGGGCTTGCTCAATCTTAGGATCAAGTTTTGTTTTGGTATTATTTGTTTCGAAGTTTAGTTTGCCATGCAAATCAAGAATTATTTGTTGACTTGCTTTAGGACCTACGCCAGGGAAACGCTGAAGAAATTTGGTATTTCCTTCCTCGATGGCCTGAATAATTTCAGAACTATCGCCGCTTGCGAGGATCGATAAAGCTCCTTTAGGACCTAATCCCTTTACTGAAATGAGTTTGAAGAAGAAATCTCTTTCTTTGACTGATTTAAACCCATATAGTTCGAATATATCCTCTCGAACGTGTAAGTAAACATATATTGTTGTTTCAGAATCTAGTTCAAAAGAAAAGGGATTTGGAGTATATATTTGATAGCCGATGCCATTAGTTTCAATTGTAATTCCTTTGGCATTGATGTCTGTGATTGTTCCTTTTATATAATTGTACATTTTATCACCTCTTGTAAAATTATATCATAAAGGATAAGGAAAGTAAATAAGGTATATAAAAATGGAAAACAACAAAGAAGAAAAATTATTACAGGATTTTGACCAAAGTTTAAGACCACAATATTTAAGAGATTACATTGGCCAAGAAAGTATCAAAGAAATGCTTAATGTTTATATAAAAACAGCATTAAGACGAGAAGAAACGCTTGATCACGTTCTTTTGTATGGTCCTCCAGGACTTGGAAAAACAACTCTTGCAAGTATTATAGCTAATGAAATGGGAGCTCATTTTCATACTGTAACTGCTCCAAGTATCGATAGAGTTGGGGATTTGGCAGCAATACTTTGTAATTTGGAACCAGGAGATGTATTATTTATTGATGAGATTCATCGTTTGCCACGAGTAATTGAAGAAGTCCTTTATTCAGCAATGGAAGATTATAAAATTAATATTGTTACTGGTAAAGATTCAACGGCAAATTCTATTCAAATTGATTTACCACCTTTTACTCTTGTTGGTGCAACAACGAGATGTGGCGATATATCAAGTCCCTTGCGTGATCGATTTGGAATAATTCATCAGTTAAATTATTATACAAATGAAGAATTACAAAATATTATCAAAAGAACATCACGCATTTTCAGTTATGAAATTGATGACGAAAGTTCATATGAAGTAGCAAGAAGATCAAGAGGAACACCGAGAGTTGCCAATAGGTTATTCCGTCGTGTTCGTGATTTTGCTCAATTTTATGATGAAGAAAGTAGAATTATCTCATTAAATATTACTAAAATGGCTTTAGGAAAATTAAATGTTGATGAAAATGGTTTGAATGAACTAGATTATAAATATTTAGAAACAATAATTAAGCGCTACAAAGGTGGCCCAGTAGGGTTAAATGCTTTAGCAGCATCGATTGGTGAAGAAGTTTTGACCCTTGAAGATGTTTGCGAACCATACTTACTTCAAGAAGGTTATGTTATCCGTTCTAATAGAGGACGAGTAGCAACTGAAAAAGCCTATAAACACTTGAATATAGAAAAATAATAAAATATTAAATATAGAAGAGTAAAATATAGAAAAATGAAAGTAGAAGATTTTAATTACAATTTACCCGAAGAATTAATAGCTCAAACTCCTTTGCTAAATCGTAGTGAGTCTAAGTTATTAGTTGTTGATAAAAAAACAGGTGAAATGAGTCATCATCATTTTTATGAAATAGTTGATATGCTAGATGAAAATGATTGTTTAGTTTTGAATGATACTAAAGTTTTACCTTCAAGAATATATGGTAAAAAGGTTGATACTAATGCCAATATTGAAATGCTTTTATTAAAAGATTTAGGTGATGACACATATGAAGTTTTAGCACGTCCTGGAAGAAGATTAAAAGTTGGTACCAAAGTAAACTTTAGTGATTTATTTACTGGTGTTATAACTGAAAAGTTAGAAGATGGAATATTTCATGTGAAGTTTCTATACGAAGGAATCTTTTTGGAATTATTAGATAAATTAGGTGAAGTTCCTTTACCACCATACATTCATAAGAAGCTTGCTAATAAAGACCGTTATCAAACAATTTATGCAAAAAATTTAGGTAGTGCTGCTGCACCTACTGCTGGCTTGCATTTCACGCAAGAAATATTAGAAAAATTAAAGGAAAAAGGCGTCACAATTCTTTATATCACACTGCATATTGGTTTGGGAACATTTAGACCTGTAGTTGCTGAAGATGTTGAAAAACACCATATGCACACTGAAAAATATTATATGAGCGCTGAGGTCGCTCGTAAACTTAATAAAGCAAAACAAGAAGGCAAAAGAATAATAAGTGTTGGAACAACCTCAACAAGAACTTTGGAATCTATTTATACAAAGTACAATACTTTTAAAGAAGTTTCTGAAGACACTAATATATTTATATATCCAGGATATAAATTTAAAGCTGTTGATGGTTTGATTACTAACTTTCACTTGCCGAAATCAACGCTGATTATGTTAGTTAGTGCCTTAAGCTCTCGTGAAATAATATTAAAGAGTTATGAAGAAGCAATAAAAAACAATTATCGTTTCTTCTCATTTGGTGATGCTGAATTTATAAGATAGGTAAATAATATGGTTATAAAATATGAATTAATAAAAAAAGATAAAAATACAAAAGCCCGTTTGGGAAGAATTACTACTCCTCACGGAACTTTTGAAACTCCAGTTTTTATGGCGGTTGGGACACAAGGAACAGTAAAAACACTAGTTAAAGAAGAACTAGAAACAATTGGCTCTCAAGTTATTTTAGGAAACACATATCACTTGTGGTGCCAACCAGGAAACGATATCGTGCGAGAAGCTGGCGGTTTACATAAGTTTATGAACTGGGATCGCACAATTCTAACCGATTCTGGTGGATTCCAGGTTTTTAGCTTGGCCAAATTAAGAGACATAAAAGAAGAAGGAGTAACTTTTAAACATCATAAGAATGGCTCGAAGCTTTTCTTATCCCCAGAAATATCGATGAAAATTCAAAACGATTTAGGATCAGATATTATGATGTGCTTTGATGAATGCCCTCCATATCCAGCAACATATGAATATATGCAAAATTCTGTTGAAAGAACGATTCGCTGGGCTAAAAGATGTTATGAGGCTCATGCTAGAAAAGATGAACAAGGACTATTTGGAATAATACAAGGGGGAGAATATTTAGATATTCGCAAGCATTGTGTTGAAGAACTAACTAAGATTCCTTTTGATGGCTTTTCGGTAGGTGGCTTAAGTGTTGGGGAAAGCAAAGATATTCAAAATAATGTACTAGAATATACTGTGCCTCTTTTGCCAGAAGATAAACCAAGATATTTAATGGGTGTTGGTTCTCCTGGAGCAATCCTTGATGCAGTAGAAAGAGGAATTGATATGTTTGATTGTGTACTTCCAACGCGTATTGCTCGTCATGGCACAGCAATGACAAGCGAAGGACGATTAATAATTAAAAACAAAGAGTTCGAACGCGATTTTACACCTCTTGACCATAAGTGCGATTGCTACTGCTGCAAAAACTACACTCGTGCCTACTTAAGACATCTTTTAAAAGCTAATGAGATGTTAGCTTATCGTTTAATAAGTATCCATAATATTAGTTTTCTTGTTAATCTTACAAATGGTATTAGAGATGCCATTAGAGAAGATCGTTTCTTAGAATTCAAAAAACAAATATATGAGGAATATGGCTTAAATGACAATGACAAAGACTTCTAGATTTTTAATATTATTACTTTTAGTTATTACTTTATCAGGATGCGAATTAAATATTTTCAAAGTTGAAACTGAAGAAAATATTGGAAATTTTACTTTAAGCATTGATAGCGATGTTATAGAATATCTCAATACTGATGAACTTCCAACATTTACATTAAATTATGAAGGAACCCTATATAGTGGTAAAAACCGTACAGGTGAATATGAAATAGCCTTTTACAATAATGATGATTTGAAACTATCAAAAATTATTGAAAAGTTAATTCAAGAATATGAAGATAAAAATCGAGTAGTTTACAGATTAAAAGAAACTAAAACAGAAGCCGAAACATGGATAAATATTGATACTAAAGAAGGCAAAGAAAAAGATTATATAAAAGTAAAAGATGGTAAACTATATAATGAAATAGCTTATATTTCTTTAGAAAATGGTTTATGTTTATCAATGAATTATGCAAGGTTCAAAGACTATGAGAACAATACTTACTATAGATGGGAAAAAACTGAAGGCATTAGAATGGTTTTACATTACCCATTAATGGTTTATTATAATGAAGAAAATCAAAGAAATGAATTTGTTGTTATGCCAATACCCAATGGCACAATAATAAATTTTGATACAACAACTAAAAAAGTAAGTGCTTTACTAAAAGATGATAAATTCATTGATGAATCATACTATACTTACAGTTATTTTGATGACACAAAAACATTTGAAGAGAATAAACAAATAGTTACAGATTACTATTTAAATAATACTGAAGCAACTGAAACTAGTGAAGGAATTGAATGTAAATTTCTCGGTAACAAATTCCTTATAACTCTTAATGAAAATAACTTTAAAATATCGTTAATAGAATATAAGCATTAATATGAAAGGAATATTATGAAATTATTATTTAAAGACCATAAAATTGGTGAAGACTTATGGTTAAGTAAAAACCATTTATTTAATAATTACTTTACTGACTTTTATAATTTTATTAAACAGAATAATGGCCAAGAAGATTTAGAAAGTGCTAAAATAACAAGTAAAGAAGATTTTCTAAAATATGCTGATTGGTTCGCAGGTGGAAAAGAAAACTGCTATGGAATGGGTTTTGCCTTTCATAAGTATTATCTAACTCCCCAAGAGGGTGGAAAAATAGAAGAACAGCCTATAGATACTTTTGTTGGTTATTGTTATAAGAATAATAAGTATTTGGATTTCTTTAACTTTCTTATCACTTTCTTCGCGTGGTGGAGAAACGATGAAGGATGTACAAAGTTTGTTCCATATAATCATGCAGATGAAAGCTTTAACTCTAGCTGGGCATTACTTGTTGATACGTGTAAATTATTCTATTTTACAGCCGAAACAGTTTATCACTGGCAGTCATTTAGAGTTAAATATGCTTTAGATAATATTCCTGGAGTAATACTATCACCATTCGAAGAAGATTTTCAAGGCCAAGAACTTCCTAAAGTTCGTGTTGCAGGGTATGAGTTCTTAGGATGGTTTGATGAAAACGATAATAAAGTAGAAGAAATAACTGATGATAATTTAAAAATATTATATGCCCATCTAAAAAGAAAAGATACATATGATTACTGGGGAAAAGAAGAACCAACTATACATAAGGAGTATGATCCTAATTATAAAAAAGTTGATCCTGCTTAAAAATATTTAGTTAATGGAGGCCTGTTTTGGAACGTGTCAATCGACTTCTAAGCTTTCTAACCAGAAATAATTTAGTAAGCATAATGTGCTTAGATAAAATACCTTATAATAAAATAAATTATTATTCTTTGCGTATTACTTTAAATACATCAGAAGAAAATTTAATTTCAAAATTAGAAGAGTTTTTAAACAATAATATTTTTGATTTTTATTATCATAAAGATAATATGATTACTTTAATGTGTGAAGATTTGCTTTTAGTGAAAATTGATATAACATCATCAATTTACGAAAAAACAGTTACTAACAATCAAAAGAATATTTACAATCCTAATAATATTCCGTATAATACGGAAAAGAATTATGATTATGCTATCGATTGCGTTAGTGAAATGTTAGTATCACTTGACGAATATTTGCTATATCTTCAAGCTGGTGATAAGATATTAGCCTTTAACTCGCTAATGAAAGCCGATAATGCAATCATAAAATTCTTATTTTCATTACTCTTGGATTTGAAAGTAAATGGTTCTCTAGAAGATATATTTAATATAATAGGTGATACTAAAACAGCAGAATTTAAGAATTATCATTTATTGCTTAATAAAAATAGAATAGAAGAAGCTAGTAAAATGATGATATGGTTCATAAATGATTTTATCGTTAACTTGCCAATATCTGTTGCATCACGAATTAATCTTGATTTTTACATTAACATAAAAAAATATCTAACAACTTTAAAAGCATTATAAGGAGCTCATTATGAAGCATGTGATAATAATTAATCCTAAGGCAGGAATAAAAAGTGATTTTACCAAACTAAAAAAACTTGTTGAAGAGAGTTTTAAAGAATTAGATTATGAAATATATATAACTAAAGGTCCACTTGATGCCACAAACTTTGTAAAAGAGTATTTGCAAAAAGAACAAAGTAAAGTGCGATTTTACTCTTGTGGTGGCGATGGGACACTTAATGAAATAGCTAACGGGTTAATTGGTTTTCCTAATGCTGAACTTGCTTGTTATCCTATAGGATCAGGTAATGATTTTATTAAATACTTTGGAAAAAAAGAAGATTTCCTTGATTTTAAACATTTGATAAATGGAAATGTTGTAACGACTGATTGCATAAAATTCAATGACAAATATGTTGTTAATATATTTAATGTGGGACTAGATGCTAACGTGGTAGTACTTCAAAGGAAATTTAAAAAGATTCCTTTTATAAGCGGAAAAGGAGCATACAATTTAGGAGTTGCGGCTTCAATTCTTAAAAAAATTGCTTATAAATACAAAATTAAAGTTGATAATGAATTAATTTATGATGGTAAAGCAACATTATGTGCTGTTTGCAATGCCAAATGCTACGGAGGAGGATACTATTGTGCTCCAAAAGCCAAAGTCGATGATGGATTGATAGATGTTTGTATGGTGAAAAAAGTATCAAGAATAACCTTTGCAAGTTTAGTTAAAGAATACAAAGCTGGTAATCATCTAGATAATCCTAAAGTGATACCATATATTGTTTATAAACAAGGAAAAGTTGTAGAGATTGAAATTGAAAAGCCTTTATATTATTCAATTGATGGTGAAACTGCAAAAGATAATTATATAAAACTTGAAATTTGTCCTAAATCATTGCAATTTGTTGTTCCGAAGTTTGACAAATAGCATATATTATGGTAAAATATTACACGGAGGAATTAATTATGGTATTCGAAAAATTAAAAAAATTAATAGCAAAAGAATTAAATGTTGATGAAAGTAAAATAACATTAGATACAAATTTAGTTGATGATTTAGGTGCAGATTCATTAGATGCTATTCAACTAGTTATGGCAGCTGAAGAAGAATTCGATATTTCAATTGCTGATGAAGATGCTCAAAAGTTTTTAAAGATATCTGATATTGTTGAATTAATTGAATCAAAGCAAAAATAATTATATTTTAACCAAGTATTTATATATTTGGTTATTTTTTTTACTATAATTACTTTATAGATGAAAGTATATAATAAATGATATAACAAAATCATAAAATATATATTGACACGTATAAATATTAGGTATATAATATTCTAGAACAACCGTTCTAAAACATATGTTATTGAAATGGAGAAAATAATTTATGCCAATGAAACCAAAATTCACGAAAGAAGAAATAATTGATGTTGCTTATGAAATTGTTCGAAAAAATGGTATAAGTCAACTTACTGCAAGATCTCTTGGAAAAGAATTGGGATGTTCTTCGTGTCCCATATTTACTGTTTTTGACAGTATGGATGATGTGATTACAAGTGTCAAAGAAAGAGTTTATGTTGAGTACAATAAGTGTATATCTGATGCTTTTAATTACACACCAGCTTTTAAGCAAGTTGGAATAAATATGATAACTTTTGCAAAAGAGGAATCAAACTTGTTTAAATTCTTGTTTATTCAAGATACAGATAAATTTCAAACTCTCGAACAAGTGATTGAAACATTAGGAAGTATGAAAGACAAATGTATTGAAGTTATTATGCATGATTATAATCTTGACAAAGATAATGCATATTCACTATTTGAACATGTTTGGATTTATACATATGGGTTAGCATGCTTATGTGCTACTAAAAGATGTAATTTTTCACTTGATGAATTAGTTGATATGCTAGGTAAAATATTTGTGTCGCTTCTTATGTCAATGAAAAAAGGTACTTACAATATGGAAACACCAACACCAATAATTATAAAGGGGAATGTATGAATAATATAATAGAAATATCAAATTTAAACAAATCATTTGGCGAAGTGCATGCTGTTAATGATTTATCTTTTAAAGTAAAAGAGGGAGAACTATTTGCTTTCCTTGGCGTGAACGGAGCAGGAAAATCAACAACTATTTCGATTATGTGCGGAGTACAAAAAAAGGACTCTGGAACTATAATTATAAATAATTGTAATATTGAAAGTGATATTAATCAAATAACAAGTCAAATGGGCGTTGTTTTCCAAAGTTCAGTTTTAGATAATGTTTTATCTGTTTATGATAATCTTTATGCTAGAGCAAGTTTGTATGGCATAAATGGTGACAAAGCAAAACAAAGAATATCAGAATTAGCTGAACTATTGGATTTTAATAATTTATTAAATCGTACCTTAGGTAAATTATCAGGAGGGCAAAAACGAAAAGTTGACATTGCTAGGGCTTTGATTAATAAACCTAAAATATTGATTTTAGATGAACCAACAACAGGATTAGACCCACAAACAAGAAAAACATTATGGAAAGTTATTGATGACCTTCGTATTAAAGAAGGATTAACAGTTTTCCTTACAACACATTATATGGAGGAAGCAGCAGATGCTGATTATGTTATTATACTTGATAATGGTAAAATTGCTGCTCAAGGGACACCTTTAGAACTAAAGAATAAACATTCTGGAGATTATGTAACACTATATAATGTTAATGAAGAAGATGTTAAGAAGCTTAATTTACCTTATGAAACCCTAAAGGATGCCTATAGACTTTATGTAAAAGATACTTTAGAGGCAAGAGATTTAATAATTAATAATAAAGATTTATTTACTGATTTTGAAATAACAAAAGGTAAAATGGATGATATATTCTTAGCTGTTACAGGTAAGAAGTTAGGAGGTAACTAATGAAAACATTACAAACTATGATTATTCGTAATATGAAGATGTTTTTCAAGGATAAAGGAATGTTCCTTACATCTCTAATAACACCTGTTATATTGTTAGTTTTATATGTTACTTTTCTAGGAAATGTATATGAAGATTCTTTTCGTAGTAACCTTAGTGAAGGAATTACAATTTCTAATGAACTAATAAAAGGAACAGTTGCTGCTCAATTAATGTCATCAATTCTAGCAGTTTGTACTATAACGGTAGCTTTTTGTTCTAATTTGCTAATGGTTCAGGACAAAATAAATAGAGCAAGAATTGATTTTGAAATTACTCCTGTAAAAAAATCAACAATCGCTTTATCCTATTATGTGGCAACTTTTCTTACAACATTAATTATTAGTTTTACGGCAGCTTTTGCTTGCTTTGTATATATTGCTTTTGCAGGTTGGTATTTCAGTATAACTGATGTTTTGTTAGTGCTACTAGATTGTGTGCTACTTACAATGTTTGGAACAGCTTTATCATCAATTGTTAATGTATTTTTAGAAACAAATGGACAAGCTTCAGCGGTGGGAACAATTGTTTCGGCAGGCTATGGATTCCTTTGTGGAGCGTATATGCCTATAGCGAGTTTTGGTAGCGGCTTGCAGAAGTTTTTAGGATTTTTACCTGGAACATATGGAACATCATTAATTAAAAATCACTGTTTAAGGGGTGTATATCGTGAAATGGCTGATGTAGGTTTTCCTCAAGAAGTTATTGAAAAAATTAAAGATGGCATAGATTGTAATTTATATTTCTTTGGTACAAATGTTCCCCTTTGGGTAATGTATTTAATTATGATCCTTACAATATGTTTGCTCATAGGTGCATATGTTTTAATTAATATTTTAAAAACAAAGAAGGGAAGATAAATGAATAGAATAACAATTATATTATTATTAGTGATACTTTCTATCAATTTAGGTTGTCAGTGTGATAGCTTTGAAAATAGCTATATATCTTATGATAAATATGATGATGCTGATAAATTTAATGTTGGTTCGATAAAGTATAATGATAACATTGATACATTAAATATGAACTGGAAAACAGGAAATGTTAAAATTATAAAATCAGCTGACAATAGCATTTCTATCGAAGAAAGTAATGAACTAGAAGAAAAACAAAAAGTACGAACAATTGTAAAAAATGGTGAACTGATAATTCACTTTTGGGATTCAGGATTTACTTCGAAAGTAAGAAGTGAAAAAAAGAATATTAAGGTTTATGTCCCAGAAGGGATAAATATTTATATTTCTTCAACAAGTGCTGAAGTTTATAATAATATTAGAAAAGCTAAAAATGTTGATATTAATACGACATCTGGAAGTATCGAACTAGATAATCTTGAATGCGATAATCTTTCTCTTTCCTCAACAAGTGGAGAAATTGAAACAGCTAAAATAGAAGCAAGTTTTATCAAGTTTTCCTCAACAAGTGGCGAAATTGAAGCAAAATCTTTGAAAGCTGATAATATTATATGCTCTTCAACAAGTGGTGAAATTGAAATAGATGAACTTTATACACAAATATGCGAATTAAAAAGTACATCAGGAAGTATTTCTGTAGGTAATAATACTGCAGAAAAACTAAATATACAATCAACAAGTGGTGGAGTTAAGGTTTTTCTTGATGAAAGTAAAGAATATAATCTAAAAACAACTAGCGGAGGAATAAAACTTGGAATACTATCCTCATCTTCTGGAAAAATACTTTTTAAAACATCCTCTAGAAGTTTCAAAACAAGTGGAATGAAGGTGTTATTTGATGGAACTTATTATCAAATAGGAAACCAAGAAAGAGATATTACTGTAGATACCAAGAGTGGATCTTTAAAATTATACGAGGTGAAATAAAATGAAAAGTTTAAATAGAGTTCAAACACTAGCCAAGGTGTTACAAATCATTAGTAAAATTGTTTTTATATTGTCAATTGTAGGCATAGCAATATCAGCTGTGTCTTTGATTCTTATAATTGCAATAAATGATTTAGAAAAAATAAATGATATAATTATAAAAATAAGTAATATTGAAAATGTGGATAAGAAGATAATTGTTTCTTATGTATTATTATCTCTTTTTGAATGTGTTGCATCACTTATAGTGAGCAAAAAGGAATACGATTTCTATACTATGGAATTATCTCTAAATACTCCTTTTGATAGCAAAGTAGTAAAAGAAATTAGATCACTTGCTATTTCTCGTATTATAACTTATTTTGCTCTCCCAATTTGTGTTGCTATTGTCTGGGGCATATGTGGGAATAAAGGTGATTATAACACTAATAATTCTGGCATTATCATTGGTATCGTATATTTATTAGTATCACTAATTCTTGAATATGGTACAGAACTTAAAACAAAATCTCAAACAAACGAGGAAGACAATGCTTCAAATTAACAATCTAACAAAAATTTATGGGACAAAAAAAGCAGTTGATGATTTATCATTACATATTAATAAAGGTGAAATATATGGATTTATTGGCCATAATGGGGCTGGAAAAACAACAACAATCAAAGCAGCAATAGGAATATTAAAGTTTGAAAGTGGTGAAATATACATTGATGGAATTTCAATAAAAGAAAATCCTCTACTTTGTAAAAGTAAAATAGCTTACATTCCAGATAATCCTGATTTATATAACTACATGACAGGAATACAATATTTAAACTTTATAGCTGATATTTTCAATGTTTCAGAAAAAGATAGAAAAGAAAGAATAGAGGATTATGTGGAAAAGTTTTCTTTAAAAGAAAGTATAGGAAATTCAATCTCTTCATATTCTCATGGTATGAAACAAAAGTTAGCTATTATTAGTGCGTGGATTCATGAACCACAACTAATAATAATGGATGAACCATTTGTTGGATTAGATCCTATTGCTAGTCATACTTTAAAACAAATGATGAGAGAAGTCTGCGATAAAGGCGGTGCTATCTTCTTTTCAACGCATGTTTTAGAAGTCGCTGAAAAACTTTGTGATAAAGTTGCTATTATCAAAGATGGTAAACTTGTTATATCTGGTACTATGGAAGAAGTAAAAGGCGATTCATCACTAGAAAATGTTTTCTTAGAACTGGAGGAAAACAATGCTTAAAGCCCTTATCAAAAAGCAATTATTAGAAATTAATAAAAGCTTTTTTGTCAGTAAGAAAACAGGTGAAAGTTTCACGAAAGGAAAACAAATATTATATATATTATTATTTGCTATACTAATGATATTTGTGGCTTGTATCTTTGTAGAACCAGCACTGATGATGTGTAAAGCATTCAAAGAAGCTGATCTTATGTGGTTATACTTTACAATGATGAGTGGACTAGCAATCGTTTTTGGAGCCTTTGGAAGCATCTTCAATACATATTCAAGTCTGTATCAAGCTAAAGATAATGATATATTACTATCAATGCCAATACCTACAAAATATATTTTAATCACAAGATTAATAGGTGTATATTTTATGGGCTGGTTATACTCAAGTGTGGTAATGATACCAGCATTAATAGTATATTATATATATGGTAATGTGACTATAATAAGTGTTATTACATCGTTATTGTTATATATTTTAATTACAATATTTGTTTTAGTTTTATCTTGTTTATTAGGATATGTAGTTGCGAAAATAAGTGCTAAACTAAAAAACAAAAGTCTTGTTATTGTAATAGCTTCACTTCTTTTCATATTTGTTTATTATTATTGCTATTTTGAAATAAGTAATTTAATAACAAAATTAGTAAGTGATAGTGCTGCCACTGCAAAAATAATAAAGTCATATGTTTATCCTTTCTATGCAATGGGGATGATGGGAACAGGAGACATACTCTCATCTGTAGTCTTTACCATTATTGTATTAGGACTATTCTTAATTGAATATGTGTTGTTATCACATAGTTTCATTAAAATAGTAACAACAAATGATACCAAAGCAAAACAAGTAAAAAAGAATTTGAAATATCAAAAGAATAATAAGCGAGTTTCTTTAGTAAAAAAGGAACTAAAACACTTTTTTTCATCTCCAATTTACATATTGAATTGTGGAATAGGAACATTATTTATGCTAATAATGGGAATATATATAATATTTAAAGGTAGTTTCTTGAATGAAACACTAAAGCAAATCAATTTAGAAAATGCACAATTCTTAATCTTAACACTTTCCACAGTCTTTCTAGCGATGATGAATGATATAACATCTCCTTCAATCTCGTTAGAAGGAAGAAACATTTGGGTATTACAAACTTTACCAATTAAAACTTGGGATATTTTAAAATCAAAAATAGTGTTACACCTAATAATTACCCTTCCTGGAGTGTTATTTGTATGCATATGCACTTTGTTTTCGATTGAAATATCTTTTATTCAAGGTTTATTAATGATCATAACAGGTATTATTTGTGTTATGCTATCGGCATTATTTGGCCTTGTAATAAACTTAAAAATGCCAATACTAAACTGGAATAGTGAAGTTGTACCAGTAAAACAAAGTATAGGTGTAGTTATTACACTCTTTGCAGGCTGGATATATGTTATTGTATTTTCAGTAATATATGCTTTTCTTCAACAATATATTAATGCTTATATGTACGTATCATTATTTATTTTATTAACTATGGCTATTAATATAATATTATTAGTATATTTAAAGAAAAAAGGAACGAAAATATTCGAACAATTATAAAGGCTTAAATGCCTTTTTCTAGTATGTATAATTGCATTGATGTAAATAAATTATCATTGTATTAATTACTTTGATATTGATATTTTTTATTTTTTATAGTAAAATTAGTTAAAAAATAATGAAATTTTTGGGGTGAAAAAATGCTAAACATTTTTTTTGGTGATATGCCTAAAGCTATTTACAACACTGAAATATATTTTAAAAATATATATAAAGAAAAATGGCTTCTTGATCCTTTAACACAAAAAATGATTGAAGATGTTGATAATTCAAAAGTTATAGGCGAAAGAGCAATTGATAGTCCCTATTTGGGAATTATTCCACCTACAAGTTTATCGGGAGGCGTTAAAACATTAATTTTAATTAGAAATGATTCAAAAAATGTTTTTAATGCATCTACATGTGGTGATAACTGCGCAAAATGATTGCTTAAACTTGCTGAGGAAAAAGACATAACTATTAATTTAAACCATATAATGGATTTTGGTAAAGAATTTAATGTATATGTACTTAATGAAAAGAAAATGATTAATAATATGCGAGATTTGGTTTTGACTGCTGGAAAATATGTTTAAGAGGTGTTTATATGGTTGGAAAATATCACATAGAAATAAGTAATCAAAAAATTTCATTTAAATTTGATATTACTAGGAATATAACTATTATTCGAGGAAATAGTGCTACAGGTAAAACAACTCTTATTAATTTGATTTCTGATTATGAAGAACTTGGTAAACTAAGTGGTGTTAAGATTAAATGTGATAAAAAATGTCATGTATTAACAACGAATGATTGGCAAGCTCGTATTGAAAGGATTGAAGATAGTATCATATTTATTGATGAAGGAAATAAATTTATAAAGAGTGAAGAGTTTGCGAGAACAATACGTAATACTAGTAATTATTATGTTATAATAACTCGTGAAAGCCTTTATAATCTTCCATATAGTGTTGAAGAAATATATGAGATGAAAGTATATCGCCATAATATAGAACTTGGGAAAACATACAATAAGTTAAATAAATTATATTCTAATAAAATGCTTACTGTTGATAAAAAACAGTGTCAATTGATAAAAAAACAATTGACAAACACATTAAATTGTTGTATAATATACAAGTAAATATCATAGTGGAAAGAAGAAGTACCCACTTCTCACCTGATTGAAAATATCAATAGGTAAATGTCACTTATAACATCATTTTGATTTGTGATTAGTTTTAGTGGGTGCATATTGCGCCTACTTTTCTTTTACTATGATGTACCAAATGAGGAGGTAAAAGCTATTAGTAAAGAATTAGACAAGAACAAACCATTAGCTAATTATGATATCCCTGCAAGTACTGTATTGGTTATTGATGCCAATGGGGAAAACAGAGGTGAATTGAAGCTAGAAGAAGCAATTAGTGCTGCTAATGCAGAAGAGTTAGATCTTGTATGTGTTGCACCTAATGCAAAAGTTCCTGTATGTCGTTTTATGGATTATCGTAAATATTGTTATGATATGCAAAGACGTGCAAAGGAGAACAAAAAAAATCAAAAAATGATTGTTGTGAAAGAAATTCGTGTTTCTCCAGTTATTGGTGAAAATGATTTCGAAGTAAAAGTTAAAAACTGTCGAGAATTTTTAGCTGATGATTGCAAAGTTAAAATCACATTATTCTACCCACGTGGAAAGAAAAGATTATTACAAATGGATTCATCAACAAGAGTTTTAGATAGATTTAAAGAAGCTTTAGCTGATGTTTCTGTTGTTGAATCGGTTACGTCACAAGGCGATAAGAAAACAGGAATTATCCTAGTTGCTAAAAAAACTAAATAATATAAGGAGTGCGAAAATTATGCCAAAAATGAGATCACATAGCGGTACTAAAAAACGTTTCAGAGTTTCAGGTACTGGATTAATTATGAGAAGTCGTCCAGGAACTAGCCATTTAGCACCTGGTAAAACACAAAAGAGAATTAGACATTTACGTAAAGAGTCTACTGTAAAAGTAGCTGACTTACATCGTATTAGACAACAAATAGCTAATATCAAATAAAATAATAAAAGGAGGAACCAATTATGCCACGTGTTAAAGGTGGTTACGTTACTAGAAGAAGACGTAATAGAATTTTAAAATTAGCCAAAGGTTACTTTGGATCAAAACATACTTTATATAAAACTGCTAATCAACAAGTTATGAAATCATTATCATACGCTTACAGAGATCGTAAACGTAGAAAAAGAGATTTCCGTAGATTATGGATTGCTCGTATTAATGCAGCAGCTAGAATCAATGGATTATCTTATAACAAATTAATGTATGGATTAAAAATTGCTAATATCCAAATTAATCGTAAAATGCTTTCAGAACTTGCTATCAACGAACCTGAAAAATTTGCTTCAATTTGTAATTCTGTTAAAGAAAGCATTAATGCACATTATGATGCTATTAAAGCTAAACAACATGCTGAACACGCTGAAAAAGTTAGAATTGAAGAAGCTCGTAAGGCTGAAGTTGCTAAAGCAAGAGAATTAAGAAACGCAGATAAATAAGTCAAGATCTCTTGACTTTTTTTCAAAGAAAGGAGAAATTATGTTCATAATAAAGATTAATAATAATAACTATTCTTTTAATGATAAAATTGTATTAAAAGATTTAGCAAAAGACTTTATGCCTAATGCCATAGCTGCTAAAGTTAATAATCGTTTGCGAGAATTAAATTATTATGTTAACTATAACTGTGAAGTTGAATTTATTGATTTAAGTAAGTTTGATGCTGTGAGAATCTATGAAACAAGTTTACGTTATCTTGTTATAATGGCTCTCGAAAAGATTGATTCAAATATAAAAGTACACTTTAATCAATGTATTTCTCGTTCTATTTCATGTACTATTTCAAATACTAATTACAAAGTATCACAATCATTTATCAATAAATTGGAAAAAGAAATGCGAAGAATTGTAGAAAAGGATTTTCCTATAATTAGAAAAACTATTACTAAAGAAGAAGCAATAAAAATCTACACGGAAAAAGGATATTTAGATAAAGTAGAAGTTCTAAAATATCGTCCTGAAGAAACAGTTAACATTTACTCTTGTGATGATTATGTTAATTATATGTTTGGCTATATGGTACCTTCAACGGGCCTTCTAAAGGATTTCATTTTGCAGGTGTATTATCCTGGTTTCATTGTTCGTTTTCCAAGAGCAGAATGTAAAGGGCTTATTCCTCCGTTTGAGGAAGCTCCTGTTTTCCAACAAATGATTCAAGATGCTCAGAAGTGGGCTAGAATCTGCAAATGTGAAAACATACCAATGCTTAATAAATATATTGCCGAAAATAAAGTTGTTGATTTAGTTAATATGTGTGAAACTAAACATAATAATATGCTTTCAGAATTAGGTGAAGAAATATATAAAAGACGAGAATCACTTCGTTTAGTTTGCATTGCAGGACCATCATCAAGCGGTAAAACTACTTTCTCTCATCGTTTACGAATTGAGCTTATGAGTAGAGGATTAAAAACAATAAAGATATCAATGGATGATTATTATCGCAATCGTGATGAGTGCCCAAAAGATGAAAAAGGCGAATATGATTTAGAACATTTAAATGCTTTAGATTTAGAATTATTTAATGAAAACCTTCTTTCCTTAATCGAAGGAGAAGAAATAATAGAACCTGTTTTTAATTTTAAAAAAGGTAAAAGAGAAGAAGGAAGCAAGGTTAAAATTAATAAAGATACTATTATAATAATAGAAGGCATTCATGCTCTAAATGAAAAAGTTACCGAATTAATCCCTAAGCCACAAAAGTACAAAATATTTATTAGTCCGTTCTCTCAAATAAATATTGATGATCATA
Organism: uncultured Coprobacillus sp.; assembly: GCA_964389905.1. Classification (GTDB taxonomy): domain Bacteria; phylum Bacillota_I; class Bacilli_A; order ML615J-28; family CAG-698; genus CAG-698. The sequence goes on along the minus strand of CAYMGD010000007.1, from coordinate 26,471 downwards.
ATCCTATTCCTGCTTCAGAAATACGCCTTTTAAGACGTATAGTTCGTGACGCAAAATATCGCAAAACTAATCCATCAGATACTTTTGCAATGTGGCCAAGTGTTAGAAGAGGGGAATTTAAATGGATTTATCCTTGTCAAGAAGAAGCAGATTATGTATTTAATACCGAACTAACATACGAATTAGGAGTTATGAAAAAGTATGCAGTGAAAGCTTTATCGGTAATTGGAAGAGATGATGAATATTTTATTCAAGCTAATAGAATTCTTAAATTCTTAAAATACATTCTTGATATAGATGATAAATATGTTCCTTGTAACTCGCTACTTAGAGAATTTATTGGTTTAAGTTGTTTTTATAACTTTGACGAAAACTAGGAAATAATCATTCGATATAAATCGACATTTTTCGACTATCAACTATGATATAATAAACGCGGATGTACAAATTGTACTATCTGTGTTTTTTATTATTTTAATATACTTGTAAAAAATAGTAATTTTTGGTATAATTATATTAGAGGTACTGACAATGCTTAATGATTTTATAAAACAGTTTCATAGTATTTATTCTGTTGAGGCATATGAATATTTAGGCTCATTTTATGAAGAAAAACAAACTACTTTTAGAGTCTATGCTCCACATGCCTTTAAAGTAAGTGTAGTTGGCGATTTTAATTCTTGGGATGACACTAAAAATCCAATGACAAAAATTGATGACTTAGGCATATGGGAAGCGGTTATTCCTGACATAAAGATTTTTGATAATTATAAATATGCTATTTTTAATGGCAATAAAAGGATTTTAAAACAAGATCCATACAGTAAACATTCTGAAACTGATGGAGGGACTTCATCAAAAGTATATTCAATTGACAATTATAAATGGCTTGATGAAGAATGGATGACATTACGTAATCAAAAAAATGTTTATTCTAGTCCGATGAACATATATGAAGTTAACTTAGGAGCATGGAAAAAACATAAAAAAGGATATAATTATAACTATCGAACAATTGGTGAAAAGCTTATTCCTTATTTAAAGAAAATGGGTTATAACTATGTAGAGTTAATGCCAATTACCGAATATCCTTTTGTTGGAAGTTGGGGATATCAAGTTACGGGATACTTCAGTCCTACCTCACGATATGGCTTGCCAGATGATTTTATGTATTTTGTTGATTTGGCTCATCAAAATGGCATTGGGGTTATTATGGATTGGGTTCCTGCTCATTTTCCTAAAGATGGATTTGCTCTTTATGAGTTTGATGGAGAGTGCTTATACGAAGATCCTCGCCCAACTCGCATTGAATATCCAACATGGGGTACTAGAGTATTTAATTATAGTAAACCAGAAGTAAAGTCGTTTTTGCTTTCAAGTGCTAATTTGTTTTTTGAAAAATATCACATTGATGGCTTGCGTGTTGATGCCGTTGCCGCAATGCTTTATTTAGACTATGATCATAAAGAATGGATACCAAATATATATGGTGGTAATCATAATCTTGAAGCTATTGAATTTATTAAAACTTTAAACTATGAAATGTTCCAAAGACATGGAAACATCTTAATGATTGCTGAAGAGTCAACTGCTTTTCCCAAAGTTACTCATCCAGTATATGAAGGTGGGTTAGGTTTTAACTTTAAATGGAGTATGGGATGGATGAATGATACTTTATCTTATATGAAAGTTGATCCTTTATTTAAAAGATATGACCACAATAAAATGACATTTGCTATGTCATATGCATTTAGTGAAAATTACATATTACCTCTTTCTCATGATGAAGTGGTTCATGGTAAAAAGTCATTAGTCGATAAAATGCCAGGCAGTTACGATGAGAAGTTTGCTAATCTTAGAGTCTATTTAACATATATGATGACTCATCCAGGAAAAAAACTTTTATTTATGGGCGGAGAATTTGGACAATTTATCGAATGGGATGAGAAGAAAGAACTTGACTGGTTCTTGCTTAAATATCCAAGACATAGCGAGTTACAACAATATGTAAAGAAATTAAATCATTTATACTTAAATAGAGAAAATTTATATGCAATTGATAATAGTTGGGATGGATTTGATTGGATATATGCTGATGATAGAGATCATAATACCTATGTATATAGAAGAAAATACAAAGATAAAAAAGATCTCATTGTCATATTGAATTTTTCAGGTGCTGATTTATATAATTATGAAATACATCATCAATCACTTAAAGGCAAATACAAAATATTGCTTAGTTCAGATGAGTATAAATATGGAGGACAAGAAACTTTTAAAGGTAAAGAATTAGAAGCCTTAAAAGGAGTATTAAAATTAGATATTCCTAAATTTTCAGCTTTGTTGATAGAAAAAAAGTACTAAGAAATATCTAAAATGTAAGGTTATAATAATAAAAGAAAGGTATAAAAAAATGCTAAACAAAAAAGAATGTGTTGCAATGCTTTTAGCTGGTGGACAGGGAAGTCGTTTATATGCACTTACTAATACTGTTGCCAAACCTGCCGTAAGTTTTGGTGCAAAGTACAAAATAATTGATTTTCCTCTTTCAAATTGTGTTAATTCAGGTATTGATACTGTTGGAGTGCTTACTCAATACCAACCTCTCGTTCTCAATGAATACATTGGGAATGGTCAACCATGGGACTTAGATAGAACATTTGGTGGGGTTCATATTTTACCACCATATCAAGGAAAGAAGACAACAAATTGGTACAAAGGTACGGCTAATGCCATTTATCAAAATATCAATTTTATTAAAATGTACGATCCAGAGTATGTTCTTATTCTTTCGGGAGACCATATTTATCGTATGGATTATAATCAAATGCTTGATTATCATAAACAAAAAGGTGGAGAAGCAACTATTGCTGTTATCGATGTTGATTTGAAAGAAGCAAGTCGCTTTGGAATTATGAATACTAATGATGATTTAAGCATATATGAATTTGAAGAAAAACCTGCTAAACCTAAAAGCACTAGTGCTAGTATGGGAATTTATATTTTTAATGCTAAAACTTTATATAAATATTTAGAAAAAGATGAGAAAGATGAAAAATCAAGTAACGATTTCGGAAAAAACATTATTCCTAATATGTTAAATGATGGATTAAAGATGTATGCTTATCCTTTCAGAGGATATTGGAAAGATGTTGGAACAATCGAAAGCTTATGGGAAGCTAATATGGACTTATTGGGAAGAAATCCTAACTTTGATATTTTTGATAAATCGTGGAAGTTTTATTCTCGTAATGAACCTTATCCACCACATTTTCTAGCTGATGGCTCAAGTTTAGATAATTGTTTGTTAGCATCAGGATCTTATATAGAAGGAAAACTAACAAATTCTTTAATTGGTCAAAATGTTAGAATTAAATCAAATGCAATTATTGAAAATAGTATCATATATGATAATGTAACAATAGAAGATAATGCTGTGATAAAATATAGTATAATTGCGGAAAACGTAACTATTGGTGAAAATGTTAAGATTGGCGAAACTGCGAAAAGCAAAAAAGATATTACAGTTATTGCTAGCGGTATAACAGTAAAAGATAATGCGGTTATTAAAGCTGGTTCAATGATTGAGAAAGATGTTGAGGAATAATTATGCAAATATTAGGACTTATTTTTTCAAATATACATAATCGTGAAACTTTCGAAGTAACTGAACATCGTACAATTGCTTCTACACCAATTGGAGGCCGTTATCGTTTAATCGATTTTCCTCTTTCAAATATGACAAATGCTGGTATAAATTATATTGGTGTACTCACTAAAAATAACTATCAATCATTAATGGATCACTTAGGTTCTGGAAAAGAATGGGATTTAGCTCGTAAAAGAGGTGGTTTAGTTATCCTTCCTCCATATGGAGTTAGTGATAAAGTTTACACAACAAGATTAGAGGCTATAAAAGGAATTATTCCTTTTATCGATTCCTCAAAAGCTGATTACGTTTTATTGACAGATTGTTATCATGTATGTAATATAGACTATAAAGATGTAGTAAAGTATCATCTAAGTAAAGATGCTGACATAACATGTGTTTATCATGAACATAATGTCTCAGATAGCGATTTTACAACAGCTAAAATATTTACTCTAGATAGTGATGGTAGAATCATAAAGATGGATATGGATGGTAAACATCAAGGCGCTGCAAAAGCTAGTATTGATACGTGGATTATGAAAAAAAGCTTACTATTAAATCTTATTCGTGAAGCTATTAATACTAATGCCCGTAGTTTTAATCGCGATATATTACATCGTAATTTAAATAACTATCGCATATATGGTTATGAGTACAAGGGTTATTTTGGAAGCATAAATGATTTAAATTCATATTTTAAAGTAAATATGGATTTACTAAATAAAGGTGTGCGAGGCGAATTATTCTTTGAACCAGGTAGACCAATATATACAAAAGTAAGAGACTCTGCTCCAACTAAATATGATAGTGATAATCATGTTGTTAACTCTTTGATTGCTGATGGCTGTGAAATAGCTGGTGAAGTTGTCAATTCTATCATCTTTAGAGGTTCTAAAGTAGGCAAAGGCTGCGTTATAAAAAATTGTATTTTGATGCAAGATACAATTGTATCAGAAGGAACAACATTAGAATATGTTATCACTGATAAAAATGTTAAAGTAATGAACAAAAAAGAAATTAAAGGATCAAGCAATGATTTAGTTTATGTAAAAAAGGATGGTATTTTATAATGAAACAAAAGAAAATCTTATTTGTAACTTCTGAGTGTTCTGGCTTTGCCGCAACAGGTGGTTTGGCAGAAGTGGCTGGAAGTTTACCAAAGGCAATAGCAAATGAAACAAAATCTTATAAAGTAAAAGTTGTAATGCCTTTATATAAAAAAATAATTGATAACTTTGGAAAAAAATTAAAATTTGTTGGTGAAGGTAAAATAAGTTTAGCTTGGCGTGACTCGTATGTAGGTGTCTTCACAATGAAATATGATGGTATTGAATATTACTTCGTTGATAATAAGTATTATTTTAATCGTGAAGAATTATATGGACATTATGATGATGGCGAAAGATTTGCATATTTTTCAAAAAGTATTTTCAAGGTTATGGAAATAATAGATTACTATCCTGATATAATTCATACTAATGATTGGCAGACAGCCTTAACAAATGTATATCTAGACATTCTTTATAAAAAAGAAGGAATATATATGGATATTAAATCAGTATTCACAATTCATAATATTGAATATCAAGGAATATATGATCCATCATTCTTAGAAGATGTAATAGGTATCGGAAACAAATACAAAGAAATATTAGAATATAATGGCTTAATAAATCTAATGAAAGCAGCAATAGTTTGTGCTGACCAAGTTACAACAGTTAGCCCTCGTTACTCTCGTGAAATAGCTACGGCAACTTATGCCCATGGACTAGAGCATATCATTAGAACAAACAAAGAAAAAATCTTAGGAATATTAAATGGCATAAATGTTGAAAGTTATGATCCAAGTAAAGATATAAATATTTATGAAAACTATGACTTTTCAACAATCGAAAATAAAAAGAAAAATAAAGTTCAATTACAAAAAGATTTAGGACTAGAAGTTGATGAAAACAAATGTTTAATGGTTGTTATTAGTAGACTTGCAACTCATAAGGGCATTGATATTTTATTAGAAGCTCTAAAAGGTTTCTTAGATTTAGGAATCCAATTTGTTGTTTTAGGAACAGGAACACCTGAATATCAAAATGCTTTCTTGAAATTAAGCATTGAAAGACCAAAACAAGTTAAAACTATAATTACTTTTGATAACATACTTTCTCGTAAATTATATTCTGCAAGTGATTTATTTATTATGCCATCAAAATCAGAGCCATGTGGTTTAAGCCAAATGATAGCTTCAAGATATGGTTCATTGCCAATTACTAGAGCTACTGGTGGCTTATATGATACAATAACAGATTATAAAGAAAATGGTAATGGCTTTGTATTTAAAGAATATTCATCAAAAGAATTATATGAAAAAGGTAAAGAAGCTATCGAATTATACTATAATAACAAAGAAGAATTTACAGAAATAATCAAAAGAGCAATGGAAAAAGATTTCAGTTGGGAAGCATCATCAAAACAATATATTGAGATGTATAATAACCTTTTAAAAAAGACAAAATAAATATATTCTAAAAAGAAAGTGGTGGTTTTTATGGACATAAAGTCTTTGGATAAAACTTGGACAGAAAGAATAGAGTTCAAGGTTGCACAACTATTTGGTGTCACTGCAAGTGAAGCAACTGTTGAACAAATATACAAAGCTTTAGCAACAGCAGTTAATGACATTCTTAGAGCTAAAAGAAAAGTATATAATGAGAAAGTTAGAAATCAAAAGCTAAAGAGAGTATATTACTTATCTATGGAATTTTTGCTAGGTAAATCCTTAAAAAATAATATATATAACTTAGGACAAACAGAAGAAGTAAATGAAGCACTAAAAAACTATGATTTAACATTAGATGATTTATGTGAAAAAGAACCTGATGCAGCTTTAGGTAATGGTGGTTTAGGACGTCTTGGAGCATGTTATCTCGACTCATTATCAAGTATGAATCTTCCAGCAATGGGATTCTCATTACGCTATGAGTATGGGTTATTCAAACAAAAAATCGTAGATAATTACCAAACAGAACTTCCAGATATTTGGCTACCAGGCGGCGAAGTATGGCTTGCTAAGAGACGTGATAAAACATTTAGTGTAAAGTTTGATGGTTACGTTGAAGAAAAGTTTTTAGATGGCAAAACTGTTTATGACTATAAAGATTATAATGAAATTGAAGCTGTACCTTATGATATGATGATAAGTGGGGCAACAAGTGATGGTATTAGCGTATTAAGACTTTGGAGAAGTCGTAATATCAAAAACTTTGATTTAAATTCCTTCTCGCAAGGCGATTACTTGAAGGCTACTAAAGATTATAATGATGCCGAAATAATAACTAAAGTTTTGTATCCATCTGATGACCATTATGAAGGTAAAGTACTAAGACTTAAACAACAATACTTTTTAGTAAGTGCTTCAATCCAAAATATTATTTTTGACCATATGCGTTACTATGGAGATATTCGCAAACTAGATAAATATTCTGTAATCCATATCAATGATACTCATCCTGCTTTGGCAATTCCCGAATTAATGCGTATTTTAATGGACCAATATGGCTTAACATTTGATGAAGCTTGGAAAATTGTACGTAACTGTGTATGTTATACAAATCATACCGTAATGGCTGAAGCTTTAGAAAGATGGAGTGAAGAAGTTATCCAAAGAAAAATCCCACGTATTTATATGATTTTAAAACAAATCAATAAACGTTTTGCTGATGAAGCAAGATGTTTAGGAGTTTCAGAAGAAGAATTAAAGGATCTATTAATTATAAATAATGGCGAAGTAAGAATGGCAAATCTTTGCGTAATCGCAAGTAATAAAGTTAATGGTGTTAGTGCATTGCATACTAATATTCTTGTTAATAGTTTATTTAATGGTTATTACAAGATTTATCCAGACAAGTTTGTAAATGTAACTAATGGTATCGCTTATAGACGTTGGTTATGCCAATCAAATCCGCAACTTGCCACATTCTTAGATGAATTAATTGGAACTGAATATAGAACTGATGCAAGTAAACTTCTAAAATTACTTGATTATATCGAAGATGATAAAGTTTTAAATAAATTAGAAGAAATAAAATATCATAATAAGTGCGTCTTTGCCAAATACTTATATAAGAAATTTGGAGTTGTTGTTGATCCTAAAACAAGATTTGACGTTCAAGTAAAGAGATTACACGAGTATAAACGTCAACTATTGAATGTTTTAAGAATTGTTGCTTTAATAATTGAATTAGAAGAGGATAATAATAAAGTTGTCACTCCTCAAACATTCATTTTTGGAGCAAAAGCAGCCTCAACATATTATGTTGCCAAAGATGTTATTCATTTAATCAATTCAATTGCTGCCGAAATAAGAAATCGCCCTGAAATAAGGGAAAAGATTAATGTTGTTTTTGTTGAAGACTACAATGTTACTTCAGCAGAAGTACTTATCCCTGCAAGTGAAGTTAGTGAGCAAATATCTTTAGCAGGTAAAGAAGCTAGTGGAACAAGCAATATGAAATTTATGATTAATGGGGCAATCACATTAGGAACACTAGATGGTGCTAATGTTGAAATTCATGATACGGTAGGCGATGATAATATTTTCATCTTTGGAATGAAAGATGAAGATGTAAAGAATAAATGGTATAACGGTTATTATGCTAAAGGGTATTATGAACAAAACGAAAGAATACGTAAGGTTTTAGATCGTTTAGATAGAGGATTTAACGGTGAATCTTTCTGGAAGATTAAGAATTATTTGTTAAATCAATATCCAGTAGCTGATCCATTTATGTGTTTAGCTGATTTCGATGATTATATGAATGTATATTATCGTATGAATGAATTATACAAAGATAGAAGAAAGTGGAATCAAATGTCTTTAGTAAATATTGCACATGCTGGCATATTCTCATCAGATAGAAGTATCAAAGAATATGCTGAAAAGATATGGGATTTAAAACAAGTTAAATAATGAAAGATTTTCTATATAACCCTACTTTAACCCTTCACAAATCCATTGTGGGAGCGTTAAAGGTCAATCAAGAAGCAAAAATAAATCTATATATTAATAAAAATTTTAATATTTATGATTTAAAAATTGTTATTTTTGATGAAAACGAATATAAAGTTATTAAACAAATGAATGAAGAAAAACAGAATGATGATTATAAAATCTATTCTGTTTCTCTTTCTTTTAGTAAACCTTATATATACTGGTATTATTTTGAATTTAACGATTGTTACGGTAAACATTTTCTTGGCGCTAAAGATAATTTAGATATATACTTAACAAATGAAAATGTTAATAGTTATCAAATTAATGTATATGAGAATAGTTTTAATTGTTTAAGTTGGTACAAAGGAAAAATAATGTACCAAATTATGGTAGATAGATTTAACAAAGGTAATTATTTTGATGAAAAATATTATCAAGGCAAGATATTACATTCAAATTGGTCAGACACACCAAACTATTTACCAGTAAATGGTAAAATACTCAATAATGATTTTTTTGGTGGTAATTTCCAAGGAATAATCGATAAAATACCTTACTTAAAACAGTTAAATGTAAGTGTAATATATTTAAATCCTATTTTTCTAGCTCCATCTAATCACAAATATAACACTAGTGATTATTTAACTATTGATCCAATGTTTGGAACAGAAGATGATTTTAAAAATCTTATTCATAAGTTAAAAGAAAATAACATAAGTTTGATACTAGATGGTGTTTTCAATCATACAGGTGATGATAGCATATACTTTAATAAATATTCTTCCTTTGATGCTATCGGAGCTTATCAGTCAGAAAAATCAGAATATTATGATTGGTATAAGTTTATTAAATATCCTAATAAGTACGAATCTTGGTGGGGTATTGACACATTACCAGCAGTTAACCAAAAATCATCTTTTACTAACTTTATAACTGAAAAGGTTATAAAAAAATGGATAGATATGGGAATTAAAGGCTTTAGATTAGATGTTGTTGATGAACTAAATGAAACATTTCTATGCGATATTGTGAAAAGCATTAAAGAAAAAGACAAAACAAATATTGTTATCGGTGAAGTGTGGGAAGATGCTTCAAATAAAGTTGCCTATGACACTCGTAAACATTACTTTCAGGGAAATGAACTTGACTCCGTAATGAATTATCCACTAAAGAATGCTATTATTGACTACTTGAAAAATGGGAATGGTTTACATTTAATAAATACTATTCGCCATCTAATCAATAATTATCCGAAGTGTGTATTAGATTCTCTAATGAATATTCTATCTACTCATGATACTGCTCGAATACTAACGGAATTCTCTGATATAAATTATTACACCTTGTCGCTTGAGGAAAGAGCAAATTATCATTTAGATAAAGCAGAATATTACAACGCACGAAGTAAACTCAAAATGGCAACAATTCTTATTTATACTCTTCCTGGGGTGCCTTGTATATATTATGGCGATGAAACAGGACTTGAGGGCTATAAAGATCCCTTCTGTAGAAGAACTATCCCTTGGGATAATTTAAATAAAGATATTATTAACTGGTATGCAAAACTTGGCAAAATCAGAAATGATAAAGTATACGTTGAAGGGATTTATGAAGAATTGTTTTATGATAACGGCGTATTTGCCTTTTCTCGTAAAACTGATGATTATGAAATAATCACCATTGTAAACAATAGTCAATACGAATATCAACTTAATATATCTTATGGATACAATTTAATCGATGATATTGAAATTAATAACTATATTATTATTTACCCTCAAACAGGAACAATAATTAAAAGGAGAAAAACTTATGAAAAAGTTAGTTAGTTTCTTGTGTCTGTGCTTTTTATTTGTTAATATGATTTCATGCCAAGCAAAAGAAGAAGAGTTTACTTATGTACTATTAGATTTTGAACCAAAAATAGAAATTGTTATTGATAGTAGCAATACTATAAAAGCTATTAATGGATTAAATGATGAAGGTAAAATGGTTCTTTATGATGAAGTATATAATGAGAAAAAGCTTGAAGATGTTCTTCCTAAAATTATTAAACAATATAAAGACTTAGGGTATATTGTGACTGGTTCAATAAAAGAGTTTTCTCAAACTATAGAAATAAGTGTTACAGGATCTATGGCAAAAGATGATTTACACATCATCGAAATGAAAATTAATGAAAGCATACAAGATGCAATATCTAATTTAAAACTTAATGCAAAAACAGTAATCAAAGATACTCTTCAAAAAGACTATTTAGTTACCAAAGTATTAAGCAATAAACCATGGCTTGCTAAGGAAACCATTGAAACAATGGATACAAAAGAACTTATGCTAAACGTTAAAGAAGCAGTTTTAGAAAACTCGCAGTTTGCTTCTTTAGCCTTAGAAAATTTTTATGCATCACTAAAGGAATATGAATTTAAAACAAAATATAAAAATATTCTTTTTGAAAGTATTGATGATGAGTATGCTGATTTAAAAAGAAAATATCAAGAACTAGTAAATGATTTAGAAGAAGCTATTGGTGAGTTTAAGACAGAAGAGAATTTGTCTTTTGATGCTAATACAAATTATGCTTATGCCAAAGAAAACTATTTTAAAGGTAAAGTGGAATTTCTTGTTTTACGTGCTCAAATATCTAAAAAAGATACAAATGAATTATATAGTGCTTTAAATCTTCAAGAGGATGCCTTAAAACAATTATATAGCAATCTTCTAAATGAAGAAAAAAATAATTATGCAAAAGTTAATAATATAATCATTAATATTGATACTATTTATGCTAAACTAGAAGAACTTGAAAAAGACTTTCCTTATGATTTCGATTTTACAAAAGCTAAAGAAAAAGCAGAAAATTACATCAGTGGTGCTCAAGATAATTTGAAACAAATATTAGAAAATACTCTAACAAAAGAAAAAATATTAGAAATCAATACAAATATAAATAATCAAAAAAAAGAGTTAAAGAATAGAATTAGTTCAATTAAATAATTAGTTTGATTTGTGCTTTAAATCGCATAAATTGAACTTTTTTTCATAAAAAAAGAATTTATCACTTATAAAGATAATATTATTAAGTGGTGATAAAAAGTGAAAAAAATATATATTATAGTTTTAATGATGATATGCTTACTAGCAATAACAAATACTAAAGCAAGTAGATATGAAGGAACAATTGAGACTGGAGTTAGAGTAATTGAAAAAAGTGAATTAATCGATGATGTAGAGTTTAATTTATCCTCTCCTAGTGCAATTTTAATTGAAGCAAGTACAAATAGCATAATTTATGAAAAAAGTAGTACTGAAGCAAGAGCACCAGCTAGTATGACCAAGGTAATGACAATGATTTTAATAATGGAAGCTATTGAAAGTGGTAAACTAAAATTAGAAGATAAACTTAAAGCAAGTGAAAATGCTTCGAAGATGGGCGGAACGACTATTTACTTAGAAACAGGCGAAGAGATGAGTGTTGAAGACCTTCTAAAGGGGCTAGCAATTACTAGTGCAAACGATGCAGCAGTGGTGTTTGCTGAGGCAATTGGCGGAAGCGTTGAAAAGTTTGTACAAATGATGAATGATAAAGCTCGTGAATTAAATTGTTTAAATTCTAATTTTGTTAATCCTAATGGTTTACCAGCTAAAAATCACTATTCTTGTGCTTATGATATGGCTATTATGAGTTCATATTTAGTTACAAATTATCCTTTAATATTGCAATATACAAACATATATGAAGATTATTTAAGAAAAGGAACTGATAAAGAGTTTTGGTTAGTTAATACAAATAAACTGGTACGCTTTTATGAAGAAGTTGATGGATTAAAAACTGGTTGGACTAGTGAAAGTGGATACTGCCTCACTGCAACTTCTAAAAAGAATGGTATCAGATTTGTGGCAGTGGTAATGGGAGCTGAATCTGCTGGGAAAAGAAATAGTGAAATTATGACAATGTTAAATTATGGTGCTTCTACTTATGAAATGACAAATATTGTTTCGGAAGGAGAAATAGTTGATGAAATAAGCGATATCAAATATTCACCTAATAATTTTAATGTAGTAGTTTCTCAAGATATTAATTATTTTACCAAAAAAGGTAATAAAATCAGTGAAGTAACAAAAGAAATTAAAGTTTATGATAATATTAAAAATAGAGTATATGGAGAAATGGAAATATATGTCGATGGAAAATATTATAATAAAGTAGAATTAATAACTGATGAAGATGTAACTGAAGCAAGTATTTTTAAAATATTTAAGGAACTTTTAAAAAGAATGTATTTATAAAAAACGGCTCTGTTGAGTCGTTTTAAAGTTTATAATCATAATAATTCTTTCATTTTTTGAACTAAATAAAGGGGAAGATTTGTAAAACTACCATCTTTGCGATAACCACGCTTAGAAAAACGAAAAGCATATTTTGGTTTATGTTCAGTAATATATTTCTTAAAAGATGGAGCGGATTTATTTTCACCACCTTTTGTTTCAATCGGAATTATTTCCATACCATATTGTACTATAAAATCAATTTCATTTCCTTTGTCTGAATAATATCTTGGTTCAACAGCAAATTGTCCGCGAAGTTGTTGGAGAACATAATTTTCAGTAAGGGGGCCTTTAAACTGAAAGTCTTTTTTTAAAAGTATTGCACTATTGTCAATACCAGCCATATGTTTAAGAAGACCTGTATCGAATACAAAAAGTTTAAATTGATTAAGTTTATCGAAGGCTGATAATGGATGCTCCATCTTTGATACATTATAAATACGATTTAGTATTCCTGCCGAAACAAGCCACTCAATTGCTTCTTCAAAATCTCTTGCTCTTCCGCCTTCACGTACAGCTCCATACATAAACTTCTCATTAGATTTAGCTAGTTGAGAAACAATACTACGAAATACCATAAGAATGCGGCCACTATTAATTTTTCCATTGTGTTTGGAAAAATCATTCTCATAAAGTTCAATAAGTTCTTTTTGAATTTGTGATACTTTAAGAGGATCTTTGTATTTGATCCATGATGAAACACATTCAGGCATACCTCCAATAATAAGATAATAATTGTATGCTTCTAATAAACGATTATGAAAAATTTCCTCAATTTGTTGGTCTTTTTTTATACTTTCATAATAAGTATATAGATTTACATCTGTAGCTTCTAAAAATTCGCTAAAAGTTAAAGGATTAATATCTAAAAGATTTACCATTCCCACAGGATATGATTTTGGTTTTGCACGAAGTGTGCCAAGAAGGCTTCCTGCAGCAATAACATGATATTCATTAGCTTTTTCTTTAAAGTACTTAAGAGTATTTAAAGCATCAGGACATTCTTGAATTTCATCAAAAATGATTAATGTTCTTTCGGGTTCAATTTTCTTATTACTAATCATAGAAAGTAAATCAATAATGCGATGTGGATTTTTATTTATTTCAAATATTGACTTAAGTTCATCATCTTCATCAAAGTTAAAGTAAACAAAGTCTTCATAATAGTTTTTTCCAAATTCTTTCATTAACCAAGTTTTGCCGACTTGCCTTGCACCTCTAAGTACAATAGGTTTGCGTTCAGGATCATTTTTCCATTTATTAAGTTCATAAATTGCATTTCGTTTCAAGAATATCACCATCCTATTTAATTGATAAAAATAGTATAACACTTTTTTTCAATGAATAATAACACGTTTTTCTTTTCTTTTTAATAAAAATTAACAAATTTTTCTTGATTTACTACAGTTTTGTAAATGAAAAACTTCATATTTAGATGCGTATTTAAAAACCAACTCTTTTGTTAACAAATAATAAAAATGTATGAATATAACAAAAATATAAATAATAAAAATATCAAGAAATTTATGACATTTTTGTTTGTGTGTGTATATAGTTTTAAAAATAATACTTGCTTTATTATATTAATAAGTATATAATATTGTAGCAATATTAGATATTCTAATATTAGAATATCTAATATTAATAAAAAGGGGAAGAAATATATGAATAAAAATTTCAAAATGTCAGAAGTATTTGAGAATGCTAGTAAACTAATCGAATCATATCACTTTTTATTACAACCAATATGTCGAAACTATGATTTACCACCTTTGGCAGTTGATATTCTTTTGTTTATTGCAAATAATCCTGTTAACGCAACAGCTAAAGATATATGCAAATTTAGAGGTTTAAAGGCTGGAATTGTGTCAGTACATATTGATAGACTTGTAAAAGATGGATATTTGAAACGATTAGATGATCCTAATGATAGAAGAAAAGTAGTGCTTGAACTAACTAATGTTGCTGAACCAATTGTTGAGCAGGGAAAAGTTATTCAAACAGATTTCTCAGAAAGATTATTAGAAGGTATTAGTACTGAAGATGTAGGAGCACTACAACGGGTATTTGTAATGCTTAAGAAAAATATCGATGATGTTTGGAATAATAATTATTAATACGAGGAGGTTAATTAATGGTAAAACTATTAAAGAATTTACAAAAAAAAGAAATTATAATGACAATTATATGCTGCGTACTGATAATTGGTCAAGTATATTTTGATTTATTATTGCCTGATTATATGACTGAATTAACCAAACTAATAAAAACATCAGGGACAACTGATGCGATTGTTGAAGTTGGTTTGAAAATGATTGCTTGCGCCTTAACAAGTGGTGTGTTAGCAGTTATATGTGGTTTCTTGGCAGCAAAAACAGCTTCTGGTTTTAGTTACACAGTTAGAAAAAAATTATTCTATCATGTAATTGATTTAGGTAAAGAAGAAATGCAGGAATTTTCTATTCCTAGCTTGATTACAAGAACAACTAATGATATTACGCAAGTACAAATGTTAGTTTCGATGGGATTACAGATGTTTATTAAAGCACCAATAATGGCTATTTGGGCAATTATTAAAATCCTAGGCAAAAGCTGGCAGTTGTCAATCGTTACAGCAATTTTTGTTGTTGCAATTTGTTCTATAGTATTCATTGTTATGAGTATTTGTATTCCAAGGTTTAGAAAAGTCCAAAAGATGACAGATAAAATTAATCGTGTAGCCCGTGAAAACTTAACAGGAATAAATGTTGTTCATGCTTTTAATGCTGAAGAATATCAAAATGATAAATTTGACAAGCCTAGCAAAGAAATGTTTAACTTACAAATTAAAAATCAAAGAATGTTTGCTTTAATAAGTCCAACTATGAGTTTGGGAATGAGTGGATTATCTCTAGCTATATATTGGGTTGGAGCAGCATTAGTTAATAATATATCGGTAATAAATGCTGCCGAACGAGTAGCAATGTTTAGTGAGATATTAGCTTTTAGTACTTATGCAACTTACATTGTAATGTCTTTTATGATGTTAGTTATGATATTTATGATGGCTCCTCAAGCACAAGTTTCTGCGGAGCGTATAAATGAAGTTTTAAGCAAAAAAGCTGAAATCGAAGAAGGAAGCGTCGAAGAAGGATTAGAAGAAGGAAGCGTTGAATTTAGAAATGTTAGTTTTAAATATGCTGGTTCTAGTGAACGTGAATTATCAAATATTAATTTTAAAATTAATAAAGGAGAAACATTAGCTATAATTGGGGCAACAGGAAGCGGAAAAACCACTTTAATAAGCTTAATTCCTCGTTTATATGATGTAACAGAAGGAAGTGTTCTTGTCGATGGAGTTAATGTTAAAGATTATAAATTCTCAGCTTTATATAATAAGCTAGGATATATTACCCAAAAAGCAGTGCTCTTTTCAGGAACAATCAAGGATAACATATTCTTTGGAAACGCTAAAGAAAACTTTACAGATGAAGATCTAGAAAAGGCATTAGAAGTATCACAATCAAAAGAATTTGTTGAGAAGAAAAAAGAAAAATCAGATTACCATATAGCTCAACTTGGTCGTAATGTGTCAGGTGGCCAAAAACAAAGACTTTCAATTGCTAGAGCTTTAGCTAGAAACCCAGAAATTCTTATTTTTGATGATTCGTTTTCAGCTTTAGATTTTCGTACTGATGCTCTTTTGCGTGAAAAACTTTTAGAAAAATATAATGATACAACAAAAATAATTGTTGCTCAAAGAATTGGTACAATTCGTAATGCTGATAAGATTATTGTACTCGAAAAAGGCGAAATAGTAGGCATTGGAAAGCATCAAGAATTAATTAAAAATTGTACTGTATATCAAGAGATAGCTAAATCACAATTAAGTGAAAATGAGTTATCAAAAGGAGGGGAATAATGGCAAAAAATAAGAAAAGTTTATCTTCAGCAATTAAAAGAAGTTCTAATTATATAAAATCTAGTATTGTATTTGTTATTATAGCTCTAATACTTGCTGCCTTAAGTTCAGTAATTACTATTATAGGACCTGATAAACTGGGTGAAATTGCAGCTATTATTTCTGATGGATTGTTAACAACTATTGATATAGATGCTATATCAAAAATTGGTATAATGCTTCTTATATTATATTGTTTAAGTGCGATATTTGGTTTTATCGAACAATACATAATGTCTACGGTAACTCTTAAAATGTCATATAAGATGAGAGCAGAACTTTCAAGAAAGATTAATCTGGTTCCTCAAAAATACTTTAATACAACATCACAAGGAGATATTTTAAGTAGAATAACAAATGATGTTTCAACTCTCCAACAAGGCTTAACTAATAGTTTGCCAACTATCATAAGTGCTGTAACACAATTTATCGGTTGTTTGATTATGATGTTTGTAACAGAATGGCGATTAGCTTCAATATCATTAGGAATAACTATTGTAGGCTTACTTTTAACTGTAGTTATAATGGGTAAATCACAAAGACATTTTGCGGCTCGCCAAAGGAGTTTAGGAGAACTTAATGGTTTTATTGAAGAAAACTACTCAGGACATGAAGTTATAAAAATTAGTCGTGCTGACCAAATGACAAAAGAATCATTTGATAAACTTAATAAGAACGTTTATGATGCAAACTGGAAATCACAATTCTTATCTGGAATTATGCAACCTTTAATGAGCGTTATTGGAAATATTTCATATGTAGCAGTATGTGTGTTTGGTTCAATCTTTGCTATTCAAGGAACAATAGGTTTTGATGTAATAGTAGCATTTATCTTCTATGTTCGTTTGTTTACATCACCATTAACACAAATTGCTCAAGGCTTAACAAATTTACAAACAGCCTCAGCTTCAGCACATCGTATTTTTGATTTCCTTGAAGCAGAAGAGTTAAGTGATGAAAGCGATAAAGAAAGTGGCGAAAAAGAAATCAAAGGAAGTGTATGCTTTGAGCATATTCGTTTTAGTTATCCTGATACACCAGATAAAGTTATTATAAAAGACTTTTCAGCTGAAATAAAACCAGGTCAAAAAGTTGCAATTGTTGGTCCAACAGGAGCAGGTAAAACAACAATGGTAAATCTTCTTATGAGGTTCTTTGAAATAAACAGCGGAAATATCACCATTGATGGTACTTCAATAAGTGATATGAAGAGAGAAGATGTTCATAACATATTTGCTATGGTTTTACAAGATACATGGCTTTTCGAAGGAACAGTTAGAGAAAATCTTGTATATAATATGACTGATATAAGTGATAGTGAACTAGAAAGAGTATGTAAATTATGCGGCCTAGATAAATTTGTTCATTCTCTTCCTCATGGATTTGATACAGTACTATCTGAAAGCACATCAATCTCATCAGGGCAAAAACAATTATTAACTATTGCTCGAGCAATGCTTCAAAATTCGCCAATGTTAATTCTTGATGAAGCAACATCAAGTGTTGATACAAGAACCGAAGTTATTATTCAAAATGCCATGGATACATTAATGAAAGGAAGAACAAGCTTTGTTATTGCTCATCGCCTCTCAACAATCAAAAATGCAGATTTGATTTTAGTAATGCGTGATGGGGATGTAATAGAAAAAGGTAACCATAATGAATTAATGAATCAAAATGGCTTTTATGCGGAATTATATAATAGTCAATTCGAAGTGATTTAAATAAAATAACACTTATCTTACGATTTTATCGTTTGGTAAGTGTTTTTAGATAAAAAATGTATATTTTCAACTATAATGCGAATAATATATAATATATAATCTGAAATAACGATAAAAAATACGAATATTAAGTTAAAGATTGACAATGATTTTTTAATATGATATAATTAGGAGGTCAAGGAGTTATGATTATGGATTGTAATATTAGAATATTAAAGATTTCTGCTAAAAACTTAATGAATTTAAAAGATGGAACTATAGAATTCGAATCAAATAAAAAAATATTAAATGGTGTTTTTAACTTTGATAAATCTGATATTGTAGGTATCTATGGACCTAATGGTAGTTCGAAATCAACTATTATTAATGCCTTTTCAATTCTAAAAACAATTTTTTCTGGGCAAACAATTAATAATGAATTATACGAGAAGATTTCAAAAAAATCCAACATATGCAGAATTGAAGCTTCTGTTTATTTCAAATGTAACGAACAAAACTATGTTTATGATTATTATGTAAATTTCTTAAAAGACGATATAAATAGAAAAATAATATTAGCATCTGAAGGATTATGGCGTCGAAAGTACAATGACAACGTGTGGACAAAAAATGCACCAATTTTTGAAGTGAATAAAAAAGACAGTGATTTAATGAGATTTTTAAGCCCATCAACAAACCTTAATAAACTAACTAAAGATAATAATAATTTACTTCCCCAATTAATATATTTAAAGGGACAAAGAACAGCTAACAATAGTAGTTTTATTTTCAGCACTGAATTTGAAAAAATACTTTTTGATACAAAAGAATTTTTAGATGTTAGTTATTTTATAGATATGGCGAGAATATACTCCATACATTATTATCATTTATATGATAATAGAGAAATAAGTAAAATTGCTGCTTTAGATACAATTCCCTTTTTCTATAAAAACGAAAGTAACAGTCAAGTTAGTTCAATACAAGGTGCATTATCATTATTTAGTGAAGGAATTTTACTAAAGAAATACGAAAAAACTATTAGTTTATATATAAATGAGATAAATTTAGTGCTAGAAAAAATGATTCCAGGAACTAAAATAGCATTATTTAATTTGGGAGATACAACAGATCAAAATGGAGAGTATTGTTTCAGGTATCAATTTGTTTCGATAAAAGACCAATTTAATATTCCATTAAACTTAGAATCAGATGGAATAAAAAAAATAATATCAATTGTTTCTTCACTAGTTGATGCTTTCAATAATCCTTATGCTATTTTAATAATTGATGAATTGGATTCAGGTATTTTTGAATTCCTCTTAGGGAATATTCTAAGTGTTTTTAAAGATAAAGGTGTTGGACAAATGGTATTTACATCACACAACTTACGCGCATTAGAAGTAATTAAAGAAAACATTATTTTTACAACAAATGATGAAGAAAATAGGTTTCTAAAAATGCCATATGTTGCGAAAACGAATAATTTAAGAAAAAAATATTTAAGAGATTTATATTTAGGAGAATTAAACTTATCAAATCCAATAGATGAATATGAAATATATAGGGCATTAAAAGACGCAGGAGATTTATATTTATATGGAAAGGAAGAATAGTCCTAAAATTTTATTTGTAATTTGTGAAGGTGATAGTGACGATATTACCCTTCACAGATCGCTAAAAAACTATTTTAATAATTACATAAAAAATATAATTGTTGAAGTCACCTCAGGAGACTTAGCATATAAAGATAATATTAATGAGAATAATTGCATAAAAAGCATAGAAAAAATTATTGACCAGCATAAAAAGAAAAATTTTTTGTTTTGCACAGATTATATAGCTATTGTACACATTATTGACACAGATGGGGCATTTATAGATGATAAATCAATAATTGAAGATAGTTCACTTTATGCTAATAAGTTTTGTGATAATAAACTATTTACTAATAATAAGGAATATTTTTCTAAAAGATTTGAAAAAAAACGATTAATATATAAGAAACTATTTGAAACAAATATAATTTGTGGAATAAAATATTATAAGTTCTATTTTTCAAGAAATTTGGAACACGCATTGTATGGAATAGAAAATGCTACACTCGAACAAAAAATTAAATTATCGAACTTGTTTGACAAGCAATATAAACTTGATGCATTAGGCTTTGAGAAAATCTTAAGAAAAACAATGAATGATATACCAAATGATTATAAAGAGAGTTGGAACTATATATTTAGTGATAGCAATTCAATAAAACAGTGTAGTAATATTTCTATTATATTTGATTTGATAAAACAAGACAATTTGAATTAATAACACTTATCTTACGATTTTATCGTTTGGTAAGTGTTTTTTAGATAAATATCTTTTTTTATAGCAAAATAGTAAAAAAAATGATATAATGAATTATATGGAGGATAAATTATGAGTTCTATAAAAGTTATTGTAAAAGATCAAAATACTATTGTGTTAGAGGAAGATGCTAAAAAAGGTGATTATATAGATTTAAGAGATATTACAACAATAGATGCTATATATATAAAAGAAATTATTGATAAAGATGTTGAAAGAAAATTTCAAAAGCGTTTAGATGAGCAAGAAAAAAGTTTTAGAAAAGAAATTGAAAGTAAGGTTAAAGAAGCAAAAGCACAAGAAAGAGAAGAGTTTAATAACATAAAAGAAAAATTAAATTCAGACAATATTTTATTAAAAGAACAACTTAAAAATATAGAAGAAAAAACAAAAAAAGAAGAGGAAATAAAACATAATAAAGAAATAAATAAACTTGAAACAGAGATAAATAATTATAAGAATCAAATTGAAAATATTAAAAGAGAAAACGAAAATCAAATTCAAAATGTTATTCTTCGTACTAAAAATGAATTTAATGATAAATGTAATGCCAAAGATAATGAAATAACAAAGTTAAAGAATGAACTTGAAAATATCAAAGAAAAAGCTGAACTTGAAAAAGCTAAAATATTATCAGAAAAAGAAGTTGCTTTTAAAGATGAATTAAGTAAAAAAGAGAAAGAAATAGATAATCTTAAGCTTGCAAAATCTTCAAAAAACGTAAAACAATTAGGTGAAGAATTAGAAAATTGGTGTAACAATGAATATCAATCACATGCTGTTAGCGGCTTTACTAATTGTGTTTGGGAAAAAGATAATCTTGCTGTGCGAGGAGATGATGGAGAGAAAACAAAAGCTGATTATATTTTTAAAGTTTATTCATCAGATAAATATGAAGATGAAAACTTATTATCATCAGTTGTATGTGAAATGAAAAATGAAGATCCACTATCTAAAAATAAGAAGAAAAATGAAGATCATTATAAGAAACTAGATAAAGATCGTGAAAAGAAAAATTGTGAATATGCTCTACTTATAAGTGAACTTGAATGGAACCAAGAAAATGATGCTCCAATACGAAAAGTATTTGGCTATGAAAAGATGTATGTTGTAAGACCTCAATATTTTATCACTTTTCTGAGTCTTATTGAGAGTTTAGGAAAAAAATATCAAGAACTAATACTTGAGAAAAACGAAGAAAGAGAAAAGTTTAAATCTTCCGAAGAAATAAAAGAAGAATTTGAAAATTTTAAGGAGAATATTATTACAAGGTGTTTTGGAAGAATCGATAAAGAAGTAGAAAAAATTTGTAAGCTTTCAGAATCTATTATGGATAATGCGGATAAAGTGAAAGAATCTGCTGCAGCTATAAAAGATAGGATTCTAACAGATGCAATAAGGAAAATTGAAGGGTATAATATTACCAAACTTACAAAAAGAATTAACAAAATTGTTAATGAATAGAAATAATGTAAAAAAATAGGTTGGAATCAGCCTATTTTTTTATAAATCATTTTCCGAAAATTCGGTTTTTAGTATAGCAACTTCTAAATTGCCATTACGCATTCTAATTTTATCAATAAATTCTTTTTCTTCATTAACATTATTTAGTTTAACTTTATATTTTAGTTTATATAAACTTCCCATATTTGTTGTCTTTACAGATATCAATGAATAGCCTTTAGTATAATCTTTAAACAAATCAGTAAATACTTCATTATATTCTAAGTCTTCTGGAATTGTAATTTTTAGGACTATTGAAGTATTTTTCTTGTCTGAGATTTGTAAAAGGATATTTAGAACAATTATTAATAATCCTATTAGAATAGAGAATAATAACGAATATGCAATGTATCCCACACCAGCAATCAATCCTGCACACATTCCCGCAAATATAACGCATATTTCTTTGGCGCTTCCTGGTGCAGAACGAAAACGTACGAGACTAAATGCTCCTGCAACTGCTACGCCAACACCAATGTTTCCATTAACCATCATTATCACGACACAAACAATTGTTGGAAGTATCATTAGGGATAGTTTAAAACTTTTAGTTGTTTCATTTTTTACTAGATATGCAAGACAAACTATAATTCCATCAATTAATGAGAATAACACACATAAAAGAAATATTCCCACTGATAAGGTATTTTGCGTTGAACTTTCAAATAAACTATTAAATATTTCCATTTAATTCCTCCTGTAATATTTTTTGATAAGCGATTCCATATTTTGAAAAAGAAGTTTTATTTACTTTTTCTTGGCTTAAAACTTTTACAAGCCATAAAGGATAAGCAAGACTTGACTTAATTTCCATTAATATATTGTCTTTAGAAATAATATTTTTTCCATAAGATTTACTTGTGAAAGTAAAATCATAATTTCGATATAAAATATTTGAATCAAAAGTTATTCTTAAATTTTCATCATCTTTAGCATAAAAGGCTTCGCGATCATATTGTAAATACATACTTGGCCTTAAATCTTTGTAAAAGTCAATAAAATACGATATTTCGCCAAGTATTTGTTTATTACTGCTCTCATTTGCCGTGATGTGAGAAGATGAAATTTTATTTGCAGTGAATAAATTTATATTATTTTGATAATTGATTTTAGTCCTTCTTTTATAAACAACAGATTTAAATTTCTTCTTTATTTCAATAAAAACATCTTTATGTTCGTCTTTTAAGCCATAAGTGCGAATGCGAAGCTTTTCTTTATAGATAGGTTTTTCAAGGGAACGACGTATCAGTAAATAATTAGGAGTATCAAAATATACATTTGCAATAGTGCTTTTGCCGTAAGCATCAGCTATAACATAGTCACTGATATAATCTAATATATGATTATATTGCTCTTTAGTAAGTAAATATTTTGTTTCATAACGTTTAAATGTACTTTGTGATAACATAAATCCTCCTAAAAAGTAATAGTAATAGTTATCGATTTCCCATCGGTACTTTTAATGTTTATTTTCCCTTTGTGACTTTCGATAATACTTTTAGCAATCGATAATCCAATGCCATGGCCACCAGTATTAGAATTTCGTGATTTATCATTTCGATAGAATCTATCTAATAAATAATCAAGATTACCTATTTCTATTTTATCAACTGTGTTATAAAAAGTTATTTTAGTGGCTTTATTCTTTTCTTCCAAAGATACTTTAATTTCCCCATTAGCATTTGAGTACTTTAAGGCATTATCCATAAGAATCGAAAAAAGTTCAGAAATGAGATTTATGTCACCATAAAAACTAATATTAGCTTGAATATCAGTTGTAATTATTTTATTTTGATTAATTGCAACTGATTTAAAAGGTTCAATACTTTCTAAAAGAATTTCGTTTAGTGAAAAATCAGTGAAGACAAGTTTTTTGTTTTCTTCAGACATTTTAGACAAAAGAAGCAGATTTTCAGTTAGTTTTGATAGTTTAGATACTTGTGCTTTAATACTATCAATCCATTCGTTTTCCCCTATTTCCATTTCTAAAACATCAGCACTAGCATCAATTACGGTTAGAGGTGTTTTCAGTTCGTGGCTCGCATCAGTGATGAAGTGTTTTTGTTTTTCGTAACTTTCTCCAATTGGCTTAACAACAATTTTTGAAAAGAATAGAACTAAAAGAAAGATAGCAGCTATTCCTAGTAAACTAATAATAATGCTTCCATAAAGAAAACTATGGAATGTTTCTAAATCATTATTACAGTCAACAAATACATACAATGTTTGAGTGCTATTTTCTTTGACTAAAAATCTATAGTTATTTATAAACCCTTTTTCTTTAGAACCCTTCATAATTTTTTTTGTATAATCAATTGCTGAGAGTTCGTCAATAACAGATACTTTATCGACATTAACTCCGTATACGTCACCATTACTATGAACAATAACTGAAAAGTAGCGTGTCTCAAAGGGAGCTTCAGGGGATAAATTTTTATCATTTTTCTTATCAAAAGATGGTTTATTTGTAGGAAAAATTCCGTTGTTATTTGATATTAGTTCAAGCTTTTTATCTGCTGTTTTTGTAATATTTATATATCCTATGATGTTAATAATAGCTATGATAATGGTAATAACTAATGTTAATGAAATCATTGAAACAAGAATAAATTTATAACGAATTTTTTTAATCATCTTTATCTCCATCTTGTTTGTATTCTAAGGTATAACCAATATTTCTTACAGCTGTTATTCTAACTTTTGAATTTAATGTTTTGAGTTTTTTCCTTAAGTAACAAATATATGTCCAAACGACATTAATCTCTGATTCACTATCAAAACCCCATATCTTATCCATAAATTTCTCTATTGAAATCATATTATTGTGATTAGTAATAAACATTTCCATCATTTGAAACTCTTTATTGCTTAATCTTAAAGATTTTTCATTTAAAGATAGTTCAAAAGATAATTTGTTGAGTTTCAAATCACCAAATTCAATTATATTATTTTGTGTAATATCTTGTCTTCGAGTAACGGCTCTTATTCTAGCTAATAATTCTTTAGAGTTAAAAGGTTTAGTGAGATAATCATCTGCACCACTATCTAACCCTTTTACTTTATCCTCAACATCTGATTTGGCAGTTAAAAGAATAACTGGTACGGTATATTTGTTATTTCTAATCGTTTTTAAAACTTCGATACCATCCATTTTAGGTAGCATAATATCAAGGATGATAGCGTCATATATATCTGTTTCAATATAATCTAAAGCAGATAAACCATCATATACACAGTCAACAGAATAGTTATTGTGTTTGAGTATTGTTGCTAAAGCATTTGATAAAGGTATTTCATCCTCTACAAGAAGTAGTCTCATTATATTCACCTCAATATAATTATAAACCATAATATTTAAATTAAGTTTAAAAAAATAATAAAAATTTTTAAAATTACTATTTTCCTTGACAAAAAAGGGGGGGGTGTAGAATAAACAAAAAGAGGTAGAATATATGTTATTCTTAGTTTTGTTTATTATTACAAGTATTATCATCTCTAGATTTCTTGATAAGAAGAATATGAAAATAGCTTCTATAAGTTATGCTATTATGTTTATTATATTACTAACATATTTTATGTTAATATCAGATTTAAACATATTAATAGATAAAATAGGAGTAAATAACTATAATGTACTAAAAGAAGTACTAATAGGTAAACAATATATAAATATCTTTACAATAGTAGAGATAGTAATATTATTACTATTTATCATATCTTTAATAATATCAATAAATAAAATAAAAGAAGAAATAGAAAAAACAGTAAATAGAGAAAATAAGAAAATAGAACTAATAAAAACAAAACTACAAGAGAAAATAATAAAAATAAAAGAAATAAGAGAAGAAAGGAGAATATATATAAACTATTGTAGATTCAGAAGCTGATTAAATTTCCTTTTTAAAATAAAACAAACAAAAAGGAAAGGAAAACAAAAATGAAAAAAAGAATAAAACAAGGATTTACACTAGTAGAACTAGTAATAGTAATAGCAATAATAGC
>CAYMGD010000006.1:0-69269 GCA_964389905.1 uncultured Coprobacillus sp. | reverse complement strand
AAGAAAATGATATAGTAGTTACAATGGATGATTATGGCTATCTAACAACAAGTGGCGTAGGAAGTGCTACACTAACTGGAACATATATAATAAATCCTAATGTAATGATAATAATTCATATTAATTTTGAGGAATAAATATGTTATGTTAATAAATCATCTTAACAAGTATTCTTGAAATGATTAAAATATTGTAACAAAAATAAAAGTATAATTTAAATATCTCTATAAAAACTTATTCTATTTCGAGTAAGTTTTTTATTATAATAAAATTATTATGATAATATTATCTTAATAATTTTATCATATTATGGAAACAATATATTTATGAAAAATATATTCAAGAAAATATTAGATTTTGATACAAAATATGAAATAACAGAAACTTCAGCGGCTATTACTTTTTATGCTATTGTTTCTATTAGCTCTTTTTCCATATTATTTTTAGGATTCTTAATAATAAGTGATAAATTATTTGCTTCCTTTTTAGTTAATGATATTGTAAAAATAATTGGAGAAGCTTTTTCAAACCTTCTAACAGAAAAAATAAACGAATTAAAAATATCTAATTTTAGCATTATTCCTTTCATTAGTATGATTTATTCCTCTTCAACAATCATTAATAGATTAACTATTTATACTAACAAAATATATGCTGATATTAATACCAAAGATTATATTCGGATAAGAATATCTTCTGTTTTATTATTCTCAATGTTGATACTTGTAATATTAGGAGAATTAGTGGTTGTTTTTTATAGTAAATATTTTCTTTATAATGTTTTAAAAATTACAAATGTTTATTTAAATAATTTCATTACATTTGTTTTTGAAATATTAATGTTTATTTTTACTTTAGCTATTATTTATATGTATTTGCCACCAAAAAGAATGAAGTTCAAAAAGGTTTTTAAAATTAGTTTTCTTGTTGGTGTTTCAATATATACATTGCTATATATTTTTAAATTGTTATTTAATGTTATTATGAATAGTAATTTATTAACTGCTCTATCTTTTGCTTTTACAATGATATGTTATCTTGTCTATTTGATAATATATGTGATAATTGTGGGAATAATTTACATTAAAGTTAAATTATAATTATTCTTAAGTTGGTTAAAATATATATGGAGGTAAAGAGAATGAAAAAAGTTTTGATTTTCTTTTTATCTTTGTTAATATTTGTTGGAATTAATGTTAACGCATATGGCTTCGGATATCGCAAGAATAGTTCACATATAACGCCAGATGTTGGAATCTATAAAGACGTTTTAGATGGTACAGATGCTTACTATGTGGGAAGTGAAAGTGAAAAGACTATTTACTTAACTTTTGATGCTGGATATGACAATGGAAACCTCATAAAAATACTTGATATCCTAGATGATAAAAATGTAAAGTCAACATTTTTTGTCACTGGAGATTTCCTTGAAAGGAACAGTGATCTAGCAATTGAAATTGTTGAACGAGGCCATATTGTTGGAAATCACACATATCATCATAAGAATATAACTAAACTAAGTGCTGATGAAATAAAGAAAGAAGTAAAACTTCTAGAGGATAAATATGAAGAACTTACTTCGCAAAAAATGATTAAGGTATTTAGACCACCAGAAGGACAGTTTGATAAAAATTCTTTAATGACGATTAAAAAATTAGGATATAAAACTTTCTTTTGGTCCATTGCTTACGATGATTGGAACACAAAAGAACAAAAAGGTGAAGATTATGGTTACACTAAAGTAATGGATAATTTGCATAATGGTGCTATAATTCTTTTACATACTGTTTCGAGTGACAACGTAAAAGCTTTACCAAGAATTATTGATGATATAATTAATAATGGATATGTATTTAAAAACATAGATGAATTCCAATGTTAATAGTTTATTTCCTAAATTAGTAGCTAAATAGAGATATTTAGTTACTTTTTTTATTGTTTATAAAGGGTAAATGTGGTAAAATTAAGTAAAGATATTTATTTGGAGGAGTTATGGAATATAAAAGTTTTAATTTGTTAGATAAAATGTATTATGTTAGAACAGGTGGTTCAAAGGAAGAATATGATTGTGCCTTAATGCTTAAAGAGGAATGTGAGAGAATTGGTGCTGAAACAATAATTGAAGAGTTTGATGTTGATGGCTATGAAGTATCAAAAGCCTCTTTAAAGTTTATTAATCCTTATATGGAGATTGAGTGCTGTGGCGTGGGAATGTCTTCATCGACTCCTTTAGAAGGATACACTTGCGATTTTGCATATGTAAATAGTTTAGAAGATGCAAGAGTACAAGAGTTAGAAAATAAGATTTGCTTAATACATAGTAAACTTGTTAATTATAAATTATATGAAGAATTAACAAAGAAAAAAGTCAAGGGTTTAGTTCTTTGTTGTGGAAGCATCTATGATGATTCTGAAAATGTTGACTTAGATCCTTATATGTATCGTGATAGACATTATAAGTTCGGTAAGATTCCTGCTGTTTGTATAAGAATGAAAGATGCAGAAAAAGTTTTACGTGCTTTTCCTGAGAAAGCTACTATAGTTATGGTAGAAGAGGAAAAGCAAAATAAGTCACATAATGTAATAGCTACGATTGAAGGAACTAAATATCCTGAAGAAATAATTGCTTTTACAGCTCATTATGATTCGGTTAGCTATTCTAAAGGTGCTTATGATAATGCTACAGGTAGTATTGCTATTATGGAACTTTTAGCATATTATCAAAAGAATAAACCATTAAGAACTTTAAAATTTATTTGGTGTGGATCAGAAGAAATGGGTCTTTTAGGCTCAAAAGCTTATGTTAATGCTCATAAAGAAGAATTAAATAATTATAAACTATGTATTAATATCGATATGCTTGGTGTAACAATTGGAAGTGATATTGCTTGTGTAACAGGAAATAATTCTTTAGTTAACTATATCGATTATTTAGGACGTGAAATAGGTTTTCCTATAAAACCACGTCAAGGAGTTTATTCATCTGACTCAACTCCATTTGCTGATAATGGTGTTCCAGCAGTTTCATTTGCTCGTATATCACCTCAAGGTGGAGCTGTTATCCACTCACGTAAAGATGTTATGGATTATTTATCAGAAAATAACTATTACAAGTCTTGTGACTTTATAAAAGTATTCTCAAGCCATTTAATAAATGCTGTGTATTTCCCAGTAGAAAAAGAAATACCTGACAATATGAAAGAAGAATTAGATTACTATTTAGGAAGAAAAGAACGAAAATAAAAGGAATATAATATGGAAAATACAATACTACTTACAATAAAAAGAATGGGAATAAATGGCGAAGGAATAGGCTTCTATAAACGCAAAACAATTTTTGTTCCAGGAACAATTGCAGGAGAAATTGTTGAAGTTAAAATAACTGAAGATTATGAAAAATATGCTTACGCCGAAGTAACTAAATACAAGAAAATGTCAGAACATCGAGTTAAGCCAAGATGTGAGTACTACGGAAAATGTGGTGGCTGTCAGCTACAACATATAGCTTATGATTATCAACTTGAAATAAAAAAAGATTTAATCAAGGAATCATTTGAAAAATACTATGATGGCAATTTCAATAAAATTGCATTCAAAAATACTATTGGAATGGAATATCCATGGGAATATCGTAACAAAACACAACTCCCAACTCGTCACGATGGCGATAAAGTTGTTGTAGGCATATACGAAAAAGATTCTAATCGTTTGGTTTATATCGATAAATGCTTAATCGAAAGCAAGTTAATTCAAGAAACAATGGATAAAATACTTGCATATCTAACAAAAGCAAGTATTAATGTTTATAATCCTCGTTTCCGCCAAGGTAACTTAAAATATATCGTTTTAAGGGGTTTTGAAAGCACAAAAGAAATGCAAGTAACATTTGTGTTAAATGAAACTGAAAATAGATTAATAAATATTTTAAAAGATGTTATTAAGATTGATAACATTAAATCAGTAAATTATACAATCAATAATGACCCAAAATCAATTGAAATAATTACAGGTAAAGTTATAAATATTGCAGGAGAAAATCAAATCGATGGTGAATTAGGTCACTTACATTTCAAAATATCTCCACAATCATTCTTCCAACTAAATAATACTCAAACAATAAAACTATATGATGAAATAGTTAAAGCAATTAATCCTAATGGTCAAGAAAAAGTTTTAGATTTATTCTGTGGTATAGGTAGTATTGGATTATACTTGAGCAAATACGTAAATGAAGTTAGAGGAATAGACATCAACAAAGAAAATATTGCTAATGCTAAAGCATTTGCCCTAGAAAATAATATCATTAATACTAAATTCTATTCTGATAAAATCCTAACCAAACTGCATGACTTCGAAAAAGAAGGCTTTACAGCAGATGTTTGCATTGTTGACCCTCCAAGAAAAGGATTAGAATTACAGTTAATCAACTATTTCCAAAAATCAGAAATTGATAGAATAATTTATGTTTCATGCAACCCATCAACACTAGCTAAGAATATTAATCATTTAAAGAACTATTATGATGTCGAATATGTCCAACCATTAGATATGTTCCCAAATACATCTAATATTGAATCAATAACAATTTTAAAAAGAAAACAATGTACGAAGAAAAACTAAAAAAATACGAAAAAAAGTTAAATGAAAGTGTTGATGAGCTTGATGACGAATATGATGGTGAATTTAAAGTTTTACTAAAAGAAAATAGTAAATACTTAAAATTATTTTATAAAGAAATGCTAGAAGAAGGTTTATCGATCAAAGTTATTAATAAACACGCTTCATATGCTGAGTTCTACATCAATGATTATTTGGTGTATTACGAAGGGGAAACAATGGTAGATGGATTGTTTTCAATTGATAGCTTCTTTTCATATTTCTTTATAAATAAATGTATGTTTTGTTCTTTTACATCATATAAAGAAATATTAGCTGCTGTGAAAAAGTTTTACAAAATTATGTTAAAACACAATCTTGTTGAAAAAGAAAACTATGATTTATTTTTGAAAACGATAAAAGATAATCAAGATGAGTGGTACGATTTAGTTGCAAGAACTTATGAAGAATACTATTGGTAAGAATAAAAAATGCACTTTAAGTAATTTTATACTTGAAAAAAGTGCATTTTTTAGTATATAATAATATTAGATAAAATTATTTTGAAATAAATTATTGTAAAACTATTTAATTTAAATACAATTATTTACTTTTTTTACAAAATAATCACAAAAAAAGACCAAAAAAATGATTTTTTGATGAAAAAACCATTTCAAAATCAATTTTAGAGAAGATTAAAAAATAAATTACAATAGTTGATAATAAAATATTATCCTAGAAAGGCTTTATATGAAGAATATACTTATAACAGGTGTATATGGTGGTATGGGAAAGGCTACATATCATTTGCTTACTGAAAAAGGATATAATGTGTTTGGTATTGATATATGTGATAATAAAGGTAACTTAAAAAACTATTACCAAACTGATATTACAAATTTAGAAAGTATTCAAAACACATATCAATTGATATCGGAAGAAATAAAAGATTTGTATGCTATTATACATATGGCGGGTATTTATAAAATGGATTCACTTGTGGAGATTGATGAAAAAGATTTTATGAAAATATTTGATGTTAATTTAAATGGTATATATCGTATAAATAAAATATTTATGCCTTTTATGAAAAAAGGAAGTAGAATAATTATAACTTCAAGCGAAGTAGCACCATTAGATCCTATGCCATTTAATGGCATATATTCAATAACTAAAGCGGCAGTTGAAAAGTATGCTTTTTCACTACGTATGGAAGTTAATCTTTTGGGTATCAAAGTGTCTATACTTAGACCTGGAGCAGTAAAAACTAATCTATTGAACGATTCAATGACTGAACTAGACAAACTTTGTGAGAAGACAAAACTTTACAAAACTAATTCATTAAGATTTAAAAAAATAGTGTCAAAAATAGAAACTAAAAACATTATACCAGAAAAAATAGCTAAGAAGTCTTTAAAGATAATTAATAGTCATAAACCTAAATATGTATATAATATTAATAGAAGTTTTCTATTACGTTTATTTAATTTCTTGCCAGATAAATTGCAAGTATGGATTATTAAGAAAATTATATCTAATTAAGTCTAACGATTATTATTGCCTATATAAACACTTTGTGATAAAATAAAAATGGTGAATGAAATGGATGATAAAATGGATTTTGTATTTGCTCTTTGTGATAGAATTGCATCGCAATATGAAGTAAAGATAAGAAAAGCCTATAATGTTTATGTTATTTATGTCGATGATAAACCTATTTTCTATGTCCGTGATGAGATTATTTTTATAAAGACTAAAGAAAATTTAGATGAAGTTATTGCTTGCGATGAAGTTGG
This sequence comes from uncultured Coprobacillus sp., assembly GCA_964389905.1. Classification (GTDB taxonomy): domain Bacteria; phylum Bacillota_I; class Bacilli_A; order ML615J-28; family CAG-698; genus CAG-698. The sequence continues at coordinate 62,877 of CAYMGD010000006.1, read as the reverse complement.
TTATCCATTCTCTAAAACTATTCCGTTTTATATAGTGCCTGAAGTCGGTGATGAAATGCTAAATAAGATTATAGCTTCTCTTTGCAAAGTGGTAAAAGAGAATTATTCTAAGAATTCTATTTCAAGATATAAAGGATAAATATGAACGAAAAACTAATTAAAAAGTATGGCACAAGCTTATCTTTAGAAGAAATTAATTATTTTTTTGATATTGCGAAACCTATAATTAATAACAAAGACTTTCAAAGGCAAAAAGATTTTATTCAGCATGGCTTTTTTTCAACATTTGATCATACTATTTATGTAGCTTTTAGGTGTTACGTATCAGCCCTTCGAAAGAAGAATTATCACTTGAAAGAAGTAATTAGAGCTTCACTACTACATGATTTCTGTCTTTATGATTGGCATATTCTCAAAGGCCGAAAAAGATTTCATGGTATAAGGCATCCTAAAATAGCTATAAAAAATGCTGATAAATTATTTGGCTTAAATAAATTAGAAAAAAGTATGATTAATACACATATGTGGCCACTTACTTTCTTTAGAATACCAAAACATAAAGAAAGCTGGCTATTGTGTATAATTGATAAAAAACAATCATATAATGAAATTAAGGGGGATTGTGGAAATGTTCTTTAATATTCTTTTTCTCTTCATATTTGGTTCACTTGGTGGGTGGATTATAGAACTATTCTTTCGCAGGTTTGTTAGTGCAAAGAAATGGATTAATCCTGGGTTTTTAGTTGGACCAATACTACCTTTATATGGGTTTGGATTAACGGGAATGTATGTTGTAACATATTTGTTTTCTAAGATAAACATATCTAATGAATATTTAAAAAGTGTAATTGTGATTCTTACTTTAGGAGTTTTAATGACAATTATTGAGTATATAACGGGAATAATTTTTATCAAGAAAATGAATATTAAATTATGGGATTATAGTACTAGAAAAGGTAATATAAAAGGCATTATCTGTCCACTGTTTTCTTTCTTTTGGCTTGTTCTAGTAGCTATATATTATTTATTTGTTCATAAATATGTTGAAAGAATAATAGCAAATTTTAATGAAAATATAATTTCTTTGTTTGCTTTAGGCTTTGCTTATGGTGTATTATTTGTTGATATTTGTTATTCATTTAATCTTTCAAGTAAGATTGCAAAAATTGCCAAGGATTTGGATATTGTTGTAAAATATGAACACTTGAAAGTTAGTATAAGTGAGCAATTAAAAGAACTAAAGAAGAAGAGAAGTTTTATTTTCCCTTTCAAAAGTGCTAAAGATTTAAAAGAAGCAATTAAACATTATCTAAAAAAATAAAACTATACCAGTGATTATGTTTTACATAATTACTAGTATAGATTTTTTTACTCGGCAGCTTTTAATTTAGCTTGTTCTAGTTTAGTTCCTTCAACATTTTGAACTGTATACCATCCGCAGTTTTTCATTGTGTTGTATACTTCATTTTGCATTTCTAAAGTTTCAAAAAGTGTTTGATTAAAGGCACTATTAACGTTTGGTGTTGCTGATTCAATTGTTCCATGCATATATAAATCACAAGCACCTTTTAAAGTATTAAGTAAATCTTCAAATAATTCTTTTTCGTTCATTTAATCCTCCTATAATAAATTATAAAGTCGAGAGTGAAGGTTTTTCTGTTTCATTTTCAAATTGCAAATTACTCTCTTAAGATTTGGATCGTTTACCATTGTTTCGTAACGTTCACATTTTTTCTTCATCATTTTAAGATGACCAATTGCATCTTCAACATACAATAATTCTTTTTCAGTCATTTATTAATCCTCCTATGATTTTATTATTTCACATTTTAATTAAATTAATCATTATAAATTTAAAATTATTATTATGCATATTATTTGTGAAATATATATTGAAAAAATCTCAAAAAATGGTATAATAATTATATGAATACGCTTGCAAATATCAAGTAATTCAGATGCAAATCATAAAAGGAAGGTTTATTTATGTACAAAAAGAATTATTTTGTAAAATCAATTTTAGTGATTGTATTATTCTTAATTGTATGTGTTTTTATTGGTTGTGATGAGGTTACTACTCCAACACTTTCGTTCAAAAATACAACAATTGAAGTAAAAGTAGGGAATGAATTTGAATTAGAACCTGCAATTACTGGAATAAAAGGAGAAAATCTTGTTAGATATTCTTTTGATAAAGAAGGATATATAACAAACAAAAATGGTAATGTATTTATTGCTGAAAAAGCAGGTGAAGTTACTATTACAGGTAGTATTGTTAATTATGATGATGTAAAAGTTTCTGTTAAAGTAACAATTACTGAAGAAATAATAGTAAGTACAAAAGAAACAATAAAAGATGTAATTTCTAGTGAAGCTGGAAATCATGAAACAGAAGGTGTTGTTGTTGCAATATCGCAAAGATCATTTCTTCTTGCTGATGATACTGCTAAAGTATTAGTTTATAAAGGTAAAGAATGGGAATGCGATCTAAAGGTTGGCGATAAAATTGCAATCTCTGGTGAAACATCTTTGTATGGTGGTGCAATTCAATTTGGTGATTCAGCAACTTATGAAAAACAAGGTACTGCTGAAATAAACAAAGAAGAAGCAAAAGAATTAAAAGCTGAAGACTTAGAGGCTTTAAAAACGGCAGAAACATTTAATGTTGAATATGTAAAACTACAAGCCACATTATCTGTTTCAGGAACATATTACAACTTAACAATTGCTGGAACAGAAGTTGTCGGAAGTATTTCTTATCCTGTAGATTCTGAAACTTTAAAATCTTATGATGGCAAACTTGTTGAAGTTATAGGATATGGCGTTTATATTAGCGGAAGTAGTACGAAATACTACAATATTATTCTTGAATCAATTACGTGCCTTGAACCAGTAATTACTGGCGAAACTGAAGTTGAAGTTGGTGAAACAATTACTCTTAATGTTTCTAATGCGACTGGAGAAATTATATGGTCATCAAGTAATGACGAAATCGCAACAGTTAGTGATGGTGTTGTAACAGGTAAAGCAAAAGGACAAGTGACTATTATGGCAGAAGTAAACGGAACAATGAGTCAAATTGAAATTACAGTTAATGGCAAAATGTATTCTGTTAAATTCTTTGATATTGAAGGAAGTTTAATTACTGAAGTGAAAGTTGCTGAAGGAGAAAATGCAGAAGCACCTGCAATTCCTGAAGTCGAAGGTTATACATTTGTAAAATGGGATCGTGAGTTCGAAAATGTTCAAAAGAATCTAGTTGTTAAAGCACTATATGGTTTAACACATACTATTAGATATGAACTAGATGGTGGAACTTTATCAGAAGATGCGATAACAGAATATGGCGAAGGATATACTTATGTTCTTGAAAAACCAGTTAAAAAAGGATATCGTTTCCTTGGATGGGCTAAAGAAGAAGGTTCAACTGATTATATTAGTCGTATTACTTCAACAACTAAAGAAGATTTAGTGTTATATGCATGCTATGCTCAAAGAGATAATTATAGTATTGTTTATGATTTTAATGGCGGATATTCTGATGAATTATATGCTGCTTCAGGAAAACAAGTTACTAAAATAACAATTAACAATTATAACTATAGTAATGGAAACTTCTGGGATGGTACATATTCTTCAAATATCTTCTTAGGAGATAATAATCATAATCCAAAAGCAACATTCTCTGATCGTATTTATATTGGAAAAGATTCAGAAACAAAGTTATGGAAAATAATTAACATTCAAACTGCCAATACTTCAGTATGGCCAGAGGGTGCTGAATATGTTTTGAGTATTTCTTCAAGTTATGGAAGCTACAGAACTGTACATAGCGAGGTAACAAAACTAAAGAATGATTACATTATTGGATTTAGTCAAGATTTCACTTTGACTACAAATTCTTCAACAACTGATGTTTATTTCTATGAACCAGAAATTACGGATTACAAATTAAGTGTAAATATTCTTAAAGGTGGAGTTTTATTAGCACCAACAAGATTAGGCTTTGAATTTGTCGGCTGGTTTGATGAGACAGGTAAAAAATATGATAGTTATGAAGACTTTGCTGATGATGTTACTTTAATAGCAAAATGGAATGCATTAAATCCTGTAACAGATATTACAGTAGAAAATATGCCTTCAGAAATGAAAACAGGCGAAACAGTACAAGTTTCATCAAGTATTGTTCCAAGTGATGCATACTTTAAACAAATTATTTATAGCACAAGCGATAAAGATATTGTTAGTGTTTCTAATACAGGTTTATTAACTGCTATAAATGCTGGTACAGCAACTATCACAATTACAGATTATATAAAGAATATTGTTAAAGAATACGAAATAGTTGTTTACCCAATTACTTCTTTAGATATTACTTTTGATGATGATTATACAGGAGTACTAAAAATTGGTGATAAAGTAAATCTTAAACCATATGCTTTAGGAAAAGATACACAAGATTTGACATTTACGTACTCATCAAGTAATAATAGCATTATTACAGTTGATGCAAATGGAAATGTTGAAGCTATAGGTTTAGGTACTGCTTTTGTAACTATTAAAGATAGTAAATCTTTAGCTGCTCCATTAGAAGTTGCATTCTTCGTTGATACATTATCAACAGAAGATAAACTTGACAAAGTTTTAACACTTCTTAAAGAAAATAACTTTGGCGTTGTGGAAACAGGAAACGCATGCTTGTTCCATGATAGTTCAAATACATACTATGATGCTGTTTATGGTAGTGTTAATAGATATTTATTTGATACATTTGAAATAAATAGATCATATGAAGCAACAGCAGAAGCAAACAAATCAGGACATAAAGATCGTCGTTCAACAGATCAGATTGAATTCGTAACTGTTCATGATACAGCAACACTAACTGGTACAGTAGAATCAATTGCTAATGTAATGTCAAGTGGCGAAACATCAATTCATTATACAGTTGGTAACGATAAGATTTATTCAGTTGTTCCTGAAAAGTATATTGCTTACCATGCTGGTGATGGTACTGGAACAGTCTTTGAATGGATTCCATCAGGTGTAAAGGCTGCATCAAATACTAAACCTGATGTTGATTTAGTTAAAGTTGGTTCAAAATATTACTTTACAATTAATGGTGAAAAATCAAATGTTGAAGCACCAATATCTAATGGTTCACAAACAATTGCTAATCCATCAAAGAATAGTCTTCCTGTTACAGGTCCAGTTTGGAAAGTAGTAAATGGTGAATACTACTTAGGAACATCTTGGGTATGCTTCTCACAAAATATTAGTGGAATTATTTCTAACCATGGTGGAAATAATAATTCAATTGGTATTGAAATGAACGTTAATACATCAAATGATACATATGATACATGGCAAAGAACAGCAAGACTTGTTGCTGATATTCTAATTAGAAATAACTTAGATACTACAAGAGTTATGATGCACAACAACTGGTCAGGTAAAAACTGTCCACAAGTTCTAATTGCTGGAAACTATTGGGATCAATTTATGAAGATGGTAGAACTAAACTACATTTTAGCTAAGGATTATGCTGATGTTGAAATATCTATGAAATCAAATAATCCAACAATTGTTGATAATACTGGACGTGTTATCAAAGCTCCATCAACAACTCAAACAGTTTCATACGAAGTTACAGTAAAATCTGGAAACGAGTCAAAGAGCGTTACTTTATATAGTGTTGTTCCTGGTACAACAACTTGGGAACAATGGAATGGATTATATGCCTCAACAAAAGTATGGAATAATGGAGTGTTTGCAAGATAAATAATACTTAAGCACTTGTTAATAGCAAGTGCTTAATTTTATGACTATTTATATCAACTATAAATATATATAATGCAACCAATAAGTTCTTGCCTAGCGATATAATATTAGGATATAATATAATTAACAAAAAATATTCTCCTTGACAGACATAGGGGGGGGTATATAATAATCGTGCGAAAGGGAAACACAATGAAAAACAAACCGAAAAAATTTAAAACTAACGTTGTTAAAAATTTTCTAAAAAGTATTAAAGTTGTTTTTAAATTTGACAAAGTATTTGTCATATTGAATATATTATCATTAATACTAGAGTCAATATCACCTTATTTATACTCAATGATTATTCTAAAAGCTATTTCGGTTTTAGAAAAAGATGAACCAACGTTTACTGCACTATTCTCAGCAGTCTGGGGAGTAATTGCTTTAACTTTAATATTTTCTATAATAAGTAGGACAATTAATTATGCTCTTGATCCACGAAGAAGTAAAATAAAATATTGCATATCGCTTGAAATGTCATTAAAGACATTGGATATGGAATATGAAAAATTAGAATTACCTTCAGCTCAAGAAGAGTATGAAAAGGCTTCACGAGCAACAGGTGAATGGCAAGGTGTTTGTGGAACGTTTAATAGAGGATTTTGGTTACTTCAGTCTTTTATTACTTTTTTAATTGGCTGTGGAATTATTTTAACTGTAAATCCTTTACTCGTATTTCTTATTATCTTTTTGGCAATCATTAAACTACTATTAAAGAGAACAAGTCAAAAGAAAGCCAAAGCAATCAGTGATGAGCAAATTCCTATTTGGAGAAAACATACATATGTCAATAACATATCACTAAATTTGGGGATTGGGAAAGATTTACGTATTTATAATATGGATGAATTTGTTAATGAAGAAAGAGAAACCGCTAATAATAAACTCTTAAAACTAATAAAGAAAAGAACAATTGTTACATCAATATATGATGCATTTGTTAGATTTTTGAATGCATTAGATGAAGCTTTACTTTATGGTGTTATGGTTTATGAAGTTTTAGAAAAGAATATGTTAATTTCAAGCTTTTCATTTATGATTTCTTCAGTATATCAAGTTATATCATCACTTAACTCAATAACAACTGATTATGGCTATTTATATAATTGTAGTTTACAAGCTGATGATTACTTTAGATATATGACAGATAAATATATTGATAAGAACAGAACTAAAGATGCTGCTGAATTACCATTTTCAGTAGAATTTAAGAATGTTTATTATCAATATTACGCCCAAGAAGGCTTTGCTTTAGAGGATATATCTTTTAAAATAAATCAAGGAGAGAAAATAGCTTTAGTGGGATATAATGGTGCAGGAAAAACAACTCTTGTAAAACTATTATGTGGTTTATATCATCCTACTAAAGGAAATATTTTTATCAATGGAATTGATATAAATGATATTACTCATGAATCGTTAAGAAAAATAATTGCTCCAGTATTTCAAGATGGTATGTTATATTCATATAATATCGAAGAAAATGTAGCTATGAAATATGGCGAAAATGTTAACCACGAAAAGGTACAGTATTTATTAAATTTATTAGATCTTAAGAAAAAAGTTGATTCGTTCGAAGCAAAAGAAAAAACTCTTCTAACTCGTGACTTTGATGAAAAAGGAATTTTGTTGTCAGGAGGGGAAACTCAAAAACTTTTAATTGCTCGTGCGGGATACAAAGATTCAAACTTATACATTCTTGATGAACCGACTAGTGCAATGGATGCTATAAGTGAAGCAAACTTATACAACAATTTTAATGAATTAGTAAGAAACAATGCGGCAATTTTTATTTCTCATCGTTTAGCTTCAACAAAGTTTTGTGATAGAATTATTGTATTAGACCATGGGAAAATAAAAGAAGAAGGCACGCACAAAGACTTAATGGCAAGTGAAACATTATACAAAGAACTATTTAGTATGCAGGCTAACTTTTATAAGAATGGAGGTGTGAAGAATGAGTAAAAAGCGTAAGAAAAACTTAGTTTTAAGAAACATTAAGTTTATCACTCCATTATTATTCAAATATTCACCTCTGACAATTCCTTTAATGATTGTAAGTGCTATTATAGTTTCAATAAGAACGCTTCTTGCCACTATTTTGCCATCTATGATATTACAAGAATTATTAGGAAATCGTGAAATAAAGACTATAGTTATATATATATTGTTATTATCACTTGGTCAATTTATTTTACAACTTATAAGCATAATACTAGATGGACTACTTGACTATTCAACAAGTAAAGCTGATTTTGAAATCGAAAAGATTTTCAATGATAAGATAATGAGTATTGATTACTTTAATATTGAAGATCCTGCTTTTATTGATAAAATGAATAGAGCCAAAAAAGGAATGAATGAATATAGTAATGGAATATACTCATTTGTGTATTCTCTTAGAATGGTCATTAAATCGGTAATAACAATAGCTGGAGTAATAGGTATTGTGGTATATTCAAAACAATATATTGCAATGATTCTAACTCTTATTGCTATTATTACCAATACTATCATTTACCGAAAGATTCAAAATATTAATCAAGAATTTCGTAATTCGATGGTACGATATGAGAGAAAACTTAATTACTATAATAGAAATATAATAAGCTTTAGAATGCAAAAAGATTTAAGATTATTTGGCGGTAAAGAGTTGCTTAAAACAACAACAGATGATACCAATCCACCTGCAATTAAAGCATATACTAAACTATCTAATAAATTATCTTTATTAGGTACAATTGATAGTTTTTGTTATTATATTTTAACGCAATTTCTTTCAATTTTATATCTGGGTTATCAATGCGTAAATAAAGTAATAAGTATTTCAACTTTCCAACTTTTGTTTACAAGTTTAAAAACATTAGATGGTCAAATAGCAAATTTAATTTACAATGTCCAAGATTATATCAAGGCATGTGAATATCAAGATGAGTTTATTGATATCATAGAAATGGAAAGTGTTTTTGTTAATGGAGTAAAGAAAATTGACAAAATAGAATCTATTGAATTTAAAAATGTTAGTTTCAAATATCCTCGAACTGATAATTATATATTAAAAGATGTGAGTTTTAGGATTACTAATAATGAAAAAGTATCACTTGTTGGTCTTAATGGGGCAGGTAAAACAACAATTATAAAGCTTATATGTCGCTTCTATGAAATAGAAGAAGGAGAAATATTAGTAAATGGTATTAATATTAATGAACTTGACTATAAAGATTATATGAAACAAATAGCAGTTGTTTTCCAAGACTTTATGATTATTTCTTTTAGTATTCGTTCTAATATTGCTATTATTGAAAGAGATCAAGAAAAACTCTATGATGTTCTTCGTAGAGCACAGGTATTAGATAGAGTTTTAGAACTAGAAAACAAGGAAAATACATATATTAACAAATGGTTCGACAAAACAGGAATTACTTTTTCTGGTGGAGAAATGCAAAAGTTTGCTATTGCAAGATGTTTATATAAAGATAGTGACTTTGTAGTGCTTGATGAACCTACAAGTGCATTAGACCCAGTTGCTGAAGCAAAAATATATTATGAGTTTAATGATATTGTTGGTAAAAAGTTAACTTTGTTTATTTCTCATCGATTATCAAGTTGTATTTTTAGTGATCACATTATGGTTCTAGATGGTAATAAGATTGTCGAAGAAGGAACTCATAAAGAACTTATGAAAAATGAAAAAGGTCTTTATTATAAAATGTTCACTTCTCAAGCTGCATATTATCAAGATTAAGTATCTGGCTTTTCAGATACTTTTTTTAGTATTGTATATTATTTATATTCGTTGTATAATATTTATATAAAATTATAAAGAGGTGAAATGATGATTAAACATATAGTATGTTTCAAATTAAAAGATAATTCAATTGAAAAGAAAAAAGAAGCAAAAGAAGTATTAATGTCAATGAAAGGTAAAGTTGATTTAATTAAAGATATCAATGTGGGAATTGACTTTTTAGGTTCAGCTAGAAGCTATGATGTTATTTTAGAAGTAATTTTAGATAGCGTTGAAGATTTAGAAAAGTATCAAAATGATGAATATCATTGTAATATAGTGAAAAAATATATGCATAGCGTAAGAGAAGCTAGTGTTGCTATTGATTACGAATTATAAAGAATTAATATAAGGTATTGTATTTGAAGTAGATAACTATTTAGATATTTATTTGATGGTAAAATATAATATGTAATTTATAATAACTATAATAGAAACAAGAGAATTATAAAAAACCCCTTATGAAATGATTAAGGGGTTTTCTTAATTTGTTAATATTATAAACGATTTTGTATAAAATTATTGACCCAATATTTAGTATAAATATAAATATCATCAATAGAAGTGGATGATAATCCTCGACAATATCTTATGTACTCACAAAAAAGCCCTTCAAGAAATATCTCTATTTCAAGTTTAATATGAGAATGATTCTTTATCCGTTTGTCATTAAGACAAAGCTCTAAAAGTTTATTCGAAGCAATTGTCATTAATTTTTTTGAAACAAAAAGAAAATCATTAGATTTGCATATTAAATGATAAGTTTCATCATTTTTGCGAATGTATTCAAATATTTTATCAATAAATTGCATAATATTTTGAGAATTTAAACTTTGAGTTGAAGCAAAGAAAACATCAATTAATTCATTTTCATATTCTTCAGCAACGCCATAAATATCATCGTAATGCGAATAAAAGGCTCCACGACTAATATCGGCTCGTTTACATAATTCGCTAACAGTCATTTTGGATAACTCCATTTTTTCAGATAACATTTCCGCAAACACTCTTTTGATTATTTTTTTTGTTTTTTTTGAGGAATTATTAAGGTTTTTTACTTTCATTTTTTCACCAATGTTTACAAATTTGTAATTTATGTTTAAATTTTAACTGTGAAATAACAATTGTACTTTTGTTATTTCTTTTTTTATATTATAATACAACACAGTTAAAATGTCAACAGTGTTAAAAAAAGGAGGAAAAAGATGAATAAAAAGATTATAGAAGTTGCACACTTAACTAAAGACTATGGTAGTGGAAGAGGAGTCTTCGATGTTTCATTTACTATAAATGAAGGAGAAGTATTTGGCTTTCTTGGTCCAAACGGAGCAGGAAAATCAACAACTATCAGACATTTGATGGGCTTTTCTCAACCAGACAGTGGAAGTACTAAAATATTTGATAAAGAAACATTCAAAAGATATAATGAAGTTCTAAAAAATGTTGGATATATTCCAGGTGAAATAGCATTACCTGCTGGTTTGACAGGTTTTGAATTTATTAAAATGATGCAAGATATGCAAGGAATACATAATGAAAAAAGACTAAACGAAATGCTTGAATTATTTGAATTGCATAAAAATGTTTTATCTGGTGAAACCAAAAGAATGAGTTTAGGAGTAAAAAGAAAACTTGCTATTGTTGTTGCTTTTATGTCGGATCCTCAAGTATTAATACTTGATGAACCTACTAGTGGACTTGACCCAGTAATGCAAGAAAAATTTGTAGAGTTCATTCATTTAGAAAAAAAGCGTAGCAAAACAATTTTACTTTCAAGTCACATTTTTTCAGAGATTGATTCAACATGCGATAGAATTGCTATTATCAAAGATGGTGAAATTGTTTCAGAATTTATTGCTGATGAATTGAAACATGCTTCTAAAAAATATTACAATATATCTTTTGAAAATGATAAAGAATTGGAAAGTTTTTATAAGCAAAGTGTAAATATTTCTTCTTTAAAGAAAATATCAAGTGGATTTAATGATGTTTTTATTTCTGTAGATGATAAAGATTTAAATGAACTAATAATGATATTATCTGATCTAAAAGTTTTAGCTTTTAGTAATAGAAAAGAATCTTTAGAAGATTACTTTATGAAATTTTATAAAGAGGATAAAGAGTTTGGAGGTGTTTTATCGTGAGTTTAATAGAAATAAAAAACTTAACAAAAGATTATGGTCAAGAGAAAGGAATTTTTGATCTTAACTTATCTATTGAAAAAGGTGAAATGGTTGGCTATGTCGGCACTAATGGCAGTGGTAAGACGACTACCATAAGACATATTATGGGGTTTTTAAAACCAACAGCAGGAAACGTTTATGTTAATGGTCTTTCGTCATGGGAAAACTCTAGTGAAATTGTTAAAGATATAGGATACGTGCCAGGAGAAATTGCTTTTCCTGATTTAAAAACAGGAATTGATTTCTTAAAATGCCAAGCTGATTTTCTCAATTTAAAAGATATGTCTTATGCGGATGAGTTAATTAAAAGATTACAACTTGACCCACGAGCTAATTTGAAACGAATGAGTAAAGGAATGAAACAAAAAACAGCTTTAGTTGCGGCATTAATGAATGATTCACCGATAATTATTCTTGATGAACCAACAACAGGATTAGATCCATTAATGAGAAGCACATTTCTAGATATAATTAAAGAAGAACATCAAAAAGGAAAAACAATTCTTATGAGCAGTCATAGTTTTGATGAACTAGAAAAAACCTGTGACAAAGTGGTACTAATTAATAATGGACATATTATTGATATTTGTGATATGAATGATATTAAAAATCGTAAAGTAAAAGAATTTAAAATTGAGTTTTATGAAAGAAATGACTATGAAAAATTTTTAAAAGAAAATTATGAAATAGTGCGTTTACAAGAGCAATATAATCAGGTAACAATACGTATAAAATATGATGACACGGCATGTTTACTTAAAACTTTAAAAAATTATAATGTAAAATTTATTTCTGAATTACCTTATACTTTAGAAATGCATTTTAAAAAAGTATTAAAGAAAAATATATAAAAGGAGTGCGATAAAATGTTTAATAAAGCTTTATTTAAACAATCTTGCAAAGCAAATGGTACAATGTGGATAGTTATTACATTTGCAGTTTGCTTTATGTTATCTTGTGTAATGTTAATTTCAGGAAATGGAAACATTGGAGAAGTTAGAAATGCTATTCAAGATACAATAATTACAGAAGAAATTGATTCACAAATGGAAAAAAGAAGTATAACATATTATGATAATTCATTAGATGGATTAGAAGAGTTCGATAAACTCTTTTCTCAAAAGTCTCTTGATGTATTTTCATATATGAAGTGGTTTGCAAACCTTCCTCAAGAATCTTCATTTACTAGCACTGAAGAATATTACGTAGCTCTTGCTTTATGGCAAGAACAAGAACCTGAAATGATTACTAGTACTGGAAAAACTTTTTCAGAAGAGGTTAAAAATTGGTTTGCCTCACAACCTACTTTAGAAGATTATTCTTCAGCCGATGAATATATAAAAGCAATAGAAAACTGGAAAAATGCTACTCCTGCAACCGAAGTAAACGCTGTAACTTTGATATATACTGATACTTGTGCAGAATTGCAATCATATTTGGAAGCAAAAGCGGCTAAGTTAGGATATGAATCAAATTCATCAGAAGCTTTAGAAATGATAGGAAGTGTTATGTATGTTTTAAATCCTAATGGAATGTTTAATGATTTTTATACAAAAAATGGTGAAGCTATTCCTAATGAATATGATTATTTATCACTCATTACAAATATTAGTGAAACAAGTTATATAAATTCTTCTACTAGAAAAGAATATCGTGAAGAAAGAGCTTTAGCTGGAACAAATATCTTTTTGGCAGGAAATATGACTGAAGCTGATAATGTCAATGCTTTAGTAGAAGCCTTATCATCATATGGCGTTTCATATGATAAGTATATCTCATTTGGATATACATATGAAGAGATTAAAAAGATGTCAAATACGGCATTATTAACGTATCAAGGAAGAATTGATTATGAATTAGATGCTCTTTACGAAAAATATGTAAATGGAGAATTTGCTTCAGAAAATGCTTATCTTGAAGCTGTTAACTTAACAAAAGAAAATTTAACTCAAAATATCTCTTCAAGCTTCCTTTCAACTTTACCATCAGCAGTATCTGAAGCACTTGAGGAAGTCGGGAAAGCCGATTTGTATACATTAGTTGTCGGCTCAATCTTTTATAAACTAGCTGGTTTATTATTGCCAATTATTTATATGATTATGGCATCTAATAACTTAATCGCAGGACAAGTGGATAGCGGCTCAATGGCATACGTTCTTTCCACTTCAACAAAACGTAAGACAGTTGTTTTCACACAAGCTATTTATTTGGTGGGTTCATTATTTGCAATGTTTGGACTAACAACTATTACAAGTTGTATTTGTTTGTGCTTGATAACGGAAGAAGTAAACTTAACATATGGTAATTTGATTTTATTAAATCTTGGTGCCTTCCTTGTGCTTTTAGCTTTATCTGGTTTATGCTTCTTTACATCATGCATATTTAATAGAAGTAAACGTTCGATGGCAATAGGCGGTGGTTTAAGCATTTATGCATTAGTAGCTGCTATGTTAGGTTTATTTGGTAGTCCAGTTATTCCATCAATAATTAGATTAAAATCATTAAATTACTTCAATTATACAACTGTTATTTCTTTATTTGATGTTATTTCAATAATGGATGGTACGAATGCATTTATATGGAAGTTTATTATTTTAGGAGTAATGGGTATTTGTGGGTATGTAGCAGGTTCTACAATATTTGTAAAGAAAGATTTGCCTCTATAATCTGAATATTTAAAAAGGTTAGTGTAATTATTATATACTAACTTTTTTGTAATGTGTTATGCATTAATATATTGTATATTGACAAAATTTTTAGATATGATATAATTATTTATTATGTGAAAAAAGGAGTTGATTTTTACTATGGGTGACCCGAGTTCCCCTCTTTCCTATATAGTTATAATAGGATTACTTATTTTAAGTGCTTTCTTTTCGGGAAGCGAAGCAGCATTTCTCAATTGCAATCGCTATAAAATCAAAGTATGGGCTGATGATGGCAATAAGCGTGCAAAAGCTGCTACAAAAATATTAGAGAAATTTGATAATACAACAATCGTTATTTTGATAGGAAATAATGTAGTTAATGTCGCAACAAGTATTATTGCAACATTACTAATTGTTGGACTTGTGAATAATGAAACATTAGGAACTGTCTTAACAACAATTATAACAACAATAATTGTTTTTATTTTTGGTGAATTACTACCTAAGAATATTGGTAAAGCTAACAGTGATAGGATTGCCATAAACGTAGCTATTCCTATTTATGTACTGAAAATTATTCTTTTCCCAATTGCAATTATTTTTATGGGAATAATAAAATTAATCCGCAAAATTTGTAATAAAGAAAAAGGAGAAGAATTTACTGATGATGATTTTCAAGATGTTGTTGGTAAAATCGGTGAAGAGGGGGTTATTGATGAAGAGGAAAGTGAGATAATTATTGCGGCAGTTGATTTTGGCGATACAATTGCTAGCGATGTTCTTACTAAAAGAGATGATATAGTAGCTCTAGATGTTAATAAGTGTAATAATAAATACTTACTTAAGTATTTTCAGGAAAACTCTTATTCACGTATTCCTGTATATCGAGGAAGTATTGATAATATAATAGGTATTTTACACGTTAGAACGTATTTAAAAGAATACTGGCATAACAATAAGATAAAAGCAACTGATTGCCTTATGCCTTGTTACGTTGTAGATCCTAAAATAAAACTTGATGATATGTTTAATGGCTTTAAAGTTCATAAAACTCATATAGCTATTGTTAAAGAAGGAAATAAAACTATAGGGATGATTACGATGAAGGATGTTCTAGAAGAATTAGTCGATGACATCGACGAAAAAGGAACATCAGATCTAGGAGGTAATAATGAATAAAACATTTATTACTATCCTTCTAGTTATTTTAGTTATACTATCTGCATTCTTTTCTGGATCTGAAACTGTTTATGCACAATGCAATAAGATAAAACTTAAGAAGATGGCAGAAAATGGCAATAAAACTGCTCAAGCCGCTTTGGAGATGTCTTTAGATTATCCATCATTGATATCAGTTATTTTGATTGGTAACAATTTGGTTAATATTGCTGCTTCATCGTTTGCAACAATCCTTTTTGTGGGATTATTTGAGAAAAATGGTGCACTATACGCTGGCTTTATAGTTACTGGCATATTACTATTGTTTGGGGAAATTATTCCTAAAACAATATTGCCATTGTTTAGCACAAAACTTGCGATTGCTTTCCAAAAACCTTTAAAGCTGTTTAGTATTATATTTGGACCTCTAGTGAAAGTTATAACTAAAGCTCTGGATAAAATATCAAAACTTTGGACACCAAAAACAGAGGAAGAAGACACCAGTGAAGAAGAACTTAAAACAATGGTTGAAGAAATTGAAGAAGAAGGATATATCGATAATGATACCAAAGAACTCCTTACTTCAGCAATCGAATTAAAAGATACAACAGCTGGAGAAATTATGACTCCAAGAGTTGATTTATTTGCTTTTGATATTAATGATAATTATAAAGATATCATTAAAGATGAAAATATATTTAAGTATTCAAGAGTAATTGTGTATGATGATACAATTGATAACATAATTGGAGTAGTTAGTACTCGTAATCTAATTATAAATTTCATAAATAATAAGAAATTCAATTTTAGGAATCTTATTACACCTCCTATCTTTGTCCATAAATCTAAACCAATAATAAGTATTTTAAAAGTATTTAAAGAGACACATACTCATGTGGCAATTGTTGTTGATGAGTTTGGGGGAACTTTAGGTATAATAACTTTAGAAGATTTGTTGGAAGAAGTTGTTGGAGAAATATGGGATGAAATGGATGAAATCGAAGAGGATGTTGAAGAGAAATCTGATGGCTCATATATTATTGATGGCAATATGAATGTTGATGATTTCTTTGAATTAATAGAATTTGAAGATGAATATGAATGCTCTTATTCAACAGTTGGAGGTTTTTGTACTGAAATATTAAATGATTTTCCTAAAGAAAATGATACTTTTGAATTTGCAGGATACCAGTTCAAAATCATTGAAATGGATGGCGTTAGAGTTGAAAAAATAAAACTTATTCCTACTAATAATGACATAAAGCACGAATAAAAATTTGTGCTTTATTTTTTATCATATAATAAAAAATAATTAAAAAACATATTTACAAACCGTATATTATTTGCTATAATTAGGTTAATTGCAAAGGTTGTAATAACAACTTTTGTTAGTATTATACTTCTAAGATAGTTATAGTAATTACCTCAAGTATATTTAATATTATGGAAAAAGAAATATGAATATATAATATATATGAATATATATGATTATATTAACTCTCTTAGAAGTAGGAGAGTTTTTTTGTCTAAAAAAATTAAGGAGGTGTTTGTATGGCAAAAAAAGCATTTAAAAGACTAAATGTTGATTTAGGTAATGCTGGAATATTATCAGTTGACTTAAACAAGCAAACTGATAATGGTAAATGGCGTTGGAATGGAAAAACTGGCAACGTATATCCTTTTTAAGGGGGGATTTTATGAGTACTAGAAATTTATTTTTAATAAAATTGCATAAAGAGGAAGATATTAGATATATTTATAATCAACTCAATGAATATATGAAGAATAGTAAGTTTGGTATTAAATTTGAACCTAAAAATTATCAAAACGAAATATTAAAACTTTTAGATTGTAATAAAAATTATTTCATAGTAACAGATGATAAAAAAAATATTGAATGTGAAGAGATATTTGATGATATTGATGCTTTCAAATATGCTTCAGCATTTTCTAAAAAAGAATTTCAAACAAAAGAAAAAGAATATTTATATAGTAAATTAAACTTTTTAGATGAAATAATAAAAATTATTTTTAAAAATGATAATGTTAAAACAGTTGAAGTTTATTTATCAGATCAATATTCAATTTTATTAGAAGACTATTCTGAAGTAATAGATGTCATAAATCATAAATTTGTAGATGCGCTTCTTGAAAGTTATAATCCTACAAAAAAACGCAATTATTATGGTATGAAGACAAAAAAATTCATTATAAAAAAATAAATGTCTAAAACTTTATTTAGCAATAAAAGCAGGTATGCTTTAAGACTATATATGGTGAATCATATCCAAGTAGATATTTATGTGGAAAGATAACAGGACTAGTAGTCCAAATGGGAAAAGCTATAAACAAGTATTCGGTTAGTCAAGTAAAAGATATCATAAACGAAAAATTATTTGCAAGAAATACTGAACTAGCTACTGAAAGTGTTAAATTTAAACAAACATCACTTTTAACATTAAGGATGAAACTGTATTATGCAGTTTCATCCTTTCTTACTTTTAGCAGTAAAGAAATAAAACGGGTTATCCCAGTTCTTGCTAGTGGCTTAAAATATACTTTGTTATATTTTTCATATCACACATATAAAATAAGTGAATGTATTATGCTATTTCTCATTGACTGAGTCATTACATTTGCTTTGCTACAATTTTCAAAAATTATTTAGTTGTTGTTGAACTCGAATAATTTTTTTATAATGTATTGACAAGGTTTAAAAGTGTGATATAATATAATTAGCACTCAAGATATAAGAGTGCTAAAAGGAGGGAAATAAATATGGAAAATCAAGAAAATGAAAATGTTTTAGAAAAATATGGACGTGATGTGACACAAGCAGTAAGAGATAATAAAATCGATCCTGTCATCGGGAGAGAAGATGAAATATTTAGGATTATTAAAATTCTAGCTCGAAAAACTAAAAATAATCCTATCTTAATTGGCCAACCTGGTGTTGGTAAAACGGCAATTATCGAAGGCTTGGCTTCACGTATTGTTCGTAACGATGTTCCCAACAACCTTAAAAATTGTACTATTTATGAACTTGATATGGGAGCATTAGTTGCTGGTGCTAAATTTCGAGGAGAATTTGAGGAACGTTTAAAAGCTGTCTTAAATAAAATTAAAGAAAGCAACGGTGAAATCATTCTATTTATTGATGAAATTCATTTAATTGTTGGAGCTGGGAAAGCTGATGGAGCACTAGATGCTGGAAATATGCTTAAACCATTACTTGCTCGTGGTGAGCTACACTGTATAGGCGCAACAACTCTTAATGAATATCGTAATTATATTGAAAAGGATTCAGCTCTTGAAAGAAGATTTGAAAAAGTTATGATTAATGAACCAACTGTCGAAGATACGATAAGCATTTTAAGAGGTTTGAAAGAACGCTTTGAGTTATTTCATGGAGTAAGAATTTCTGATGCAGCAATTGTCTCTGCGGCAACACTTTCTAATAGATATATAACTGAAAGATTTTTGCCTGATAAAGCAATAGATTTAATTGATGAAGCTTGTGCTTCAATTAGAACTGAAATGAACTCAATGCCTACGGAACTTGATTTTGTAAAAAGACAACTTTTACAATTACAAATAGAAAAATCAGCCTTACAAAAAGAAACTGATGCTTTAAGCAAGGAAAGATTATCAAAAATTGAAGAGGAAATTATTGATAAGAAAAAAGTCGAAAAAGAGCTTACAAACAAGTGGGAAATAGAGAAAAAAGAAGTGGAAATAATCAAAGAAAAACAAAGGAAGCTTGAGAAGGCTCGTCGCGATCTCGAAACAAATATGAGCAGTGGAAAATATGAAAAAGTTGCTGAACTGCAATATGGTATAATTCCTAAACTTGAAAAAGAGTTAGATGAATGCCGTAATGAAAACAAAGAAGATAAACTTATATCTGAAACAGTAACGGAAAACGATATAGCTCACATCATATCTATGTCTACAGGTATTCCAATTGACAAATTAGTAAAAGGAGATAAAGAAAAACTCCTAAACTTAAAGCAAACACTAGCCAAAAGAGTAATTGGCCAAGACGAAGCAATTGAACTAGTTAGTGATGCTATCATACGTCAAAGAGCAGGAATCAAAGACGAAAGAAGACCAATTGGATCATTTCTATTTTTAGGCCCAACAGGAGTCGGAAAAACTGAGGTTTGTAAGAGTTTAGCTGAAGCACTTTTTGATAGTGAATCTCATATTGTTCGTTTTGATATGAGTGAGTATATGGAACCTCATTCTGTCTCAAGATTGATTGGAGCTCCTCCAGGATATGTTGGTTATGATGAAGGTGGACAACTTACGGAAGCTATAAGACGTAAGCCTTATTCAATAGTTTTGTTTGATGAAATTGAGAAAGCTCATCGTGATATATTTAATGTTTTGCTTCAAATTCTTGATGATGGACGTATAACTGATTCTCAAGGAAGAACTGTTGATTTCAAGAATACAATCATTATTATGACTTCTAATTTAGGTAGTGATATTTTACTAGAAAAAAATAATACTAAATCAGCTTATGTAGACGTAATGGAAGTTGTTAAGAGAAGTTTTAAACCAGAATTCATTAATCGTATAGATGAAATAGTAATGTTTAATCCTTTAAATAAAGAAGTTCAAATTAAGATTGTTGAAAAATTATTAAATGAATTGAAACAAAGATTAGCATCAAATAACATTAAAGTTGAATTCACAAATGATATCAAGAAATATGTTATTGAAAGCAGTTTTAATGAATTATATGGTGCTAGACCAATAAAGAGATTTATTCAAAAGAGCATTGAAACGGTAATAGCTAAAGCTATTATTTCATCAGAAATTGCACCATATATGGCATATTGCATTGATGTTTTAAATGAACAAGTTATAATAAAACGAATGCAATAAAGTAATACTAAATCATGCACAAAAAAACGTGTATGATTTTTATTTTTATATTTAATTTTATTAAAAATTATGCTATAATAAATTTAAGGGATATAAAAATGAAATATAAATTAATAGTCTTAGATGTTGATGGAACTTTAGTCAACAACCAAAAACAAATAACTGCAAGCACTGCCCAAGCTATAAAATACGCTTATGACCATGATGTTATCGTTACCATTGCTTCAGGAAGACCAATATCTGGTCTAAAAGAATATTTTTCTTACTTTGAGGATGTACCATTTATTACTTATAATGGTGGTGTAATTACTGATAACAATAAAAAGGTTATTTATGAAAAATTACTTCATAAAAATATATCGGATATTATCATTAATTTTGCTAAGAAAAATAATGCAAATATTATAATTTGGAATAACAATGAACTTTTTGTTGATGAGATAAATGATAGTATTTTATTTTATGAAAAAACATCTGGAAAAAAGGCAATTATTTTTTCTAATGAAGAGTTTTGTAAAGTTAATAAAATAATACTATATGGCAAGTATAATACTCTAACAGAATATAAAAAAGAACTAGAAGAAATATCTCAAGACATTCATTGTGAATTCTCTTCAAATAATTATCTTGAATTTTTTGATAAAGAAGTATCAAAAGGATACGCTTTAGAATTTTTATGTAATTATTTAAATATCAAAGCCAGTGAATGCATAGCTATTGGTGACAATTATAATGATTTATCGATGATAGAATATGCTGGAGTAGGTGTAGCAATGGGTAATAGTCCTGAAGAAGTAAAAAGAAGTGCTGATTTTGTTACTCTTACAAATGAAGAAGATGGAGTTGCTTATATAATAAATAAGTTAATTTATAATAAATAAATTAATTAGTTTTTAAAAAGTATAAAAACTATTCAATAGCAAATAATAATAAAAAGCAAATAAAGGAATGGTATTATACAAATGAAAAATCAATATGATGATTTAAATAAGTTCTTAGAATCCATTCATATGGGTTCTAAAATAACAAGAATTTACAAAGAAAAAGCAACGAATGATGAAGTAGAAGAAATGTTAAATGAAATCTTAGATGTTTTCAAAAAACATGAAAAAAATGTTTCTAAACAAATATCTAAACATAAAGTTAAACCTAACGATAGTTTATCTATGAGTAAGGAAATGGTTGTTTGGATGGAAAAGAAGAAAAATCTTGAAGAAAATTTTGATGTTGGTATAGAAATGCTTAAAGCAATTAATATGGGCACTTCAAAAGGCTTAGAATTTATATATGAACATAATGATTATGATGAAGAATGTACTGATATACTAAAAGATGTTATCAAAGATTATAGTTATCTTTATGATAAAGTAACTAATTACATAACTGATAAATATATTTAATTAAAATGTTAAAGGAGAAGAAAATATGAATTACGATTTACTGTACAAATTACTAAAAACACCATCACCATCAGGATATGAACTAAACATCCAAAAACTTGTGATTGAAGAAATGAAAGGTATAAGCGATAAAGTTTATACACAGGACAATTTAAATGTAATTAATGCTATCAATCCTCAAAGTCAAGTTAAAGTTTTATTATCAGGACATATTGATGAAATAAGTTTAGTGATTGAAAAAATTAACGCTGATGGTACTTGTAAAGTTACTAGAAATGGCGGAACTAATCCTTACGCATATGCTACTCACCATGTAAATGTTGTAACAAAAAAAGGCTTAGTCCCTGGTGTTTTTGGCTATGTTGCAAATATGAAGAAAGGTGGACTTGAAGAAGGAAATTTAGTTTTAGATTTAGGTACATATTCTAAAGAAGAAACAGAAAAACTTGTAAACGTTGGAGATCCTGTTATTCATAGTAGTGACTATAGATTACTTAACGAAAATATTCTTTCCGCAAGAGCTCTTGATGATAGGCTAGGCGCATTTATCTGTTTAGAAGTACTAAAAAGAGTTAAAGAAAGAGGAACAAAAAATGGAGTTTACGCCTCAACAACAGTTGGCGAAGAAACTACTGGCCGTGGAGCAATGTCAGCTGCTAACCTAATCAATCCAACTTGTGCTTTGATTGTAGATGTGACATATGCTAATGATGTTAATCATTTGGAACACTGTATTGGTGAAGTGGCTTTAAATAAAGGCCCTGTTCTTACAATAGGTTCATTAATGAACAAAGTTATGCACGAAAAAATGATTGAATTAAGCGAAAAATTAGGCATTGGTGTACAATATGATATTAATACTTCAAGAACATATACTGATACAGATAATATCTTTTCACGCTTTAATGGCATCCCATGCTATTTAATAAGCATTCCTTTAAGATATATGCACTCTTCAGTAGAAGTTTGCGATTTAAGAGACGTTGAAAAGATAATTCAATTATTTACTGAATTTATTTTAGAACTTAACGAAGAAACTTCATTTAATCCATTTAATAATGATTTATTATAAATAATGATTTATTATAATACTGAAAGACTAAAAGCTATCTTACTTGATGACAGAATGCTTAAATTATGGACATATGATTTACCAAAGCTAGAAGAAGAACTTAAAGTCAAATATGATGGCGAAGAAATGGATGACTGGTTTAAAACAACTATTATAAAACAAGCTGAAAAATGCGAAAAAAGCCCTGAAAATACGCTGTGGTTGAGTTTTTTCTGGATAATTGAAAAGAATACGAATAAATGTATCGGAACAATAGACTTTAAAAATCATAATGATGGAAT
Organism: uncultured Coprobacillus sp.; assembly: GCA_964389905.1. Lineage (GTDB taxonomy): Bacteria > Bacillota_I > Bacilli_A > ML615J-28 > CAG-698 > CAG-698. Next base: position 39,632 of record CAYMGD010000006.1, on the reverse strand, counting down.
TGTGGAAATAGGTTATGGCCTTGGCAAAAAACACTTTGGAAATGGATATATGACCGAGGCTGTAAAAGGAATTATTGAATTGTCTAAAACGTATAGCATAAAAAGGGTGCTTGCTGAAACGGAAGAAAGCAATCAAAAGTCACAAAATGTTTTACTAAGGAACGGTTTTCTTCCTTTAAACGAAAACAAGCCATCAAACAATTTATGGTGGTTTAAAGATATTGAATAAAAAAACCAGTATGGAGATTTAAAATCCCATATTGGCTTTTATTTAGTAAAATGATTTTTTGTTGCTTCATAACAAGCAATGCTCATAGCTATTGTTAAATTAAGACTATCTATATCATTTGAATGTTTAATTATTACACTATTTGGATATTTTAAGAAGTCATCAGGTAAACCTGTTGCTTCATTACCAAAGATTAGAGAGCAAGGAAAAGTAAATTCTGTTTTCGAAAGGTTGTTTTTACCTTTAAGCATAAAAGGATACATTGTATGTTTAGAAAACTTTTGTTCATATTCCTCAAATGAGGAAAAATACTCAAAAGAAACAGAAAACAGTGAACCCATTGATGCTCTCACACATTTCGTATCAAAGATATCAACTGCAGGTGAAACAATAGCAATATTGTTAATTCCAAAACCAACAGCAGAACGAATCATTGTTCCTAAATTACCAGCATTACTAGGATTAACTAATACGATATGGTTTTCGGCTGGAACAATAGAAGAAGTAAATCTATTGAATTTACCAATAACATAACAATTTTCTTTTTGGGAAAGAATATTAAAAATCTTATCGGAATGAATAATTTCAATTCCTTTATCATTACATAACTCTATAAGTTTATTATAAGAATTTGCTTCAGAAAACTTGGAGTGAAGATAAACGCAAACCGCAGCAGAACTTTTCTTTAGAAGAAGTTCAAAAGTTAATGTTATTCCTAAAGTATATGAAAAATTATCTTTTTTGTTTTTCATTTTATTCCTCTTTTCTTTGATAATTTTTTGATATTGAGAGAATATTTTCAATAAACTCAAGATATTCATTTTTATACTCTTCACTTACGTATTTTAGGTTTTCTTCTTTAATGTTATTTTCACGATTATTATCAACAATATCAATATTATCTTTTTTCTTTTTTTTCTTGATTTCTTTGATTAAATCCATTCTTTTAGAAAAAAGTATCGCCATTTCTTTATCAATTATATCAATTTGTTTTCGTATTTCATTTATTTCTGTCATAATATTACCTCATATAATATAATTATATAGTTATTTTAATTGAATTACAAGTATTTTATGTATAGTAACAAAAATAATTAAATTAATTCATTGACTTTTATCATAATATAATTCAAAAAATTATGATAAAAGTTTTCCAAAACATAAGTTTTTTAAACATTGACTTCAAAAATAATAATGAGTACAATATTCTTGAGTTATTGTAATGAGGTGAACTAATGTATTTTATGAATGAACTTTCTAAAATTGCCAAAAAGAATGGACATTATCCAAACAAAGATAGCAGGAGAGTATGGTATTTCTAAAACAATGCTTTACAAACTATGCCGCAAAGATAAAATTGAACGAATTGCAAATGGCCAATATATTTTTCCCAATGAACTAGAAGATGAATTTCTTGCCATCAGCAATCGTTCTACAAAAATTATTTTTTTCACGAAAGTGCATTATTGGTACAGAAACATTTTTGGCTGCACTAAAAACGTATGCTAGAAATCCCAAAAAGAATTTGAATAAATTAAATGTTTATGCAAAACAAATGCGAGTAATAAACGTTTTGCGTCAGTATTTTGAGGTACTTCTATGAACCGAGCAATGCTTTATGCTCTTGAAACAACATTATTTATTTAGAATTTTAGCACTGTAAATAACAAAAATTTAATTTTTACTTTTAAAAAAGAATTAATTGTGATATAATCTTTATAGTAATTAGATTGTCCTTTTTGTATAATGTTTTAAAAAACTATTACAAAAAGTTTTTTTTCACGATTTTTTATGAAAACTGAAAAGTGAGAAATGCATAATGAAATTTTGTTGATTTTAATGCTATTTTGCATTATAATATAATATATACTTTTTAAAAGATATAGTTAAAGGATAATCTATGCAAATAAATGTAAATAATTTATCAGAATCTTATGAAGTGATTATAAAAGAAAATGTTACTAGTGACATTTATAACTATTTAGAATCTAAAAAATATTCTAAAATATTATTAGTTACTGATGATAATATACCAAAGGAATATTATCAAGCATTAACAAATCAATATAATTCAATAGGACAATTATATGTTTGTGTTCTTGAAAATGGCGAAAAAAACAAATCACTTCCCGTATATGAAAAAATAATTAATCTTTTACTAGAAAAATCCTTTACAAAAAATGATTTATTAATTGCTTTTGGCGGTGGAGTGATAGGAGATCTTTGTGGATTTGTTGCTTCTACATACAAAAGAGGAATGAAATATATAAATGTTCCAACAACAATGCTTGCAATGGTTGATAGTTCTATTGGTGGCAAAACTGCTTTAGATGTAGGATATATAAAAAATTGTATTGGAACTTATACTCGTATTGATAAAGTATTCATTGATCCAAGCTTTTTAAAATCTTTACCTCAGGAGCATTATTATAATGGATTAATGGAAAGTCTTAAATGTGCTTTAATTGGTGATAAAGAATTATTTGATTTATTTAAAAATAATAACTTTAATAAAAATGATATAGACCAAAATAAAACAATAATAACACGCAGTTTAATGGTTAAAAAGAAACTTATTGAAAAAGATTATTATGATACGAACGAAAGAAGATTCTTGAATTTTGGTCATACATTAGGTCATGCTTTAGAACTTAATCTAAATTTGCTTCATGGCTATGCTGTAGCAATAGGAATGCTTTTCTTTTCAGGAAAACAAAGTGAAGATATAAAGAACATAATAAATAAATTCATTAATGTTAGTGAATTGATACAAAACATAAAAAAAATAGAAAAAGATAAAATAGAAAAATGTTTATTAAATGATAAAAAGAATGATTCTAATATGGTATCAGTTGTCTTGCTTTCAGGAATAGGTGAACCATATATAAAACAAATGAGTGTGCAAGAAGTTATGGAGGCATTTGATGAAATCATATATAGGAAATAATATTGTTTTTTCTTTATTTGGTGAATCACATAGTGATATTATGGGAATAACTATCAATGGTTTGCCTTCAGGAATCAAAATTGATAAAAGTTTTATAAAAGAAGAACTAAAACGTCGAAAACCTTTAAAGGAAATATCTAATGCTCGAATAGAAGATGATGAATTTGAAATTATAAGTGGTTTATTTGAAGACTTTACAACATCATTTCCTTTAACAATAACTATAAAGAATAAAAACTATAATAGTTCAAACTACGAAAAGGGACTAATTCGCCCTTCTCATGCTGACTTGCCAGCATACATTAGAACCAATGGATGTAATGATTATCGCGGCGGTGGACATTTTTCTGGGCGTTTAACGGCTTTACTGGTTGTTGCTGGAGCAATTTGTAAAGAGGTATTAAAAATAAAATATCCAGATATAAAAATTGGCTCGCATTTATATAGCATTGGTAGTATCTTTGATGAAGATATAAATGAAAATAACAAAAATAAACTTTATACAAATGCAAAAATGCTTGATGAAGAAAAATATAGTGAAGCAATAAAGACGATTATTACAAATAAAGAAAAAAAGGACTCTTTGGGAGGAGTTGTTGAAGGGGTTGTTGAAGGAATGCCAACTGGTGTTGGTGAGCCATTCTTTGATTCCCTTGAAGCAGTTATCTCGCATTACCTTTTCAGTATCCCTGGAGTTAAAGGAGTTATCTTTGGCGATGGTTTAGAAATGGCATATTTAAATGGTAGTAAAGTTAATGATATGCTTAAGTATGAAAACTCTAAAGTTATATTTTTATCAAATCATAATGGCGGTATAAATGGTGGTTTATCAAATGGTGAAATGATAAGAGTAAAAACATATTTTAAGCCAACACCAACAATAGGTTTAAAACAAAATACAATCAATGTTATCACAAAAGAAAATATAACTTATGAATTTAAAGGTAATCACGATACTTGCTATGCTGTTCGCTGTGATGTTATTGTTGAGAGTGTAATTGCTATGGCGATTTTAGACTTGCTTATTTCTTATTCTGTGATGAGGTAATTATAATGCGTGGCTTAATAGGCAAGGAATTAAAACATTCATATTCTCAAATAATTCATCAAATGTTTGAACCAAAAACATATCAATTATTTAATTTTACTGAAGAAGAAGTAAATATTTTTCTTGAAAGAAAAAACTTTGATTATGTAAATGTTACTATTCCTTATAAAGAAAAAGTGGTCAGTAAAGTTGATATTCTATCACCAGAAGTAAAGCAAATTAATGCTTTAAATCTAGTAGTTAATAAAAATAATAAGTTATATGGCTATAATACTGACTATTTAGCTTTTAATAAGATATTATTAGATAATGAAATAGATTGTAATAAGAATATACTGATTTTAGGTTCTGGTGGAACCTCTAAGATGGTTCAATATGCCTTAAAAAATAAAGCTAAAGAACTTTATATTGCTTCACGAACACCACATCAAGATAATAAATATATTTCATACGAAAATTTAAAATCAATTGCTGAAAGAATTGATATAATAATCAATACAACTCCTGTTGGAATGTATCCTAAAATGGATGAAAGGGTAATTGATTTAGATTTGTTTACTAATTTAAGTACTGTTATTGATTTTATTTATAATCCTGAACGTACTAATCTAATAATAGATGCTGAAGCAAAAGGAATCAAAGCAGTTAATGGACTATCAATACTTATTTATCAAGCTATATATGCTTATCAAATATATAAAGATAAGAATTTGGATAATATAGATTATAATCTTTACAAAAGAATTTTCCAAAAACTTAATGAAAAGAAAAATATAGTATTAATTGGTATGCCACTTTCGGGAAAAAGTACTCTTGCTGGAAAATTAAAATTAGTTTTCCCTGAAAGAGAAGTAATTGAAACTGATAAAATAATCGAAAATCAAAATGGATGTATTGATAGTATATTTAATCTTTTTGGTGAATCATATTTTCGAAAGTTAGAAATAAAAGTGTGTGAAGAAATTTCTAAAAAAGAAAATTTAATTATTTCTTCTGGTGGAGGAATTATTCTTAATAATATTAATATCAAAAGACTAAAACATAAAGGGATTATAATCTTTATCGATAAACCATTAGAGATTTTAGAAGAATCTTATGATTACATGATTAAGAATAATGACAATAATAGACCACTATTAAAAAGTAAAGATGATTTGGTTAGGTTATATGAGATGAGATATGACTTATATAAAAAGGCTGCTGATTTTGTAGTGACTTTAAATAATAATATATATGATAATGAAAATATATTATGTGAAAAAATTAAAACTATTATGAATATAAAATAATATATAATATAGAAATAATAATACATTAATATTAATATAGAAAAGATGTGATGATATGATAATAACTGTATCTAGTAATATAACAAGTCAAGAAATTAAAGAAATAACTGAGTATTTTAAACAAAGAAATGTTGAAATTAGTGAAGCTTCTCAAGATATGTCATCCTTAAAGAAAATTTTCTTTTTAACTGGAGATACTTATAAACTTGATGAACAATCAATCCTTTGTTTACCAAAAGTTCTTTCTTGTGTTCGCTTAACAAAAACTTATAAATTAGCAAGTCTTGAGACAAAACAAGAAAAAACAATTATAAATATAAATTCTCAAGTGTCTATTGGTGATAAAAAAATAGCCTTTATTGCAGGCCCTTGTAGCATTGTTTCTTACGATGATGCGAAAGCAATTGCTTTGGACCTATCAAAATTAGGTATACCAATTATGCGTGGCGGGGCGTATAAACCACGTACATCACCATATTTCTTTCAAGGCTTAGAAGAAGAAGGGTTAAAAATATTATCACAAATAAAGAAAGAATTTAATATTCCTATTGTTTCCGAAATAACAAAGACTACGGATATTGATAAATTTGTTGATGTTGATATTATTCAAGTTGGAGCTCGTAATATGAAAAATTATGAACTACTAAAAGCTTTAGGAAAGCAAAATAAACCAGTTTTATTAAAAAGAGGTCCTGAAGCGACAATTGACGAATTACTTCTTTCTAGTGAGTACATATTATCAAATGGTAATCCTAATGTTATCCTTTGTGAGAGAGGTATAAGATCATTTGATAAAAGTACTAGATATGTTTTAGATTTATCAAGTGTGCCATTACTAAAGAAACTTTCTCACTTGCCAGTGATTGTTGATCCTTCGCATGCATTAGGTGATTTTACTTTGGTTGAATCAATGGTCTTAGCAGCAATTGCTTGTGGCGCTGATGGCATTATGCTTGAGGTCCTTGAAACACCTGAAAAGGCTTTAAGCGATGGAAAGCAATCGCTTAAAATATCAAAACTAGAAAATGTTATGGAAAAAGCTCAAAAAGTTGCTTTGGCAATAGGTAGAGAAATATAATGGACTTGGTAATAAATAAAAGTAAAGCCATCGGTAAATACTTTCCTGTACCATCGAAAAGTGTTACTCATAGAGCGCTAATTTGTTCTTTTCTGGCTTATGATAAAAGTATATTGACAAGTGGAGAATATGAGTCACAAGATATTCTTGATACTTTAACTTTTGGGAAAGCTTTAGGAAGAAGTATTGAAATAAATGCCCAATTACAAGTTTCACCTAAAAAAAATAATATAAATAATTATATTGAGTTTGATATCAAAGAAAGTGCTTCAACGTTACGTTTTGCTATTCCAATACTTTATGCTTTAGGCTTAGAGTTTAGAATTAATTGTTCGGAAAGCCTTTTGAAACGACCTTTAAATGAATACGACAAATTGTTCATGGAAAACAATATTTTCTTTAAACATGATAATAATATAGTTTCAGGAAAAGGTCAATTAAAACCTGGTGATTTTGTTATTAATGGAAATGTTAGTAGTCAATATGTTAGTGGTTTGCTTTTTGCTTTGCCATTACTTGATGGAAATAGTACTTTAGAAGTTAATAATTTAGAATCTAAAGATTATGTTTACTTAACTATTGCAGTCCTAAAGAAATTTGGAATCAATATTTATTATGAAAATAATAAATTTATAATTCAAGGCAATCAAACCTATAAAGGTACAACATATAATATTGAAGGAGATTACACTCAAACTATAAGTTTTGCATTTTTAGGTTTGATTAATGGTGATATAACTATCGATTCACATAATCTTAACTCAAATTCTTTACAGGGTGATAAAAGAATATTTGATATGATGCGAAAGAAGTACGGAAATTTCCAAAAGAAAGATTTTTCTTCTTGCGAAGGTTTAGAATTTGATATTAAGAATAATCCTGACTTAGGACCAATTTTGATGATTCTCTGCTTATTTACAGGTGGAAAAATTATTAATGCTGAGCGTTTAGTTTATAAAGAGTCTAATCGCATAACTTCAATGATTGAAGAACTAAAGAAAATTAATGCTTCAGTAAGTTATTATGACGGCACTATAATGGTAGAAAAATACTCTTTGCCATTAGAAAAACAAAAGGTTATTTTTGATACACATAACGATCATCGTATATGTATGGCTCTAGCAATTCTTGCGACTTGTACTCGTGAAACAATAATAAATAATTATGAATGTGTAAATAAATCTTATCCTAATTTTTTTGTTGATTTGAAGAAGTTAGGCTGTAAGATAGAAGTGAGATAAATATGAATAGATATAAAGGTATAATATTTGATTTAGATGGTACTTTACTTAATACTATTAATGATATTACGAAAGCCTTAAATTACGCACTATCAAAAAATGGTTTAAGTAATGTAACAGTTTCAGAAAGTAAATATTTAGTAGGAAATGGTGCTAAAGTACTTATTGAAAGAACACTTAACAAAGTTTGTGATGGTAAATGGGATATGAACTTATTTGAAAGTGTATATAATGATTATATGTTTAGTTATAATCTATGGAAAACAAATACAACAATTCCCTATCAAAGCGTTGTGAAGACTCTTCACATCTTACAAAGGAAAAATATCAAACTTGCAGTACTTTCAAACAAACCTGAACGCGATACAAAAGATGTTGTTAAGAAATACTTTGGTGATATATTTGATATTGTAAGAGGTGGCCGTGAAGGAGTGCCTCTAAAACCAGATCCTACAGCAGTAAATGAAATAATTTCTGAAATGGGATTAGAAAATGATGAAGTAATCTATGTAGGTGATTCCAATGTAGATATTGAAACTGGTAAGAATGCTAGTATTTATTCTGTTGGTGCTTGCTATGGATTTCGCACTAAAAAGGAATTAGTCGCAGCAGGGGCTGATTATACAATTAATTCTTTTTATGAGATTCTTAATTTGTTTGAAGCAGAACCTAATGGCATAATTTTAGTTGACAAAGCAAAAGGTATTTCTAGTCAAGAGTGCATTACAAAAGTAAAAAAGGCAATTGGTTCTAATAAAATTGGTCACGCTGGAACGTTAGATCCATTAGCAACTGGACTTTTGGTTGTTTTGTTAGGTGATGCTACAAAATTATCAAATTACTTACTTGAAGACTATAAAACGTATATCAGTGAAGTTACAATTGGTAAAACCACAAATACTTTAGATTTAGAAGGAACTGTAACTGAAGAAAAAAAGGTTGAAAAAATTACTGAAGAAGAAATTGATGAAATATTAAATAAGCTAATTGGTGATATTGATATGGAAGTACCAATTCATAGTGCTATAAAAGTAAGAGGTCAAAAACTTTACGAAATTGCTAGAAAAGGTAATGAGAATGAAGTTGAACTTCCTGTTAAAACTAATCATATTTATAAATTACAAAGAACTAGTGAATTATATTATGAAAATGATACTTTAAAGTTTAGCTTTTATGCTTGTGTTAGCAAAGGAACATATATTAGAAAGTTATGCGAAGAGATAGGCAAAAGACTTAATTATCCTGCTTTTATGAGTGCTTTGCGCCGTATAGCTTCAGGAAGTATGAAAATAGAAAATGCCTACACTTTAGATGATATTTATCAAGGAAATTATAAAATAATAGACATTATGGAGGCAATAAAAGATTATAATCTTTACGAAGTGAATGATTTCTTATATAAGAGAGTAATCAATGGAATGCCCATAAGATTATATGATGTTCCAAAAGAAGATGTTTTTATTACATATCATAACAAACTAATCGCAATATATGAATATATAAATGAAAACAACTTTAAGGCGCGTAGAATATGGAAATAATTACATTACAAGATATGCTATGTGAAGAATATTATGAAGATAAAGAATCTTTATCAGTAACGATAGGAGCTTTTGATGGCATTCATCAAGGTCACATTAAAATATTTCAAAACTTAGCATATAATGACTTAAAAACGGCAGTAATCTCTTTTAAAATCCATCCTGATTATTCTCTTAATAAAAGAGTTAATCAAGGCAATATAATGACTATAGAGGAAAAAACCAAGATATTTGAGAACTATGGAATAGATTATTTGATTCTTCTTGAACCTGAAATTCTTAAAATGTCTTATATTGATTTTAATAATTTATTAAAAAGAATAGGTGTTAAAAGGGTAGTTGTCGGTAAAGAATTTCATTATGGATATCAAGGTATAGGAACATGCGATACCCTGAAGGATGATTTTATATTATTATCTCTTGATATTCAAAAGGATGGTCAAAAGAAAATGTCATCAGAAACAATTAGAAAGTTACTTCAAGAAGGTAAAGTGGATGAACTCACAACAAAAGGTTACCCAGAGTACACTATTACAGGGGTTGTCGAGCACGGAAAAGCTTTAGGAAGTAAATTAGGTTTTCCTACAGCCAATCTTTCGATGACAAACAAATATATAGGTATAAAAAAAGGGGTATATCAAACTACTGTCCAAATTGATGACCGTGAGTATCTAGGTATATGTAATGTGGGAATCAATCCTTCAACTGATACTTTAGCTAATCCAAGGCTCGAAGTACACATAATAGGTTTAAACGAGGATATTTATAACAAGTATATAACAGTTAAGTTTCAAAAGTTTATACGCGAAGAAATGAAATTTACAAACCTTGATGATTTAAAAAAGCAAATAAATAAAGATATTGAGATAATAAAGAATACACATATTTAATATTCTTATTTATTAATATTCTTATATAGAAAGGACACAAAATGAAAGTTGCCATAATTAGTGCTATGCAAAAGGAAATAGATCCTTTTATAAAAAAAATAAAAGATTTACATGAAATAACCCATAATGGTTTTACTTTTCGTGAGGGAAAATATAATAATGTTGATATAATTATTACTAGTGGAGGAATTGGCAAAGTAAATACGGGAATTATTACTACACTTATATATAATTTATTTCCTGATATTGATTTGATAATTAATATAGGAATTAGTGGTGGGGTAATAGGTAACGTTAACAAGGGAGATATAGTGATATCTTCAAAACTAGCATATTCTGACGTTGATACAACAGTTTTTGGTGAGTCATTTGGACAAGTTCCTAATATGCCTAAATATTATATCGGTGATGAAAAAACAATTGCTAAAATTAAAGATATTGGTAAAACAGGATTAATTTTAACTGGCGATACTTTTATGACTTCTAAAGAACGCATAGAAGAACTTCAAAAAAAATTTGCTGAAGATAAAATTTTGTGTGTAGATATGGAGTCAACTGCCTTTGCCCAATGCGCTTATATTTTTAACGTGGCATTTGTTGGAATAAGAGCAATCAGTGACCTTGTTGGTGATGATAATCAAGTTGAAAAATATATAGATTATAACAAAATAGCTTGTGAGAAAGTTTGCAATGCTCTAGAAAAAATATTACTTTAAAAAGAATATTACTTTAGAAAGAATATTAATTTAGAAAATTATTAGTATAACAGGTGATATGAATGATTTATATATATGGTATAATAATTCTTGTTATGAGTATCATTACTTTTACTCTTTATGCAATTGATAAAAAAAGAGCAATCAAGGGAAAAAGAAGAATCAGTGAAAAAAGATTATTACTTCATTCATTCCTCTTTGGCGCTTTGGGTGGTTTAATAGGAATGTATACTTTAAGGCATAAAACAAAAGCTGAACATTGGTATTTTACAGCTGTCAATGTGTTATCTTTAGCACTACATATTGTAGTTGCTTTGATAATCATAAAAAAATTAGGTTTTAACTAAAAAAATAAGTAAAGGAAAACATAAATATGAATATTGATATAAAAAAACAAATAGCAGATTGTATAACAAGCGAATTACAAATTGAAGCTAATTTAAGTTCTTTGTTTGAACTTCCTAAAAACAGTGAATATGGAGATATTGCTCTTCCTTGTTTTACATTTGCCAAAGAACTACATAAAAGTCCTGTTGATATAGCTTTGAGACTTTCGGAAATTGCATTTCCAACTTTTGTAATTAAAGCTCAAAATGTTGGAGGATATTTGAATTTCTTTCTTGATAAAAATACATACTACAAATCAATTATTCTTTCCGCAATTACTGATAAAAAATATGGTTCATCTCACTTTGGAGATGGTAAAAGATGTTTAATCGAACACACAAGTATTAACCCTAACGCATCTCCTCACATTGGTAGAAGTAGAAATGCAATTGTTGGTGATTTTTATTCTAAATTAATGCAATTTGAAGGTTATGATGTGGATGTCCATTATTTTGTAAATGATATAGGTAAACAAATTTCTATGCTTGTTTATGGTGCTTTAGGAAAAGAAGATGTAAAGTTTGAAGATTTATTAGATTTATATGTAAAAACAAATGCTTTAGTTAAAGAAAAACCAGAAGTGGAAAAAGAAGTATTTGAATTACTTTTTAAACTTGAAAATAATGATGAAGAAGTGAAAGCAAAATTTAGGAAAATAGTTGATACATGTATAAAAGGACAAGTTGCTATTTTTAATAAATTAGGTGTCTTCTATGATTCATTTGATTATGAATCAGAATTCATTTTCAGTCATAATGTTGACAAAGTTTTACAAGAAATAAAAGCTTTAAGTGATAATCCTAACGCAGGCTTGCACTTAGAAGAAGATGAAGATGGACGTCTTGTAGTGATGTTTGATAAATATAAGAAATTAACACCTTTAGTTATAACAAGAGGCGATAAAACATCTTTATATCCATTAAGAGATATTTGTTATACAATATGGAAGGGCTCGCAAGGCGCTGACAAGAACATTTTAGTTTTAGGAGAAGACCAAAAACTTTATTTCGAACAAATAAAAACTATTGTTGGAGAACTTGGTTATCAAGTTCCAGAAGTTATCCATTACTCATTTGTTATGCTCCAAGAAGGAAGTATGTCAACTCGTAATGGGACAGTGGTATTACTTGAAGATTTTATGAAAATAGCTACAGAGAAAGTTATGGAAAGTTTTACTCGTAACAATCGTGAAAGAAACGAACAGTTAGCAGCTGATATTGCTTACGGAGCTGTAAAATATTCTATTCAAAAAACTTCTAATGATAAAAATGTAATATTTGATTGGGATTCGGCTTTGACTTTTGAAGGATGCTCTGGTCCATATCTTCAATATACATATGCTCGTATTTCATCTATTTTTAGAAAATTACAAGCTAGTGGTGAAGTATATGATATAAATGACTATAGTGAATTTGATTATAGTGCTATGGAACTTCCAATTGAAGGAGAACTAATTAGTACTTTATACTCTTTCCCAAGTGTAATCAGTCATGCGGTTAAAGAAAAAAGTCCTCATATAATTGCTAATTTTGCTTTTAGTCTTGCTAAAGAGTTTTCATCACTATATCATGACGCAAGTATTTTGTATGAAGAAAATATTGAAAAGAAGAAATGCCGTATAGCTTTAGTTAATGCCGTTTTAAATACTTTAGGTACTTGTATGAATATATTAGGCATTAAATGCTTAGAAGAAATGTAATATAAATATATATACTACATATTTAATAAATGTGTATCGTTTTCAAAATAAATTTTGAAACATTACACTTGATAAAAAACTATATTTTTGCTATAATTATTATATAAAATGAGATACTAGATATTAATTTCTTTGAGGAGGAAAATTTAAAATGAAAAAAATCGATTTATCAAAATATGGTATCAATGGTGCAACTGAAATAGTTTACAATCCTTCATATGAAATGTTATATGAAGAAGAAACTAAACCAGAACTTGTTGGCTATGAAAAAGGTCAAGAAAGCGAATTAGGAGCAGTTAATGTAATGACTGGTATTTATACAGGACGTTCTCCTAAGGATAAATACATTGTTGTTGATGAAAATTCAAAGAACACTGTATGGTGGACTTCTGATGAATATAAAAATGATAATCATCCAGCATCTGTTTCTACATGGGAAGCTGTAAAAAATATTGCTATTAATGAATTATCAAATAAGAGATTATTTGTTGTTGATGCATTTTGTGGAGCAAACAAAGACACTCGTATGGCAGTTCGTTTCATTGTTGAAGTGGCATGGCAAGCACATTTTATCAAAAATATGTTTATTCAACCAACAGCTGAAGAACTTGAAGAATTTGAACCTGATTTTGTAGTATACAATGCTTCAAAAGCTAAAGTTGAAAACTATAAAGAATTAGGATTAAATTCTGAAACTTGTGTTATGTTCAACATTACAAGCCGCGAACAAGTTATCATTAATACATGGTATGGTGGAGAAATGAAGAAAGGTATGTTCTCGATGATGAACTACTATCTTCCATTAAAAGGAATCGCTTCAATGCACTGTTCAGCAAATACTGATATGGAAGGAAAGAATACAGCAATATTCTTTGGTTTATCAGGAACAGGAAAAACAACTTTATCAACTGATCCAAAACGTTTACTAATTGGTGATGATGAACATGGCTGGGATGACAATGGTGTATTCAACTTCGAAGGTGGTTGCTATGCTAAAGTTATTAACTTAGATAAAGATTCAGAACCTGATATCTATAACGCTATTAAACGTAATGCTTTATTAGAAAATGTTACATTAGATAAAGATGGCAAGATTGATTTTGCTGATAAGAGCGTAACTGAAAACACACGTGTTTCTTATCCAATTAATCATATTGAAAAGATTGTTCGTCCAATCTCTTCAGCTCCAGCTGCTAAAAATGTAATCTTCTTATCAGCTGATGCTTTCGGAGTACTTCCTCCAGTATCAATCTTAACACCAGAACAAACTCAATACTATTTCTTATCAGGTTTCACAGCAAAACTTGCTGGTACTGAAAGAGGTATTACTGAACCAACTCCAACATTCTCTGCATGTTTCGGACAAGCATTCTTAGAATTACATCCAACAAAATATGCTGAAGAATTAGTTAAGAAAATGGAAAAGAGTGGAGCTAAAGCTTACTTGGTTAACACTGGTTGGAATGGAACTGGCAAACGTATTTCTATTCGTGATACGCGTGGAATTATTGATGCTATTCTTAACGGCGATATTCTAAACGCTCCAACAAAACAAATTCCTTACTTCAACTTTGAAGTTCCAACAGCTTTAAATGGTGTTGATCCGAAGATTTTAGACCCTCGTGATACATATGCTGATCCAAAACAATGGGAAGAAAAAGCAATTGATTTAGCTGGAAGATTCGTTAAGAATTTTGCGAAATATGAAGGAAATCCTGCTGGTAAAGCTTTAGTTAAAGCTGGACCAAAAGTAAAATAGTTTATAATTAGTACTTACATTTTGTGGGTACTTTTTTATCGAAAAAAATAACAAAAATTTTTATTGTATTTTATATATAAAAGTGGTATAATAATAACGTTCCTATGGCTTTGAAATGTGAATCTCCAACGCATTTCTATGTTTTAGGTGAAAATTATATTTAGGAGGATTTTAAAATGTCTTGTATTTCAAAAGAACAAAAAGCACAATTAGTAGCACAATTTGGAAAAAATGAAGCTGATTCAGGATCTGTTGAGGTTCAAATCGCTATTCTTACAGCTGAGATTAATCGTTTGAATGAACATCTTTCTGTAAACAAACATGATTTCCATTCACGTCGTGGACTATTAAGAAAAGTTGGTCATCGTCGTAATTTATTAACTTATTTACGTAATAAAGACGTTGCTTCTTATCGTGAACTTGTTAAAGCATTAAATTTAAGAAAATAAAAGAAATGGGTAAGCGATTACCCTTTTTAATAATAAATTATTTTATTAGGAGAAAAATAAATGAGTGAAAAAAAAGTATACGAATATGTCCAAGGTAGTCGTAAGTTTGTTTGCGAGATTGGAGAATTAGCAAAGCAAGCCAATGGCTCTGTCTTGGTAAGATTTGATGATACAGCAGTTTTATCAGCTTGTGTATTCAGTACAAAGAAAGGAACAGGTGATTTCTTTCCTTTAACTGTTTTATACCAAGAAAAACTATATGCTGCTGGTAAAATTCCTGGTGGATTCTTGAAACGTGAAGGCCGCCCAAGTGAATTTGAAACTTTAACATCTAGATTGATTGACCGTCCTTTAAGACCATTATTCCCTGAAGGATTTAGAAACGAAGTCCAAGTTATAAACACTGTTATGTGCTCAAATCCTGATAATTCTAGTCAAATGGCAGCAATGTTAGGAGCATCACTTTCTTTAACTATATCAGATATTCCTTTCCATGGCCCAATTGCTGGTGTTGTTGTTGGACGTGTTAATGGTAAATTTGTTATTAATCCAACTGTTAAAGAGTTAGAAGAATCAGATATTAATTTAATTTTAGCAGGAACAAAAGATGCTATCAATATGGTTGAAGCTGGTGCAAAAGAAGTATCAGAAGATGATATGCTTGATGCCTTAATGTTTGGTCACCAAGAGATTAAAAAACTTTGTGCATTCCAAGAAGAAATTGCTAAAGAAATTGGTAAAGAAAAAGTGGAAGTTGAACTTCACAAAATTCCTGAAGAAATTGATAAACTTGTTCGTGATATGGCTGAACAACCTCTTAAGGATGCAATTGTAATTGAAGATAAACTTGCTCGTTATGCTAAAATTGATGAAATTGATGAAAATACAATTGAAACTTTAACAGAAAAATGGAAACAAGATGAAGATCTTGAAGAAAAAATTGGCTATGTTAAAGAGCTATTAGAACTAATTGTTGCAACAGAAGTTCGCCGTCTAATAACAGAAGATAAAGTAAGACCTGATGGAAGAAAAATTAATGAAATTAGACCATTATCATCACGTGTTGATATTTTTGAAAGAACTCATGGCTCAGCACTATTTACTCGTGGTCAAACACAAGCTCTTAGCGTTGTTACCTTAGGTTCACTAAATGAATTTCAAATCATTGATGGTTTAGGTGAAGAAGAAGGTAAAAGATTTATGCTTCACTACAATTTCCCTGCTTATAGTGTAGGTGAAATTGGAAGATATGGTTCACCAGGACGTCGCGAAATCGGTCATGGTGCTTTAGGTGAAAGAGCAATTCTTCAAGTTATTCCAAGCGAAGATGAATTTCCTTATACAATTAGAGTTGTAAGTGAAATCTTAGAATCAAATGGTTCATCATCACAAGCATCAATATGTGCTGGTACAATGGCACTTATGGCAGCTGGTGTTCCTATTAAAGCTCCTGTTGCTGGTATTGCTATGGGATTAATTAGTGATGGCGATAAATATACTATTCTAACTGATATCCAAGGTATGGAAGACCATTATGGTGATATGGACTTTAAAGTAGCTGGTACAAGAAATGGTATTACCGCTTTGCAAATGGATATTAAGATTGAAGGAATCAATGAAAAGATTCTTAAAGAAGCTTTAGCCCAAGCTAAAGAAGGAAGAATGACAATCTTAGGTCATATGCTTAATACTATTCCTACATATCGTGATCATTTAAGTCCTTATGCACCAAAAGTTATAATGTTTAGAATTGATCCAGATAAGATTCGTGATGTAATTGGTTCTGGTGGTAAAGTTATAACTGATATAATCAATAATTGTGATAATGTTAAGATTGATATTGAACAAGATGGTAGAGTTTATATAATGCATTCAAATGAAGAATGGATAAAGAAAGCTCAAGAAAAGATATTAAGTATTGTTCGTGTTCCTGAAGCTGGTAAATACTATTTAGGAAAAGTATCACGTATCGAAAAATTTGGAGCATTTGTTGAGCTATGGGATGGATGTGAAGGATTACTTCATATTTCAAAAATTTCTGCTTCAAAAATTGATAAAGTTGAAGACGCTCTTGCAATAGGTGATGAAATTATGGTTTTAGTTACTGATATCGATGATAAAGGCAGAGTTAACCTTTCAACAAAAGAAGCTTATGAAAGCAAGAAAGAAGATAAAAAGAAAAATAGTGGTGAAAAAAGAGAAAAGAAAGAACGTAAAGAAAGAGTAAAAAAAGATAAAAAATCTGATAAAAAATCAGAAGATAATGAATAAGGCTGTAAAAGGCCTTTTTATATTTAAAAAACACTTTAAAAAATTAAAAAAATATGGTAAAATATTTATGTATTCGGGTAATCGAGCATTGAAAAATGTTAGGAAAGTCCTTGCTAGCACCTGCTGAGATGGCGGTAGTGATTATGTCCATATATAATTAATAAAATGGAACACTTGGAATGTGATGGCTAATAATTATCCTGTTAAATGGATAATTATTTATAACGTGCCACAGAGACGATTCTTCGAGGAAACTTGAAGGGTGAAACGCGGTAAACCCCATAAGCTAGAAACCCAAATTATGGTAGGGGAATCCTCAAAAGGAAAATGAACCTTTATTGAGGGCTAATTTTTAATTAGAGATAAATGATTACCACATTAGTTTTAATGTACAGAACAAGGCTTATAGAATACATCCACCCTGTTTTACAGGGATTTATTTTGCTAATTTAGGAGAACAAATATGTTTGAATCTTGTGAATATATTATTAGTGCTGTAAAGAAGAGCCAATATCCAAACAAAGATAATTTGCCAGAATTTGTTTTTTTAGGTAGATCTAATGTTGGAAAAAGTTCGTTGATTAATGCTCTAACAAAAAGAAAAATGCTTGCGAAGACATCATCAAAACCTGGAAAAACAAGAACTTTGAACTTCTTTTTCATTGATAAATCTTTTTATTTGATTGATGCTCCAGGGTATGGCTATGCCTCAAGAACATATGGGGAACGAGAAGATTATGGGAGATATATAGAAGAATGTCTTCTGGAAAATGATAATTTGAAAGTTGCCTTTTTGCTTGTTGATACACTAGTAGGTCCAACTAGTGATGACATCTTAATGTATGAGTTTATGAAATATCATAATGTGAATATAAAAATTATTGCTACGAAAGTTGATAAAGTTCGCTCAACAAAACTTCACGAACGCAAGAAAAATGTTTTTACAAAACTACAGTTATCAGCAGAACAACAAAAAGAAGTTATATTTACATCATCTGAGAAAAAAACAGGCTTTGAAAAAATTGAAGATATAATCAAAAAGTATTTATAATATAAAGTATGAAGTTTTATCTTCATATTTTTTTTATATTGTTAATATAATATGGTAGGATGGTGAAAATATGGAGTTAAGAATATGCTGTGAAACAAAAATTGAATTAGATGATTATGTGAAAGTTGAAGAAATAGTGGGAAGTATTGGCGATTATACTTTTAGTAATGGAGAACTAAATGGTGAAGTTAATGTTACTGGGACTTATTTAAAAAAAGATGAAACAACAGATACTTTTACAAAGAAAGTTCCCTTTACATTAATGTTTAAAAATGCAAGTTATAATATAGAAGTAGTTAGAACTGATAATTTTAAATACTATGAGATAGTAAATAATGGAATAGAATGCTCTTTTGAAATATATGCTCAATATGAAATGAAAATCAGTGAAGGATCTATTCCTAACATAATATCAGAAGAAAAAGAAACTGTGGAACCAATTGAAACAAAACTAGTGGCTGAGGAAATAACTGAAAATGCTATCACTGATAATGTTATAACTGATAATGCTATCAGTATTGACAGTAATATCAGTGATATAGATGTTTTAGATAATGCCCCAGAACAAGTGATAACTGATATAAAAGAAAAATATGATGAATTATTAAATAATATCTTTTTAAATCGTGATGATACAGTTCAGATAAATAATAAAGATGATAAAAAACTTGTATTAACAGGTCTTAAAGAAGTTAAAGATACGGTTAGAGTTTATTATCCAAAACAAGAAAATGAAATAGAAAAGATTTGCCAAAGTGAAAATGTTAGTATCTCTAAAATTTATGAAAATGATTTAAATAAAGATTTTCAAAATAGGAAAAGAATTATAATAAAGAAATGAGAAATGTAATATTAAATGTATTGCGAGAATATCATATTCTTGGTACAAGTTATCGTAATTTAACAAGTAAATGTATACAGATTACTTGTAATAATGGAAATAAATATTTAATAAAAGAAAGTAACTTATATACTGATGCTAAATATAACTATTTAAATAGTCAAAATGTTAGCAATGTTCTTTATCCTTTAAAGAATGTTAATAATAATTATATAACTAAAAACGATAATCGTTTGTATTATATCTTACCATATCTTGATAATAACTATTTGCGAGAAGAAGCGAAAACAAATAGGCTAAACGAAGAACTAAACAAATTGCACATTAATACAACTTTTCGAAGAGAACTTTCTCCTCAAACATCACGAAAAAAGTTAGAAGAAATATATAATTATTTACAATATAAGTTTGATGCAATTGAAGCCTTTGTAAGAACTGTTGAAGCAAGACCTTATGATGAGTATAGTATTTTAATATTAAAAGAATATCATAATATATTAGATGCCAAGAAAGTAATGGGAAAGTTAAATAAGAAAATTGTTGAACACATAAAAGTAAAGAAAACTGTGGATTTTTCGTTTGTTCACAATAATCCTAAATTAGAGCATTTACTATGTTCATCTGAATCAGATTATTTAATAAGTGTTGAAAAAGGGAAAATAGGTATTCCTATTTTAGATTTAGTAAAGTTTTATGTGGAGACAGAAGATGTAAAGATAGATCGCAAAGAAATAGTCTCTGACTATTTTATGAAGTATAATGATGATTTTTATTTTGATTATTTTTGTTTCTTTGTAATGCTATATTATATTAAAGGAATAATTATAATTGATAAAGATTATGTTAGTAGTCAAAGTTTTGTTTATGCAAGTAGTATGCTTAAACAATTTATTAATGATTTTAATTTAACATAAGATAAATACTTGAACTAATCCTTCAAGTTTTTTTTGATAAAAATTATATTAATTTTAAATTTTATATTTATTTTATTTGAAGGTAGTGATATAATTATTAGAAAAAGAGGTTTTTATGGCAGCACTAGAAAAACAAATTAATCAAAAAATAATATATAAAGGGCATATAATTGACGTCACCTTGGATACTATCTCTATAAATAATGGAGATAGTACAAGAACATCAATAAGAGAAGTTGTTCATCATAATGGTGGAGTGTGTGCTCTTGTAAAACTAAAGAGTGGCAAAATACCTTTTGTTAAGCAGTATAGATATGCTTTCTCCTCTGAACTCATTGAACTTCCTGCTGGAAAGCTTGAAAAGGGGGAAGAACCACTACACGCAATTATTCGTGAAGTGGAGGAAGAAGTTGGCGTAATACCAACAAGAGTTTTTGAAATGGGTAAAATATTTGTTAGCCCAGGCATATCAACGGAAGTTCTTTACCTTTATTATGTTGATGAATATCAAGAAAGCAAACAAAATCTTGATGAAGGTGAATTCCTTGATGTGATTGATATGGAATATGAAGAAGCAAATGAAATGATAGAAAAAGGAATTATTTGCGATGCTAAAACAGTTTGTTTAATGTTAAAATGTAAAAAATATTTTGAAATGGAGAATAAATAATATGCAATATAAAACAATATCAAAACATGCCGATGGTAAAATTCTAAAAAGTGACGGATTTCAAATTTCTTCCGAAGCGAAAGCAGCAAAAAAACTTGACCCATCTATTATTGATGGAACACTAGGAACATTTTATTACGAAGATGGTTCTTTTAGTACTCACCAAATAGTTAAAGACGTTTTTAAAACATTAAAAGATGATGAGGTATATCTTTATTCAACAAGCGATGGTGGTAAAGATTTTCATGAAGCAGCTGTAAATCATCTTTTTAAACATGTTCGTAAAGATATCGAAAAAGAAATGTTTATAAGATGTATTCCAACTCCTGGTGGAACTGGAGCTTTAGTTAGTGGCTGCTATAACTGCTTAGATCCAGGTGAAACTCTTTTAATTCCAAGTCCATGTTGGGGACCATACATAGGTATCGCTACTCATAGAGGAATTAATGTTGATAGCTATTTCTTGTTTGATGGTGATAAATTTAATATGAAAGGTTTCATCGAAAAAGGAAATGAAATTATTGCCAAACAAGGCAAGTTAGTATTTTTCTTAAATGATCCTTGTAATAATCCAACAGGATATTCTATGACACCAGAAGAATTAGAAGAATTAATTAATTATCTAAACTCAACAAAAGTACCATGTGTTATGGTATATGATTGTGCTTATATGGATATGTCTGTTGATGGAATGTATAAAACAAGAGAAAAACTTAAACTATTTACAAAGTGTGCCGAAAATGTTTTAGTTTCAGTTGCTTTAAGCTTTTCAAAAACATATTTTATTTATGGACAAAGATTAGGTGCTCAAGTTATTCTTGGTAAAGATGAAAAGAATGTAATTGATTTATTTAATGCGGCAAACTTTACAGCAAGAAATACATGGAGTAATTGTAATAAAGGTATGGTTAGCTTAGTATGCAAAGTTGACAAAAATCCTGAACTTGTTAATGAATTAAATAAAGAATTACAAGTGGTAGTTGATTTACTTGATAAACGTAGTTCATTATTCCTTAAGGAAGCAAAAGAAATTGGATTAAAGGTATATCCTTATCAAAGCGGTTTCTTTATTACTATTCCATGCAATAATGAAAACCAAGTAATTGAAGAACTAAAGAAACGCAAAATATATCTTTTACCAACAGCAAAGAGTGTTCGCGTGGCTATTTGTTCAATGCCAGTTAAAGATATTGAAGGTTTAGCAAAGAAAATTAAAGAAGTTATTGATCTTTATAAATAATATAAAATTAATAGAAAGCCTTTATTGGCTTTTTATTTATGAAGGATTTATTTAAATTATTATATATAGAAAAAGTATTAACACAACTAAAAAATTATCTTTACAAATCAAATAAAAAGTTGTATAATATATATGTTATGGTGATTCCCTATGAAATGGTCAGTACAACAACTTTATCGTTATATTAATGAGCCGTTAGTGTTTGATGGCACAGTTAATTATAATGAATATGTGAAAAACATTAACGATATAATAAGAATGGATGATGTGACTTGTTCTGGAACTTGCAAAGCTTCTATGGATGATTGTTTTATCTTTAATTTGAAGATACATACAGTTATGTATTTAGAAGATGCATGGACATTAGAAGAAGTTGAATTTCCAATCGATTTAGAGGTTAAAGAAGTGTTTTCAAAAGACAAAGATGATGAAGATGCTCGTTTTATTGAAAAGAATACAATTGATTTGTATGATATCATTTGGGAAAATGTTTTATTAGAAAAGCCCATAAGCATTACTAAAAGTAAAACTACTACAGAGTAAAGAGGTGAATTAAAATGGGTGCAATTGCTCCACAAAGACGTATCTCTAAAACTAGAAAACGTCAACGTCGTAGCCATTTCAAACTAGAAGGACCTAGTATGATGGTATGCCCTAATTGTGG
The DNA here is from genome assembly GCA_964389905.1 of uncultured Coprobacillus sp. GTDB lineage: Bacteria > Bacillota_I > Bacilli_A > ML615J-28 > CAG-698 > CAG-698. The sequence goes on along the minus strand of CAYMGD010000006.1, from coordinate 16,708 downwards.
CGACATTAAGCTTGCTCATGTTGTTTGCGAATCTTGTGGTTATTATGATGGTAAATTAGTTAAAGCTCCTAAAGCTCTTGAAGAAAAAGAACAAGAAGTAAAAGAAACTAAAAAACCTAAAAAATCATCTAAGAAAGCTGAAGCAGGAGAAGCTAAAGAAAACAATGAAGTGAAAGTTAAAAGACCTAAAAAATCTGAAGAAGACAAGTAATTGATTGTTTAATTTTCTAATAAAAAAGTACTCGTGAATGAGTACTTTTTTTATGCTTTTAGAGTTTAAAGTAAATAAGTATATTTTTAGAGCTTTAGACAATAATAATTATAGCTATATATTTTTTGATATGATTAATTTAAAAAAACGTATAGCAAAATATATTGTTTTTAAATCAATAATTCGATATAATTATACAGTAAAAATATGTAAAACATTTTATAAAATTTATACTAAGGAGGTACAAAAATGAAAGGTTTTGCAATGATGAAAATAGGTGAAACAGGTTGGGTAGAAAAAAATAAACCAGTTTGTGGACCAACAGATGCTATTTGTAAACCACTTGCACTTGCTCCTTGTACATCAGATGTACATACAGTTTGGGCTGGAGCAATTGGTGATAGACATGAAATGATTTTAGGACATGAAGCTGTTGGTGAAGTTGTTGAAGTTGGTTCAGAAGTAAAAGACTTCAAACCTGGTGACCGTGTATTGATTGCCGCAATAACTCCTGACTGGAATTCTTTAGAAGCTCAAGGAGGATTTGCAATGCATTCTGGTGGTATGCTTTCAGGATGGAAATTCTCTAACTTTAAAGATGGTGTATTTGCTGAATATTTCCATGTTAATGATGCAGATGGTAATCTAGCTCATTTACCAGAAGGAATGGATTTAGCTGCAGCTTGTATGCTAGCTGATATGGTTCCTACAGGTTTCCATGGTGTTGAACTTGCTGATATCCAATTTGGTGATACAGTTGCTGTTATTGGTATTGGCCCAGTTGGACTTATGGCTGTTGCTGGTGCTGCAATTCGTGGTGCTTCAAAAATTTATGCTGTTGGTTCAAGAAAGAATTGTGCAGACTTAGCTTTAGAATTTGGCGCAACTGAAATCATCAACTACAAAGAAGGCGATATCGTTGAACAAATTATGGCTAAAACTAATAATAAAGGTGTAGATAAAATAGTAATTGCTGGTGGCGATAATGATACATTTGATCAAGCAATTAGAATGCTTAAACCTGGTGGAATTATTGGTAATGTAAACTACTTAGGCGATGGTGATTATATTAAGATTCCTAGAACTGAATGGGGCTGTGGAATGGGTCACAAACAAATCCGTGGTGGTTTAATGCCTGGTGGAAGATTACGTATGGAAAAACTAGCAAGCCTTGTTATGGCTGGTCGTATTCATCCAGAAAGACTTGTAACACATAGATTCGTTGGATTAGAAAACGTTGAACCTGCTTTAATGCTTATGAAGGATAAACCACGTGATTTAATCAAACCATTAGTTATAATTGAGAAATAACAAACACTGATATAACACTCATAAAAGGACGACTTAACTATATTAGTTAAGCGTCTTTTTTTTGTATAATTATTATCTTAAATATAATACTAGCTTATGTGCTAGATTTTTTAAAATAATTTTAAAAAAAATAAAAAAATACTTGCATTTTGGGGAAATATAGTGTAAAATAGTGTTAACAAATGGTATTTTGTGTTAAAAAGTGGTGAAAAGTGGAGATACCTTATGTTTATTGGACAATATAAATACAACTTAGATGAAAAAAATAGAATTATTATACCTGCTGACTATAGAAGAGAACTAGGTACGCAAATTGTAGTAAATAAGGGCTTTGAGAAATGTATCACTATTTATCCAATAAACGAATGGAATGAATTTGTGGAAAATGAATTATCATCACTTTCATATAATAAAAAAGATAGTCGTAATTATTCTCGTCTATATATGTCATCTGCCTTTTATAAGCAATTCGATTCTCAGGGACGAATTAACTTAGATGATGTTTTAAGAAAACATGCTAATATTTCTTCTGATAATAAAGCATGCGTTATAATTGGAGCCAATAAAGTAATTGAAATTTGGTCACAAGAAGAATGGGATAAGATGGAAGAAAATCGTGATGCAATGCTTATGGAATTAAGCGAAAAAATAGCACAAGATAATACAAATTTCTAACAAAATTGTAAGAAAGGAACTTATGAACAAAAATATAAATAATTCACAAGGGCATATTCCAGTTTTGTTGAATGAAGTAATAGACGGATTAAATATCAAAAGTAATGGCATATATGTAGATTGCACTTTAGGAGGTGGTGGCCATGCAAGCCGAATACTTGAAAAAATCAAAGAAGGATGGCTCTATTGTTTCGAACAAGACGAGCAAACGCGAAAGAAAGGGCAAGAAAAGCTTGCTAGCGTATCTTCCAATTTTACTATATTTCAGTTAAACTTTGTTAATATAAAGAATGCTTTAGAAGAAGAATCTGTTAACAAGGTTGATGGAATACTTTATGATTTAGGTGTCTCATCTTTTCAATTAGATACACCTGAAAGAGGATTTAGTTACAACTTTGATTCACATCTCGATATGAGAATGAATACTTCACAAAAAATTTCAGCTTATGATATAGTTAATGAGTATTCATATGAAGAATTGAAAAAAATATTTTACACATATGGCGAAGAAAAATTTAGTTCACAAATAGCTAAAAATATAGTTAAAGAACGCACAATTAAGCCAATTGAAACAACATTTGATCTTGTTGAGATAATAAAAAAATCACTTCCAGCAAAAGTATTAAGACAAAAAGGACACCCAGCAAAACAAGTCTTTCAGGCTCTACGAATTGCAGTAAATGATGAACTTAATGTATTTGAAAAATCTTTAAGAGATAGTTTAAATATGCTGAAACAAGGCGGAAGAATATGTGTGATAACATTCCATTCTTTAGAAGATAGAATATGTAAACAAATATTTAAAGAAGTAACTGAGCCAAATATTCCTCGTGGTTTGCCTGTTAAGGACGCAGAGATAGTTTATCAATATAAAATTATAACAAAAAAACCAATTATTGCATCAGAAAAAGAATTAGATGAGAATCATCGTTCTCATAGTGCAAAATTACGAATAATTGAGAAACTATAAGAATATAATATAATAACAAAAGAAAATATAATGGAGGTATAATATGTTTAGACCATTACCAAAACCAACAAATAAACCAGTTAGAAAATAATTACTTTGAGCGCAATATTTTACGAAGTGAATAGAAATTGAGCATTTCTATTCAAATTAGGGTTATGATTAGTCATAACTCTTTTTTTATAGTTCTATAAATGCTTATTTTGTTAAATTTGAAATAAGAATAAAAACATCTATAAAATACACAATACAATGCACAAATAATAAACTTTTCTAAAAAAAAGTACTAACAATAGTTTCTTAAGAATTGACTTTTTTAGTGTTTTCTATTATAATATTTATAATAGTAATTATAAAAATAACATTGGAGGATAACTATAAATGAAGAAATATTTTATTATTTTAATATGCTTTATCTGCCTTTTTTCAATATCATGTGGCACAGAATTGAAAGATTCAACACCTGGCGATGGAAAATTAGTTAATGAATTAACTGTCAAAGAAAAAAGAAAAGATTTAAAACTTTTAAAAGAAAAATTAAAGAAAGAACACATTAATTATTCACATAAAATAAATACAAAAGATTTTGATGAAAAAATAGAAGCATTAAGTGATAAGTTAGATACTATTTCATCTGATGATTTCGTCTTTGAAATGATGAAGATCGTTGCATCTATTGGTGATAATGCTACAACTAGTACTTTAGACTCAACAAGATATGCTAATAGATATTATTTACCTTTTGAAGTGGAAAAGTTTGAAGAAGGATATATTATTTATAAAGCGGCTGAAAACTATTCTAAGTATATTGGCTGGAAAATAAAAGCAATTGAAGATACGGAAATAGATGATGTTGTTGAAAAGTTAAAGGACTATTTTGGTGCTGATACTGTGGCAAGACAAAAATATTTGGCTTCAGAAAATATTGTTTTCTGGGACTTATTAAAGAGTGCAGGAATTGTATCTTCTAAATATGTTAAAATTTGTCTTGAATACAATGGTGAAGAAGAAATTGTTACTTTTTCGGCTTATAAGAATTCAGATTATTCAAAAATGAATTTTATAAAGAATGCACCTGCGCTAATAAGTGAATATAATGGCGAATATTATTCTTTAGACACAAAAGATGATTATATTTACATTCAATTTAATGTATGCAACGATGATCCTAATAAATCAGTAAAGAAATTCACTGAAGAAGTACGCAGTATTGCTCAACCTAATATTTTTAAATCGGTTATATTAGATTTAAGAAATAATCCAGGGGGACTTCAAGAAACAATTATTCCTTTAGCAGCAATGTTAGTTGAATATAAAGTTAATGGAGGGAATGTATTTGTTCTAGTGAACGAAGGAACATACGGTGTAGCTGTTGTTAATTTAGTAGCTACACTCGGTAATTCTTTTACAACCATTGGAAGCCCAACAGGAGGATTAAGCAGTTATTTTGGATATAAAGCATATTACACACTTCCTAATTCACGATTAAGAATTTCCTACCCACAACAATATTTCGACTACTATAGTAAGGACGAAACAATGGTATTTTCCCCAAGTATTAGTAAACTTCAAACATATGAAGATTATGCTAAAGGAGAAGATACTTTAATTAAAACTGCTTTAGCAATTGCTAATAGCTAATTAGCAATTATAAATAGTTATAGGTGAAAATGTTGACAAAAATATATGAATTTATTCCTAACTTTAGTACAAGTGATGAGGTTGTTATCTCAAAACTTATAAAAACTGTTGAAACTACTAAGGCAAAATTATTAGATTATTCAAGCGATAAAAGCCATAATCGAACTGTTCTAACTATAATAGGAGATTATGAAACTATAAAAGATATTGCAATAAAGTTAACCGAAGTAGCTGTCTCTGAAATTGATCTAACAAAACATAATGGTGTCCATCCTCGTATTGGTGCAATTGATGTTATGCCTTTTGTTCCTTTAGAATCAGCAACTATGGATGATGCTGTTAACTTATCAAAAGAAGTTGCACAAGTTATTTCAGAAAAATGCTTTCTACCAGTATATTTGTATGAATATTCGCAACCTAAAGAATATCGACAAAGACTTGAAACAATTCGCAAAGGTGAATTTGAACATTTAGATGAGAAAATGCAAGATCCTAATTGGTTACCTGATTACGGTAGCCATAAACATCCAACTGCTGGAGCTGTAGCTTGTGGAGCTCGAAACTTTCTAATAGCTTTTAATGTTAACCTTAATACAGAAGATGTTTTCCTTGCTAGAAGCATCTCTGAAGTAATTAGAGCATCAAATGGTGGGTTTCCTTGTGTTAAGGCTTTGGGGTTAGAAATACATAATGATAACAAGACTTATGCTCAAGTATCAATGAATCTAACAAATTATGAAGTTACATCTATTTATGATGTATATAATAAAATAAAAGAACTTGCTTTACAAAAAAATGTTGAAGTATTAAATTGTGAAATAATTGGCTTAGTTCCTAAGAAAGCTGTATTAAACTTCTTTAACGATGAACTTAAATTAGATGTAAATATTAACGATAGAATAATTGAAAATCGCATTGATTACAAATCGCTAAGCATATTAGATAATTCAATAAATAACTTTTTAGATGAACTGTCATCTAATAAACCAACTCCAGGTGGTGGCTCTGTTGCGGCATTAGTTGGCAGTTTAGGTGCTGGCTTAATGAATATGGTATGTAATTTTACCAAAAACAAAGAAAAATACAAAGATGTTGAAGAAGATGTTTATAATTCTCTTCAAGAAATTGAAAAATATATGTCAAGATTAAATCAATTAGTTGAAGAAGATATCAAAGCCTATGGGATTGTATCAAGGGCTTATAAAATGCCTAAAGGAACGCAAGAAGAAGCAGATAAACGCAATAAAACTATTGCAATAGCAACATATGAGGCAATTATGCCACCACTTAATGTTATGGAATGTTGCTATCAATCAGTATTATTATTAAAGAAAATATATAATAAATTTAACATAAATTTAATAAGTGATTTTGGTGTTGCCTCAAAACTATTTATGGCAGCTTTTGATGGAGCATATTTGAATGTTTTAATCAATGCAAAATCCATTGATAAAGTGAAAAGTAAAGAGATTTTAGATAAAGTTGAAACAATGAGAAAAAATATCATAAAAATTAGTGATGAAATTTACAATGACATTATATGCATTATGAAAGCATAAAAATATAATAAAGGAGAAATTATTATGGCTAAAAAAAGTAATGACTTTAGAAAATGGTTTAATGATCAAGGTTTACTAGTTCGTCTAGTACTACTATTGATACCATTTGTAAACTGGATTTGTGAAATTGTGGCACGTTGGGAAAAGTTTTTTAACGAAGGAGGAATTATTAATTTAATTCTAGCTGTTATTTCATTATTTGGAGGTTTAGTATTTGGATGGATTGATTTCTTCTGGGTACTATTGTTTGGACATTTCTTCCTTTGCAAATAGCAAATATGCAAATAGCAAATATGAAAAACAAAGTTTATAAGGATAATATCTTTATAAGCTTTTTTCATTTTTTAATAATTTTATATTTTTGGTTAATAATAGTAATATAAAGGAGATTATATAATGAAAAAAAATAAAATATTTCAAAAAAAAGAATTTCTAATTTATATTATTGTTGGTATAGCTTTAATTATACTATTAACTATAATTGGTTATAAACTATGTACAAATAATAAAAAAGGTGAAATTAATCTACAAATAAGTGATTTAAAAATTTATGAAAATGATAATGAAATATCATCAAATAGTTATTTATCATTATTGAATAATAAAATAACCATAACAAATGCAAACGAAAACAATAAAGTAACATTTAAAGTTTCAATTTTAAGTACTTATAAGGACGAAAAAGATTATCAAATATCTTTAATAATTGCAAATAATTTATCCGAAGCAATAAATATAAATATTGATGGGAAAGACTATATTGGAATGAATGCTTATTCGTCTTGGCACAAAACAACTGGCACAAACGAATACGATGTAACAGTTAATTTTACTAAAACATATTCAGGGGATATTACTATAAATGTTAACAAAACGAATGACGATAAAGACTTAGAAAAAGAAGAATTAGGAATATATACAAAAGATGATTTTATACTTTTTATGAAATCAATAAAAAATAATAATATTAATATTATAAAAGTAAAACTACATAATGATATTACTTTTGAGGAAAATTTAGAGTATTACGGTGGCAAATTCAATGGATATTTTGATGGCTTAAATCATACAATTAAAGGAATAATTATTAAGTCTAGCGATGATAATGTTGGTATTTTTGGTATATTAGGAAAGAATTCTACTGTAAAGAATATTAATATTGAGAATATATCTATTTCTGGAAAAGATAATGTTGGTGTAATTGCTGGAAAGTCAGAAGCAGATGAAATAGCAAATATAACAGTAAAAGGAAATGTATTAGTTTCTGGAAACAATAATGTTGGAGGCATTTGTGGGGAAAATGAAACTATTAAAATAAGCAAATGTATGATAACAGGTAAAGATGACGAAGAAAGAATAATCAAAGGAAATGAATATATAGGAGGAATTTGTGGGAAAATGGGAGTTGGTGCTAATAAAGTTTCTGATTGCGAAATAAATGTTAACATTGAAGGAAATAGTAAATGTGGTGGCATAGCAGGAGTAGTTGCTTCTGGTAATATCATTAAAGATAATACTCTTAATGATACAACTATTAATACCTTAAAAGCAGATGATAAATGTTATATTGGTGCTATTGCTGGTGCAATTAATTATACTAGTGACGAAATACAAATTACAGATAACTCTTTTACTGGCTTTATTTATGGCAATTATTTCTTACAAAATGATGCAGCTTTCGGAGAATATGAATCAGAAAGTCAAGGAATTATAACTAACACCAATAATAAAATAGATTATGAAGCTAATATTAAAGTTAATGATGATACTTATAATGTTTATACAATGAAAGGTTTGTTCTTGCTATCAGAAAAAATAAATGAAGGTGATTTTAAAAATAAAACTGTTAATATTATGAGAGATATTGATTTGTCATCAAGAACATGGCTACAAATAGACGGATGGAACGGAGCTATTACGGGAACAGTTATAAATGGTAATAATAAAACAATTTCAAATATGTACATAAGTGATGTTGAAAATGGTGGATTTATATCACGCAATAGTTCAAGCTTTGAAATCAAAAACTTAACATTTGATAAAGCATACATAAAAACCAAAGAAAATAAAAGTCAAACATATGCTAGTGTTTTAATTGGTAAGAATTATGCTAATGTTACAATTGATAACATAAAAGTCACTAATTCAACAATAATTAACAACTGGCAATGCGGAGGATTAATCGGATATGCTGAAGGTGCAAAACAAGTATTCAAAAATTCAGAAATAAGTGATTGTTTCTTTGGTGGTGATAATGCTACAGCTGGAATAATATTTGGATTAGGAATAGTAGATGTAAACGTGGAAAACTGCAAAGCTAATAATATAAAACTATATACTGACGGTTTAACCTGGAACAGCACACAAAAAGAAAAGAATTTTTGGGTAGGGCATTTATATGGTAAAGAATTAGAAGATGTTAACTCAACAATAGAAAATGTTGAAGTAGTGACAAGTTATCCTCAATAAAATGTATTAATGTATGTCAATATAAAATGTATTAATGTATTGATAATTTTGAACTATTATATTATAATTTTGTTAGATAAGAGGAGTCATTAAATATGTATATAACTTCAACTGAACTTAAATTAAATTTATCAAAATATCTTTTACTTTCTCAACAAGAAGAAATTTTTATTACCAAAAATGGAAAAATTATTGCTAAACTTACAAATCCTTTTCAAGAACGCGTTGATATGGCAAAATCGTTATTTGAAATTATTCCTGATGATATTACATTAGAAGAAGCGAGAAAAGAAAAAGTTGATAGAATATGAGGGTACTTCTTGACACATATATTATAATTGATTTCAGCAAATTAATCTTTATAATGATATCAAATGCCGTTTTATCATTAATAAACTTGTTATGATTCAAGCAGAAATTAATTCTAAAGTAGATTGCATCGTAACAAGAAATAACAACAATTATCTTAAATCGCCTATACCAGTATTTATGCCTAGTTAGTTTTTTATAAAACTAGAAGAAGACAAATAGTATATTTATAAAAATATTGAAATCATTTTCATATTGTAAAAAGTCCGAAATCATACTATAATTAGTATGATTTCATACTATATGGAGGTGTTATGACAAATTATTTTTCTAATGAAAATAGGAAATATAATCAATTGCTTGGTGAACTTGATTCTTCATATCATTCAATTAATTTAAAACTTAATATATCTGATAGTGCTATGAGAATACTTTATGCAATTTGCGAAAGTGGTGATGAATGCCAACTAAAAGATATATGCTTGAAATCTGGTTTAAGCAAACAAACAATCAATTCATCAATCAGAAATCTTGAAAGAGAGGATATAGTTTATCTTACTCAAAGTGAGAAGAAGGGCAAAAAGGTTCATTTGACATCAAAAGGCAAAGAAATAACAAAAAATACAGCTTTAAAGCTTATAACGATAGAAAATGAAATCCTTGACGCCTGGAGTGAAGAAGATGTTAAAACATATCTTTTTCTTACCGAAAAATATTTGAATGATTTCAAAAAAAAAGTAAAAGAGTTACATTGAGAATAAATATATGAATGTGTAACTAAGGGGATAATATTCAAAATGTTTACTCTTTAGAGGAGGAGTTTATGATTAAGTTGTCAGATCACTTTAGTTATGGCAAGTTGATGCGATTTACGATATCTTCTATTATTATGCTAGTGTTTTCATCAATATATGGAATAGTTGATGGATTTTTCGTGTCAAATTATGTAGGAAAAACAGAATTTACAGCTGTAAATTTCATTATGCCAGTGCTTCTAGTTTTAGGTTGTGTTGGTTTTATGTTTGGAACAGGTGGAGGAGCTTTAATATCAAAAACAATTGGTGAAGGAAACAAAGAAAAAGCAAATGAGTATTTTTCATCGATTGTTTATGTATCTATTCTTGTTGCGATTGTTTTATCTCTTTTAGGAATTGTTTTCTTGGAACCAATTGCAATGCTTTTAGGTGCAGAGGGGGATATGCTTGAATATTCTGTGGTTTATGGCCGAATAATACTTTTGGCTTTACCTTTTTATGTGATGCAATATGAATTCCAATGTTTATTTGCTACCGCTGAAAAACCTAAATTAGGATTATATGTTACTGCTATTTCGGGTTGCACAAATATGGTGCTTGATGCTGTGTTTATTTTAGTCTTTAAATGGGGCTTGGCTGGTGCAGCAATTGCTACAGCAATGAGTCAGTTTGTTGGTGGTGTTATTCCTCTTATTTATTTTGCAAGAAAAAACACAAGTTTATTAAAACTTGGTAAGTTTAAATTTAATGGTAAAATTATTTTAAAAACATGTACAAATGGTTCTTCAGAGTTTATGAGCAATGTTTCCGCTTCAATCGTTGGAATGATTTTTAATTATCAGCTTATGCAATATGCAGGAGAAGATGGTATTGCAGCTTATGGAGTAGTTATGTATATAAGCATGATTTTCCAAGCTGTATTTATTGGCTATTCTGTTGGGTCTTCTCCAATAGTAAGTTATAATTATGGTTCTAATAATAATGAAGAACTAAAAAGTGTGTTGAAGAAAAGTTTAGTAATTATTAGTATCTTTTCACTTATAATGTTTATAGCGGGGGAAACACTTTCAAAACCATTTACTTTAATATTTGCATCTTATGATGAGAATTTATTAAATATGACAAATAAAGCCTTTAAGATTTATTCACTATCTTTCTTAGTATCTGGTTTTACTATATATGGTTCATCATTCTTTACAGCCTTAAACGATGGCTTCATTTCAGCACTTATATCTTTCTTGAGAACATTTTTATTCCAACTAGCTTCTTTAATAATTTTACCACTTATTTTTGGCTTAAACGGAATTTGGTTTTCAATAGTAGTTGCTGAGGGATTAGCTCTTATTGTTACATTAACATTGTTAATAATATTAAAGAAAAAATATAAATATTAATATATATGGGTTGATTTTATGTCAGCCCTTTTATAATGGGCTCTGTAACAAATTATTGAAAATTATTTTTCTATAAATTGCTTTTTTAACATTATTGTAGTATAATTACAATATATGGTAGTTAAACTAATTTCTACCAAAGAAAGGATTTATATTATGGGATATGTAGTTTATAAAAGCGATATGCTTGAAAACTTTTGTTTGGAAGCTTTCCAAAAAATAGGATTTACTGCTGATGAAAGCAAAATTATTACAGAAGTACTTATGACAAGTGATTTATATGGAATTGAATCACATGGAATGCAAAGATTAGTACGTTATCATAAAGGAATTGAAAAGGGATTAATTAAAATTGATGCTAAACCTGAAATCGTTTTCGAGACACCAGTTTCTGCTGTTATTGATGCTCATGATGGAATGGGACAATTAGTTAGTCATAAAGCAATGGAACTTGCAATTGAAAAAGCTAAAAATAATGGTGTAGGTATTGTTACTGTTAAGAATTCTAACCATTATGGTATTGCTGGATATTATGCTCAAATGGCATGTAAAGAAGGTTTAATCGGTTTTAGTGCTACTAATAGTGAAGCAATTATGGTTCCAACATTTGGACGTTTAGCAATGATTGGTTCAAATCCAATTGCTATGGCTGCACCTGCTGAGCCTTATCCATTCTTCTTTGATGCTTCAACAACTGTTGTTACTAGAGGGAAACTTGAAATGTACAATAAGATGGGCAAACCTCTTCCTGAAGGTTGGGCTTTAGATAAAGATGGCCACGATTCAACAAATGCTCCTGATGTTTTGAAAAATATCGTTGCTAAAAATGGTGGTGGAATTATGCCATTAGGTGGTTCTAAAGAACAAAGTGGTAGTCATAAAGGATATGGCTGGGGAATGGTTTGTGAATTTTTCTGCTCAATTTTATCTCAAGGCTTAACTTCAAATAAAGTTAATCAAGGAAGCAAGAGTGGAACTTGTCATTCATTTATGGCAATTAATCCAGCATATTTTGGAAATCCTGAAGATATTAAGAAACATTTCTCAACATTCTTAGAAGAATTAAGAGAAAGTCCAAAAGCTGATGGACAACCAAGAATATATACTCATGGTGAAAAAGAAGTTGCAGCTGTTGCAGATCGTAAGAAAAATGGTATTCCAGTAAACGAAAATACAGTTGTGGAAATGATTGAATTTGCTAAGTTTGTTGGAATTGATCCAAAGAAATACTTTGGTGATTTTGAAGCTTCAAATACAAATATGTTTAAAAATAATTACTAAGAAAGGATATAACAATGGCAGAAGAAAAGAAAATGACAATTGCAGAGGAAAGTTTACGTTTCCATGAACAAAAAAAGGGTAAAATAGAAGTTGTTACAACAGTTGATATTAAAGATAGACATGACTTATCAATAGCTTATACTCCAGGTGTAGCACAACCTTGCTTAGAAATTCAAAAAGATATTAATAAATCATATGAATTAACACGTAGATGGAATATGTGTGCAGTTATAACTGATGGTACTGCTGTACTTGGTTTAGGTGATATTGGTCCTGAAGCTGGTATGCCAGTAATGGAAGGTAAATGCGCATTATTTAAAGCTTTTGCTGATGTTGATGCATTTCCTATTTGTATTAAGAGTAAAGATGTTGATGAAATTGTTAGAACAATTTATCTAATTTCAGGAAGTTTTGGAGGTATCAACCTTGAAGATATCGCTGCTCCAAGATGTTTCGAAATTGAAGCAAAATTAAAAGAAATATGTGATATTCCAGTATTTCATGATGACCAACATGGAACAGCTATCGTTGTTGGTGCGGCAATGATTAATGCTGCAAAATGCGCTAACAAGAAAGTAGAAGATTTAACAGTTGTTATAAATGGAGCTGGTGCTGCAGGCTGTGCAATTGGTAAATTCTTATTATCACTTGGCATCAAAGATTTAATTATGGTTGATATCAATGGTATCATCAATAGAGATGAAGAATATACTAATCCTGCTCATGCTGAAATGGCTAAGAAGACAAATATCAATAATAGAAAAGGTAAACTTGCTGATGCGATGAAAGGCGCTGATGTATTCGTTGGTGTTTCTCGCCCACGTTTAGTTACTGAAGAAATGATTAAATCAATGGCTGACAAACCAATTGTATTCCCAATGGCTAATCCAGAGCCTGAAATTATGCCTGACTTAGCTAAAAAGGCTGGAGCATTTATTGTTGGTACTGGTAGAAGTGATTTTCCTAACCAAATCAATAATGTATTAGCATTTCCTGGAATCTTTAGAGGTGCATTTGATGTTAGAGCTAAGGATATTAATGATGAAATGCAAATTGCTGCATCAAAAGCAATTGCAAGCTTAGTTTCTGATGAAGAATTAAATCCAGAAAATATTATGCCTCTTGCATTTGATCCAAGAGTTGGTAAAACTGTTGCTAAAGCTGTTGCTGAAGCAGCAAGAAAATCTGGTGTAGCCAGAATATAAATAATAAACTAGAGGACAAAAAAGGCGTATAGATATTTTTCTATGCGCTTTATTAATTATACAAGGAGATTAAAAAAATGTTATTGGAAATACCTTATTATAAGTCTCATTTAAATCTTGAGTTAAATGAAGAAAGAGTTAATGCAGTTTTAACATCAAAAACAGAAAGTTATAAACCACTAATGAGCGAAGAAGAACTTGTGGAGAAAGCTTTAGAAAATCCTATCGGTTCGCTAAAACTAGAAGAAATGGTTAAAGGAAAGAAACATATTGTTATAATTTCTAGTGACCACACAAGACCTGTTCCTAGTCACATTACAATGCCAATATATTTAAAAACAATTCGAAAGACTAATCCTGAAGCAAAAATTACAATTCTAATTGCTACAGGTATGCACCGCCCAACAACTCATGAAGAATTAGTTGCAAAATATGGTGAGAAAATAGTTGCTGAAGAAGAAATAGTTATTCATAATGCTTATTGTGATGAAGGTATGGTTTTTAAAGGCATCTTACCATCAGGTGGTGAGTTATGGCTTAATAAACTAGTTGATGAAGCAGATTTACTTATATCTGAAGGATTCATTGAACCCCATTTCTTCGCAGGCTTTTCGGGAGGAAGAAAATCTGTTTTGCCAGGAATTGCTTCTAAAAAAACAGTTTTATGGAATCATAATGCTAAATTTATTTCATCGCCATTTTCTCGAGCTGGTAGCTTGGATGAAAATCCTATTCATAAAGATATGGTTTTTGCTGCAAAACAAGCAAATCTTGCATTTATACTAAATGTAGTAATAAATAGCGAAAAGAAAATTATTAATGCTTTTGCTGGTAATTTAGAAGAAGCTCATCATATGGGATGTGAGTTTGTAATGTCCCTTGCTAAAGTGGATGCAGTTAAATCTGATATAGTTATTACATCTAATGGCGGATATCCTTTAGATCAAAACATGTATCAAACAGTAAAAGGTTTATCGGCTGGTGAAGCATGCGTTAATGATAATGGAGTTATTATTATTGCATCTTCATGTGTAGATGGTCATGGTGGCGATTTCTTCTATCATATTTTAGCTGATGCTAAAAATGCTCAAGAAGCATATAATAATGTATGTCAAGTAGAACCATCCAAAACTGAATTTGACCAATGGGAAGCTCAAGTATTATCTAGAATTCTTGTAAAAGCAAATGTTATTGTTGTTTCTAACCATTGTGATAAAAAACTATTTGAGGATATGCATATGAATTATGCTCAATCATTAGAAGAAGCTTTAGTAAAAGCAGAAGAAATAGTTGGAAAAAATAAAAAAATAACTGTTATTCCTGACGGAATTGCAGTAATTGTTAGATAATAAATTATATAATCAAGGAGGTAAAAAAATGATTTATTTAATGTCACTTGGCAAAGTTTTAATAATTGCTGGCGCAGTGGTTGTTTTCATAATAATTGTTTTCTTGCTTTCATATGTTAAAGCTCCACCAGATACAGCATTTATTATTACAGGTCCACGCAAACAAAGAACATTGATTGGTAAGGCTGGTTTTAGAATGCCTGGTTTAGAAAGAGTTGATAAGATTCCTTTAAATTTGATACAAGTAGATATAAAAACAGCAAGCGCTGTTCCTACAAAGGAATTTATCAATATATTTGTTGATGGTGTTGCTAATATCAAAGTCGATTGTAATCCTGAAGCTTTGGAAAAAGCATCCCAAATTTTCCTTCAACAAGACCTAGATGGCATTAGAACAATTGCTAAAGAGGTTTTAGAAGGAAACATGAGAGAGATAATTGGCCAAATGCGCTTAGAAGAATTAGTTCATAATAGAGACTTGTTCGCTGAAAAGGTTAAAGAAAATGCAATGCAAGATATGGGTAGAATGGGTTTACAAATTATTAATCTAACAATTCAAAACTTTATCGATAATAACAAAGTAATTGAAAACCTTGGTGTTGATAATATTGCCCAAATATCTAAAAATGCTAGTATTGCTCGTGCTCAAGCTGAACGTGACGTTATGATTGCACAATCACAAGCCACTGAAGCATCAAACAAGGCTAGAGTTGATGCTGAAAGATTAATTGTTGAACAAAATACTGAACTTTCATTAAGACAATCAGAACTAAAGAAACAATCTGATACAGCTAAAGCAAATGCTGATGCTGCATATGCAATAGAAGAGCAAAAAAGCTTAGAACAAATTAATATTGCTAAAGTAAATGCTGATATTGCTAAACGTGAAAGAGAAGTTGAATTAGGTCAAAAAGAAGTTGAATTACAAGAAAGACAATTAGATGCACAAATCAAAAAGACTGCCGAAGCCAACAAATATGCAGCTGAACAAGCTGCTGAAGCTGATCTTTATCAACGTAAAAAAGCCGCTGAAGCTGCAAAATACGAAGAAGAACAAAAAGCTGTTGCTTTGAAAGTAAAAGCTGAAGCTGAACGCTTTTCTGCTGAACAAGAAGCTCAAGCTATCCTCGCTAAGGGGCAAGCCGAAGCTGATGCAATTCTAAAGAAAGCTGAAGCTATGAAAAAAATGGGCGAAGCCTCTGTCTTAGAATTAATTTTAAATTCTAATGTTTTACCAGAAATAGTAAAAGCATATTCAGAACCTTTAGCAAAAGCTTATAGTCAAATTGATTCAATTACAATGTATGGTGAAGGCAATACTGCTAAGCTTGCTGAAGAAATAAACAAAAGCGGTTCGCAATTATTTGATGGATTAGAGAAAACATTAGGTGTGGATATTAAATCAATTATTGCTGGTTATTTAGGAGCAAATATCATTAATAAGAAGAACACTAATATTGAGTCAAATAAAGACAATAGTTCTGATGAAAATAAATCAGAAGAATAAAAAAATCTGTAAAGAAGTTTTGGTTCTTACGCATAATCGGGTATGGCTAAACAAATAATTAATGAGATGATTGTT